>CAZIGE010000014.1:0-35176 GCA_964538475.1 uncultured Oscillospiraceae bacterium | reverse complement strand
AGGGCTACTATGTCAACGATGTGGATGACCGCATCGTCGTCCATGGTACGAAGGACATTCCCTTTTCGGGGGAATATGTGGCGTTCGATCTGGAAACGACGGGGCTTTCCGCCCGCAACGATGCCATCATGGAGATCGGCGCCGTGATCATGCAGGACGGCAAAGAGCTGGATCGCTTTCAGACATTCGTTGACCCCGAGCGCAGCCTGACACCGAAGATCACCGAGCTGACGGGCATTACCGACTCCATGCTGGTGGGCGCGCCGAAGCTTGCGCAGGCACTGCCTGCGTTCCTCCGCTTTGTGGGGGATCGCGTGCTCGTTGCGCATAATTCGGACTTCGATACCGGCTTTATCCGCGTCGCGTGTGAACGCCTCGGTCATCCCTATGCGTTCACGGCAGCCGATACGCTGATCCTGTCGCAAAACCTCCTGCAATTGAACAAATACAAGCTCGACATCGTTGCCAATGCGCTGAGCCTGCCCGAATTCCAGCACCACCGCGCGGCAGACGATGCCGTGACCTGCGGCCTGATCTTCCACCGCCTGACGCAAAAGCTGGAGCAGGAGCATGATATACATACCCTGCAGGCCGTCAATCCCGCGATGACCGCACTGCGCTCCAAGGGCAGGATCGGCGACCGCCATGCGCGGCATATCCTGCTTTTTGCCAAAAATCAGGTCGGCCTGCGCAACCTTTATCACCTCATTTCCGAGGCAAATCTGGAATATTTCAAACGGGTACCGCGCATCCCGAAATCCGAGATCCTGAAAATGCGCGAAGGGCTCATCATCGGCTCGGCCTGCGAGGCGGGCGAGCTGTTTCAGGCGATCATGGACGGCAAAAACGAGGAAGAGCTGAAGCGTATCGCGTCGTTTTACGATTTTCTCGAGGTGCAGCCCCTTTCCAACAATATGTTCATGCTGGCCAACGGCATGGCAAAGGATATCGAGCAGCTACGCAGCTTTAACCGCACCGTCGTGCGTCTCGGCGAAGAGTTGGGGAAGATGGTCGTTGCGACAGGCGATGTACACTTCCTGAACCCCGAGGATGAGATCTTCCGCCATATCCTGCTTGCGACCAAGGGTTTTGAAGATGCCGATAAAGATAATCCCCTGTATTTCCGCACTACGGATGAAATGCTGCGCGAATTCAGCTACCTCGGGGAAGAGAAGGCGTATGAGCTGGTCGTGACCAATCCAAACCGCATCGCGGATATGGTCGAGACGCTTCGACCCGTTCCGCATAACCTCTTTGCGCCGAAGATCGAAAATTCCGTCGAAGATCTGAAAGCGCTGGTCTACGGCAAATTCCATCGCCTCTATGGGGACGATCCCCCCGAGATCTTCAAAAAGCGCGTGGAAACCGAATTGAACGACATCATTTCCTGCCATTACGACGTGATCTACATGTCCGCGCAGAAGCTGGTGCAGAATTCGCTGGAACATGGCTATCTGGTCGGCTCCCGCGGCTCGGTCGGTTCGTCTATCGTGGCCTATATGTCCGGGATCACAGAGGTCAATTCTTTCCCGCCGCACTACCGCTGCCCGAACCCTGCCTGCAAGCACACCGTTTTGGATGTCCCGGAGGGCATCAACTGCGGCGCGGATCTGCCGGATGCGAATTGCCCGCTCTGCGGCATGAGGCTGGAAAAGGACGGCTTCAATATTCCCTTTGAAACGTTCCTCGGCTTCGGCGGCGATAAAGTCCCCGATATCGACCTGAATTTCTCAGGCGAATATCAAGCCAAGGCACATGCTTACTGCATCGAGATGTTCGGCGCATCGCATGTTTTCCGCGCGGGAACGATCGGGACGGTGGCGGATAAAACGGCCTACGGCTATGTGAAAAAATATCTCGAGGAACGCGGACGCGTCTGCTCCGCAGCCGAAATGAATCGTCTGGCAACAGGCTGCGTCGGCGTGCGCCGCACGACGGGGCAGCATCCGGGCGGTCTGGTGGTCATTCCGCAGGAAAACGAGATCTGGGATTTCTGCCCCGTGCAGCACCCGGCGGATGATCCGAAGGCGGATCAGATCACCACACATTTTGAATACCATTCCATGGAGGAGAACCTGCTGAAGCTGGACATGCTCGGCCATGACGATCCTACCATGATCCGCTATATGGAGGATCTGACCGGCGTGAATGCGCAGACGATCCCGCTGGATGACCGGAGGACCATGTCCATTTTTACCTCCAGCAAGGAGCTCGGCTACGAAAACGACCCCATCCTCGGGCCTACGGGCGCGGTGGCCGTTCCCGAGTTCAATACCCAGTTCACCCGCGGCGTGCTGCTCGATACGATGCCGAAGCAATTCGATACGCTCCTGCGGATATCGGGCTACACCCACGGCACGGATGTCTGGCTGGGCAACGCGAAGGAACTTATCATGTCCGGCACGGCGCAGCCGCATGAAACAGTCGGCTGCCGCGACGATATCATGAT
The DNA here is from genome assembly GCA_964538475.1 of uncultured Oscillospiraceae bacterium. Classification (GTDB taxonomy): domain Bacteria; phylum Bacillota; class Clostridia; order Oscillospirales; family Oscillospiraceae; genus Faecousia. The sequence continues at coordinate 32,727 of CAZIGE010000014.1, read as the reverse complement.
TTATCTGATCTCCATGGGACTGCCCGAAAAGCGTTCGTTCAAGATCATGGAGTTCGTCCGAAAGGGGAGGGGGCTTCCCGAAGGCGCGGAGGAGGAAATGAAAGCGGCGGGCGTGCCGGACTGGTATATCAATTCCTGCAAAAAGATCAAATATCTGTTCCCAAAGGCGCACGCGGTCGCATATGTCATGATGGCGTTCCGCATTGCCTGGTTCAAGGTCTATCACCCGCTGGCGTTTTATGCCGCCTATTTCTACCGCCGCAGCCAGAAAGGTGGCTTTGATTCCGCCATTATGACCGGCGGCCTGGACGCGGTGCGTGCGAATATCACAGCCATTCGCGGAAACGAAGCCGCAACGGACAAAGATGAAGATCTGCTGACTACCCTGGAAGTCGTCTATGAATACTATCTTCGCGGCTTCGATTTCCTGCCGATCAGCATCTACGAAAGCCATGCCACGCGTTTCCAGATCTGCGACGGGAAGCTGTTGCCGCCGTTTGTGGCGATTTCCGGCCTCGGCGAAAATGCGGCATGGGATATCATGAAGGGCAGAGAGGGAAAGGAATTCCTGTCTGTGGAGGAATTTGCCGCCGCTTGCCCAAAGGTCAGTAAGACGCATATTCAGATGCTGAAGGAAGCGGGGGCATTCGGCGTACTGCCGGATACCAGCCAGGTCAGCTTTTTCTGAGAGATCTGCGGCGATGAACAGCAAAATCGGGTCAGGCCTATCGCGCCTGACCCGATCGGTTATTTCGGAGTCTGAGAAAGCAAGACAGTTTTTGCGGCATCTGGACACGCAACTGCGGCCATGCCGCTTTCCCGATCATCATGGGCGTGAGCATTCCGCAGTATTCCGATGAGCAACTGGAAAAGTTCCACACAGACAATGAAAGCGGCATTACATACAACGGCAAGCACTACACGCTCTACGAAGCCACACAGCGGCAAAGAAACCTGGAAGCGAGCATTCGCAAGCAGCGGAGAAAAATCCTGATAGACGAGGCCACGGGGGGACGAGAAGAAGCTCCAAACCGACCAGATCAAGGCGCAAGTGCTCAAACAGGAATACAACCGCTTTTCCAAGGCCGCAGGACTTCGCACACAGCATGACCGCATGGAAACCGCTGGCTATAACTGGAAGCAGGAGAGAGCGGCGGAAAAGGCGTTCTTGCAATCGCAACAGAAAACGGTTGAAAATGTCGAAAAACCTGCTATAATGAACACCGGAGCTGCGAAAGGTGGAACGGATGTGCATTACATTACAAGGCTGAACGCGGAAAAATATAAATGCGTTTCGGATAAGATTACCACAGATGAGGTTATCATTACTGACGAGCGTATTCAACATATTCAAGAACGGCACCCAAACGACTACGAAAGATATGCAGGATATTTGAAAGATATCGTTGAAAATCCGCAGTACATCCTTGAAGATAAATCGCCGAACACCGCAGTTATCATTAACGAATATATAGAAGACGGGGAGCGCTTTCGACTTGTTATGCGTTTAGCGGTTCCCAAAGATCCTCCAACATATAAGAATTCGGTTATTACATTCATGGAGATCAGCGAAAGGAAATTCAAAAAGTATCTACGCAACAAAAAAATCCTTTACAAATCAGAATAAATGTGCTATATTGTCAGTAGACTAGATAGACTCTTTGAGGTGGAAATTTTGTGTCGCCACGCGCCACGTACTTCAAAAAGTAACGGGCAAAAGAAATGCAGGGCTAGGCACGCCTGCCGAAGAGTCAGTCTTTGCTGGGGCTATGGAAACATAGCCCCCATCTTATACACAGAACCGCCAACCCGAACGGGACGGCGGTTTTTCTATGGTTCTCTGTCAATAGTTGGGGCAGAGGCAAAAAAGAAAAAGTTTGGGATCGAGCCGAGGCGGGAGCTTCGGCTCGATTTGCCTTTATGATCGCCCCTTAAGAAAACACAGCCAATATGCAAATGCACACAGAGGGATCGCCGCCAACACATCCAAAACAGAGTGCTGCTTCAAAAAAACAGTGGATATGCAGATCAATATTGCACAGACAACAAACGCAGCTTTCCATCCGCGGCGTTCGGATCCCTTCGTATGCAGCGCCGTAAACATGACGGCCAGCGAACCGATCACATGGATAGAGGGGCAGACATTGGTGCTGGTATCAAATCGATAAAATCGCGCCATAAAGCGGGTTAAAAAATTATCCCGATCAAATGTAATGGGACGCAACTCCTGACAGGTGGGGAATATAAAATATATCACGATGGTAACGGAATAGGTAAGGACGATGAATTTCATCATTTTTCTGAACGCATCCACATCATACAGAAGCGTGTATATGTGCATCCCGATCAGGTACACGAACCAAAACAGGTACGGGATCACAAATATTTCGCAAAACGGGATAAGATCATCCAATCGGCAGTACATCACATGATATTGCTCCACCTGATAAAACCGTTCTGCGTAGAGGAAAAGCAGGCTGTAAATCGGCCAATACAGCAGCCAAAGCAGATGGCGAAAATTCGGGCTTGTAAGATTGCTGAGCCGAAGCTTTTTGTAATCTGCGATCGGTTTTGCAAAATGCCGTTGGTGTTCGGAAGTCGATTCACCCCGCATAAAGTTCCTCCGTTCGTTTTTTCATTTGCAGATATATTGTTTCCGCCGCGTTCTCTGTCTGCAAGGCCACCAGATTTTTGACCATTTTCTCCCGCTTTCGATCATCTTCCATTAAGCGGATGCAGGTATCGGCCAATTTTTGTATGTTAGCCGCGGTCGCGGCACCGCCTTTCTGCAAAAAGTAACGGCGGTTGTATGCTTCGCAGCCTGCCACTGCATCGATCAGGACCATGGGCATCGCCTTTGCCAGCGCTTCGGAAACGCTGATCCCGCCGGGCTTCATCAAGCACAGATCTGCACTGTCCATCACGAGAGACATATCCTGCACAAAGCCTCGAATATGGATATATGCATGATCTCGATAGCGTTTATTCAATTTCCGCTCGAGCTTTTGATTTGTTCCGCAAATAACCGTGATCTCCCACTCGATGTTCCGTTTTTTCAGTATTTTTTGCAGGATCTTCTCTATCGGACCGCAGCCCATACTTCCGCACATAACGACCAGATGCTTATGCGTCGGTGCAATTCCCTGCGCCGCTTTCGCTGCTGCGGGCTCGCGAAATTCGTAGAACATCTGACGAATCGGGATCCCGCATGCGACCATCTTTTCTTTCGGAATGTTGACCGATGCAAAATCCGACATCAGTTCGACAGCGGGAATAAAGTAATAATCAAGATCGGTATTTTTCGTGCCGGGCGTGCAGGTATAATCCGTGGTGACCAGCGACGTGGCGATGTTGAGCGGATGCTTTTTCAGCATATCGGTCAGCATCAAAGCCGCAAATATATGCGTGCATATCACCGCGTCAAATCCGCCGTCCAGTATGTAATGATACAGCCGTTCCGAGCCAACGGCTATCATACGGTAGAGCCCGGCTTTTTCCCGAAACACGGTCGGATGATTTTCCGTATATCGATATCCGACCTTAAACAGGCGGGGGAGATGCCGATAAATATAAACATGTCCCCAAGACGTAAATTCGGAGATAGTCGGTGAAACGAACCGCAGGCCATCGTATACGGAGCATTCGTCCCCGACCATATCGCAGTATTCTTTCACGGCTTTGGCGCAGGAATTATGCCCTTCGCCCGTATTGCAGCTTAAGATCAGTGTTTTCATTCAGTCCTCCCGTCGGACAGGATGCTTAGAGCTTGCCCGCTGCTTAAATTGTCTTTGCAGGCGCTGCAATCGCGGCCTGTTATATCGCTGGATCAGCACATACGGAAGGTTTCCGAGCTCATACAGCACCGTGACCAGAATGCCGCCGATGCCTTTTCGGATCAGCAGACATCTTAATGCGAACAAACCCAGCAGGACATGGATCGTTTCCGCTATACAGGTCTCGCGGATCATTGTGGGAAGTTTTTCTTCCAAATCGGCATCCAGCTTTTTGGCGGGTATCCATTTTGGGAAATATTTGCTCATATCGGGGACTCTGTTCTGCCACTTTCGGATCTTCAGCTTTTCATAGATCTTTCCGTCCTGCTCAAAGGTGAATGCCTTATATGGAAATCGGTCGGCACATATCCATTTTGCCGGAATAATGCGGCCGACCCAAAAGCCGACAATGCCGATCAAGGCCAGATACACAAAACAATTCAAAAAATCCATAGCTGCCTGTACGCGTATTTCTCGCGCTCCCACTCCTGTTGCGTTGATTTTCAAACGTGCGTATCTTGATTATACCTCGGCTTTTACAACTGACCTTCAACAGATGTTCAAATTCAGTTGAAAAAACCCGAAAGCGGGCGATATTTTTCGCCGCTTTCGAGTTTCACAGTATATAAGTTACAAAGCCCCCTCAAGATGAGGAAAAAAGCTCTTTGACAGACTGAACGGACGATGCTCCTTGCGGCATCGCCCGTTCTTTGTTCCCCTGAAACCGCCTATTCCTCCGCAACGCGGCGGATCACGCCGCCGCCGAGCACGGTCTCCCCGTCATACAGCACCACGGCCTGCCCGGGCGTGAGCGCCCGCTGCGGCTCGTCGAATACGACGCGGTATACGCCGTCTTCCTGCGGAATGACCGTTGCCGGCTGCTCCGCCATGCGCGAACGCGCCTTTGCCTTGCAGCGGATCGGTGTCTGCGGCGCGTCCTGCGCGATAAAATTCCACTCGTCGGCCAGCAGCGCGCGGCGCATCAGCGCGTCGTTGCCGCCCACGGTCACGGTGTTCGCCGCCATGTCCTTGCGGCAGACGTATACCGGCTGCCCCATCGCCAGCCCAAGCCCCTTGCGCTGCCCGATGGTATAGCCGATCGCGCCCGCATGACGGCCGACCACATGCCCCTGCGTATCCAGAAAATCGCCCGCCGGGTACGTCCGCCCGGTATAGCGGCGGATAAAGCTCGCGTAATCGCCGTCCGGGACGAAGCAGATGTCCTGGCTGTCCTTTTTGCGCGCGTTCAAAAAGCCCTGCTCCTCGGCGATCTGCCGCACCTGCGGCTTGGTCAGCCCGCCCAACGGGAACAGCGTATGCGCCAGCTGCGCCTGTGTCAGCGAGTAGAGGAAATAGGTCTGATCTCTGGCCGCATCCACGGGCTTGCACAGCAGCATGCGCCCGTCCGTGCCGCGGATGATGCGCGCGTAGTGGCCGGTCGCGACATGCGTGCAGCCGAGTTCCTGCGCGCTGCGCAGGAAAAGGTCGAATTTCAGATGCCTGTTGCAGACGATGCAGGGATTCGGGGTCAGCCCGCATTCGTAATCGCTTACGAACGAATCGATGACCAGACGGCGAAAATCCTCCCGCAGGTCGAATGTGTAAAAGGGGATGCCGAGCCGCGCGGCAACGCCCTGCGCATCGCGTACCTGCTGCATGGCATCGCCCTGCCCCGGGTCGCACAGACGCATCGTTGCACCTGCGCAGGTCCCGTCGCGCGCGAGCAGATAGGCCGCGACGGAACTGTCTACGCCGCCGCTCATGCCGACCAATGCGGAAATCGAATCCATGATGTGAAGCTCCTTGCCTGATTTTGCGTGTATTTTATCATAAAAACGCACGGAACGCAAACTTCTTTTTTACCAATTCTTACCATATTTGGAACAATTTCGAAAAAACTTCCCCAAAATTCGCGGAAAATACAGAAAATTCGGAACATAACGGCAACTTTGAAAGAAAAAAGGTTGCATTATGCCGCAACTTTTGCTATAATACGAGGCAGTGATCTATCGAAAGGAGGCAGGCTTATGTTCAGACGTACGGTAAGTGCGGCACTGGGCTTTTTGCTGCTGTGCAGCGTATTTGCGCTGATCCCCCTGCGGGCGACCGCCGTGGATATGCACGTCAGCGACGCGTGTGTCGAGCTTATCAAGCAGCTTGAGGGCTTTACCGCCGTTCCGAAATGGGACTATTCCCAGTGGACGGTGGGGTTCGGAACGACCTGCCCGGACGAGCATCTCGAACGCTACCGAAGCGAAGGCATCCCCGTTGAGGAAGCCGAGGCGCTCCTGTCGGAAAAACTGGTCTATTTTGACGAGCGGGTCAACCGCTTCATTTCGCAAAACGGGCTCAGCCTTACACAGGGGCAGTACGATGCGATATTTTCCCTTACATATAACTGCGGCGCAAGCTGGCTGAATAAAAGCGAAGGAACGCTGTATCAGGCGATCATCCACGGCGCGACCGGCAATGAATTCATTGCGGCGCTCAGCGCGTGGTGTACCGCCGGGGGGAGCTTTTTGTCCGGGCTGATGACCAGACGGCTGGCCGAAGCGGAAATGTACCTGTACGGCCGCTACAGCCGTGCGTTGCCCGAATACTACTGCTATGTAAAATTCGATGCCAACGGCGGAAACAGAAGCGCCGCCGCACAGGGCTATGACATTCGGTATGCCGCACCCGTCACGGTCTCCGCGACCCGCAGCGGCTATACCTTCCTCGGATGGTATACCGAGCGCGACGGCGGCACGAAGGTCACCGCGCTCGACGATACGCACGACCGCGCGACGCTGTATGCGCATTGGATGAAGGACGGCTCGGAATATGATCCCGTCGAACCCGTTACGGTCACGGTAACGGCCAATGTGCTGAACATCCGCGCCGGAGCGGGAACGGGCTACGCCATCGCGGCGCAGGCTGCCTGCGGCGATAAGCTGGAGATCTTTGCCACCACGATGGTATCCGACCGCCTGTGGGGGCAGTGTGCGCAGGGCTGGATCTGTCTGGAATATACCGATTATGATCTGGCAGTCGGCGGGGAAAGCGCCGGCGGGCGGGTCTATGCGACGATCACGGCGGGTGCCGTGAATGTCCGAAGCGGCCCCGGCACGAGCTACAGCGCCGTAACGACGCTCAACCGCGGCGATATCGTGGAGATCTTTGCACAGGTCGAGGTAGACGGCCGCGTCTGGGGACAGTGCGAGTACGGCTGGTTCCGCCTGAGCGGCTATGCTGCGCTGGAAACGGTTTCGGAAGAAACGGAGCCGGGCGAAGAAACACCGAGCGAGCAGGAGCCGACCACGCCTCCGTCCCAGGAAGAAGAACAGCTTCCTACCGATCCGAAGGCGGAGATCGAGCTGCCGCAGGTGCCGACTCACGTTTTGATACTGGGCGGCACACCTGCCTCCGTCTATAACGGCCCGCATGAGACTTACCCCGTCAACGGCTCGTATGAAGTGGGGATGCGCGTGAAGATCACGCAGTTCCGCTATTTCATGGGACAGCTGTGGGGACAGTCGGAGCTTGGCTGGATCTGCATGGACAACTGCGTCATGATCGAGGATGAAACGGTTCTCGTGCGTACCTTTTCGGTGACGGTGACGACTTCGTCGCTGTATGTCCGAACCGAACCGTCCGCCGAAAGTTCCGGCGTGCAGAAGCTCGCGCGCAATACGCAGCTCGTGATCTACGCGCTGAAGGAAACACAAGACGGTGTATGGGGACGCGTTTACTGCGGCTGGATCTGCCTGAACTATACGAACTACACGCCCGACATGGTGCCTGACCAGACACCCCTGCCCGATTGCGAGATTTCGGGACATACATACACGCAGACGGTCAAAGCGCCTACCTGCACGGAAGCGGGCTTTACCACGCATACCTGCACCGCCTGCGGCCACAGCTATACGGACGCGGAAACGCCCGCGCTCGGTCACAGCTACGCCGACACGGTCAAAGCGCCCACCTGTACGGAAGTGGGCTGCACCACGCATACCTGCACCACCTGCGGCCACAGCTATACGGACGCGGAAACACCTGCGCTCGGCCACAGTTACACCGACACGGTCAAAGCGCCCACCTGTACGGAAGCGGGCTGTACCACGTATACCTGCACCGCCTGCGGCCACAGCTATACGGACGCGGAAACGCCCGCGCTCGGCCACAGCTATACATCGGTCGTGACGGAACCGCAGGTCGGAAAACAGGGCTATACCACGCACACCTGTGATCGGTGCGGCGACAGCTATACCGACAGCTATACCGATCCGCTGAAAAACACGATAACGGTAACGGTCACGCGCGTTTATGCAACCGTTACGGCGGGTGCCGTCAACGTGCGCAAAGGCGCGGGGACGGGATATGCCACGGTGACCTCACTGCGGCGCGGCACACAGGTCGAAATTCTGGAGCAGAAGACCCTCAGCGGAAAAGTCTGGGGTCGATATGACGGCGGCTGGTTCCGTCTGACCGGATACGCCACACTGGAAACGGTCACGGAGTCTTACGAGATCGAGGTGGATACACCTGTAGAGCCCGAACAGCCTGCCGAACCCGACCGACCTGCGCAGCCGGAAAATCCCACCGAACCCGAACAGCCCACCGAGCCGGATGAACCGAAGACGGAAACCGTCACGAAGCTGTATGCCACCGTCACCGCGGGCGCGGTCAACGTCCGTAAGGGCGTAGGTACGGCCTACGGCGTGGTCACGACGCTTCGGCGCGGTGCGGTTGTCGAAATTCTGGAACAGACGACGCTGGAAGGGAAGACCTGGGGTCGATACGCAGGCGGCTGGTTCCGCCTGAGCGGCTATGCCACACTGGAAACGGTCACGGAGGAAGTCCCCACCCCGGAGCAGCCTTCGGAATCGGAGAAACCCACCGAGCCCGAGCAGCCTTCGGAGCCGGAGAAACCAACTGAACCCGAGCAGCCCACCGAGCCGGATGAACCGAAGACGGAAACCGTCACGAAGCTGTATGCCACCGTCACCGCGGGCGCGGTCAACGTCCGTAAGGGCGTAGGTACGGCCTACGGCGTGGTCACGACGCTTCGGCGCGGTGCGGTTGTCGAAATTCTGGAACAGACGACGCTGGAAGGGAAGACCTGGGGTCGATACGCAGGCGGCTGGTTCCGCCTGAGCGGCTACGCCACGCTGGAAACGCGGCAGGAGACGACCACGACCACGACGATGACGGTGGATACCGACCGCCTGAACGTGCGCAGCGGCGCGGGAACGGGCAATGCGATCGTGGACAAGCTGTCATACGGTACGAGCGTTACCGTCTATGAAGTCCGTCAGGTCGGCTCGACGAGCTGGGCGCGCATCGAGCAGGGCTGGGTCGCCATGAGCTATCTGAAATAATGCATCTTCAGCATCGGGAGCGGGCGTATTGCCTGCTCCCGATGCCTGTTTCGAAACGAAAAGCGAGCGGTACGGTTGCACGTTTGCGTGCAACCATACCGCTCATTTTAACTCAAAAACTGCGCCAAACGGCGCAAAAAGTGCGTGTTTCGGGTGATTTTTGGCGCGAAAAAATGGTCGATATCGGTCGAAGATCATGCTTTCGCGGAGGGCGGCGCTGCTACATCGCAGACGGTCAGCCGATCTTCGTTGACCGTGAAGCGAATATCCGCGCCCGCAAAGCACACAGCGTAGACGCGCCCGGGCTGCCGCTGATACGAGGGGCGGGGGTCGTGCTGCAGGATGCCGATCGCCGCAGCGCGTTTTTCGGCGGGCAGCCGTTCCAGTAGTTCCGTCGGGAATTCCACATCGAGCAGATAATCGTCCACATGCCCGGTGAAGCCGCCGACGGCCTCCGGGTGGCTGTCGCAGTACGGCAAATACGGCTTGATGTCGTAAATCGGCGTTCCGTCCATCAGATCCGCACCCGCGACGCGCAAAACCGTCCCGAATTGCGCGGTTTTCTCCACGGCCAGTAGCCGCACGACGGAAAGTCCGAGTGAATTCGGACGAAACGGTGACCGCGTAGCGAATACACCCATGCGCGCGTTGCCGCCGAGTCGCGGCGGGCGAACTGTTGCGGACCACTGCGGGCGGATCGCCTCGGAAAACTGCCAGATCAGCCACAGATGGGAGAAATCCGCTATGCCCCGCAGGGCATCCGGGTTGCGAAATTCCGGCTCGAACACAACGGTGCTTTCCAGCTCCTCGACCAGCCCGCTCTGGCGCGGAATGCCGAATTTGTCGGCAAAATCGCTGTGCATGCGGGCGATCACCTTCAGTTCGTTTCCCTGCATATCACGCCCTCGCTTTTCGCAGGCAGAAGCTGACGGCGAAGATCGCGGCCAGCAGCAGCGAGATCGCCGCGCCTGCGGAATTTCCGAGATAATATGACACAATCAGACCGCCTACGCCCGAAATCAGCGCAAACAGCACCGAAAAAACATGATACTGCCGCATATTTTTCGACACGTTCCGCGCTGCCGCAGCGGGGAGCACCAGAAGCGAATTGAGGATCAGCAGCCCGACGGACGAAATGCATAGCGTGACGACGACGGCCAGAACTGCCGAAAAAACCGTCTGCATGGTGTTGACGGGAATGCCCCGCGAGGCTGCCAGCTGCGGATGCAGCACAGCCAGCGTCAATTTATTGGAAAACAGCACCCACAGCACGGCCACGACCAGCAGCGTCAGTCCCAGCATGGCGATCTCTTCGGGGGTGACGGAGAGAACGTCTCCGATGAGGTATTTATTGTATTTCGTAAAGCTCCCGCCGCCGCAGGTGGCGACAAAAATGCCCAGCGCCACGGCTGTGCTGGAAAAAACGCCGATGAGCGTATCGGCCGTATGGTCGCTGCGACTGCGGACGAAGGAAAACAGCAGCGAAAACAGCAGCGAAAACACGACGGCTGCCGGAACGGGCGCGGCAACGCCGCAGATACATCCGATGGCGATCCCCGTGAATGCGGAATGCCCGAGCGCATCGGAAAAGAAGCTCATTCGGCCGGTCACGACCATCGTCGACAAAATGCCGAACAGCGGTGCCATCAAAAGCAGCGCCAGCAGGGCATTGCACATGAAATGCCAGTGCAGCATTTCAAAGGGAAGCGCCTCCCAGAGGGCGTACCAGAGCTGCATATTCAAAGCCCCCCTTTCAGATGAAATGTTTGCCTGAATTCCTCTGAGGCGAGCACCTCGGATGCCGAACCGTGCCGCAGCAGCGTGCGGTCGATCAGGGCGACCTGATCGGCGTAGCGCGGGAGAATGGAAAAATCGTGCGTGGTCATTAAGATCGACAGGTCATAGGTCTTGCGGATCTCGTCGAGCATATCCATCAGCGTTTCCATGCCCTGCGCATCCACACCGGACAGCGGTTCGTCCAGGATCAGGATGTTCGGCAGCGGCTCCAGCGCCAGCGCCAGCAGCACCCGCTGCAATTCTCCGCCGGAGAGCGTGCCGACACGCTTGTCGATCAGGTCAACGCCGTGCACGCGATCCAGACAGTCGGCGATCTTTTCGCGCATCGCTTTCGAATGCCCGAGGAAAGACGGTCGGCGGCTCTGACAGCAGACGAACAGATCGGCTACGCTCAGCGGGTCGCCCGGGTCGAAAGTCGGGCTTTGCGGCACGTAGCCGATGGTGGGCTTGCGCTGTCTTGCGCCGGGGGAGGAGAAGGCGATCACGCCGTCATAATCCCGTTGTCCGAGGATCGCCTTGAGCAGGGTGCTTTTTCCCGCACCGTTCGGGCCGATAAGGGCAAGCAGCTCCCCGCAATGTACATGCAGATCAATCCCCTCCAGAATGCGTTCGTTGCCGATGCGCACGCCGAGGTTCTGAATGCGCAGGCAGCACGAGTCGTTGCAGCCCCCGCCGTGGAAAAACAGTTTCATGAAAGCGCCTCCCGGAGCGTGTTGATATTATGATACATGGAAGCAAAATAGTCGTCGCCCGACATGGCCATATCCAGCGTATACACGGCTGCGCCGATCTCCTGCGAAAGGATCGAAGCTGCGGCGTCCGCGCCGTTCGTTTCCGTGAAGATGGCAGGAAGCGCGTGGGCGCGCGCCAGCGTGATGAGCTCGATCAGCTCACCGGCGGAAGCCTCCGCGCCGGAGTCTTCCTCTACGGCGGCCAGAATGTCCAGATCGAACGCCTCTGCCAGATACGAAAATCCGTCGTGGAAGGTGAGCAGCTCGCGGCAGGAAAGGTCGCGCAGCTGCTCCTGCGCGTAATCCTGCAATTGCAGGAAGCGCGTGCGCAGAAGTGCCATGTTTTCGGAAAACAGAGCGGTGTATTGCGGATACTGCGCGGAAAGACCGTCGCAGATGTTCTGTGCCATCTGCATGGCGTTCGGCACGGACAGCCAGATATGCGGGTCGGTTTCTTCCTGCGCATGGGAATGTTCATGCGAATGCGCGTGCTCGTGGTCATGCTCGTGCCCGCCTTCCAGCAGGGCGATGCCTGCGGAGGCATCCAGAACCGCATGACCGTCCAGAAGATCCGACATGAAATCCTCCAGCCCCGCGCCGGAGAGGACGACGAGCGCGGCCTGCTCCACCGCTTTGACCTGCGAAACGCGCAGAGAATAATCATGCAGGCACGATACGTTTTCCGTCACCAGACGCGTAACGCGAAGCCCCGTGCCGCGGCACAGAAATTCGGTAAACTGATAAACGGGCAGGGTGGTGGCGGCGATATCCGCCGGGGGAGCGGCCTGCGCCTGACAGCCCGTAAGCAGCGCAAGCAGTAAAAGCAGGGGTAACGTGCGTTTCATCCGAATTTCCGTCCTTTTTTCGAAGTACCGCTCTTATCATACCACATATGTCAAGCAATTGCAAAAAAAAGACTGTCGCGCTGACCTCTGCGCGGCAGTCGAAATTTCGAACACAAAGGTCGCGGGAGAGCCCGCGGCCTCTGTGTATGAGCCCACCGATTGGCAGGCTCGGGTTATGCAAGGCGATCAGTGCGTTTCCGTCCACTCGCCGACCCTCGCTTTGGCCAGACGCAGGATATCCTCGGTGGGATAGGGAGAGTCCGCACCGCCGCAAACATACAGGAAATACAGGCCGCCCGGGGTCTGATACAGCGTTTCCTCATAACCGGCAGGATCTCCGTAGAAGCCGCAGGTGTATTTGCGGATCAGCGTGGCTGTCTGCGTATCGTATTCCCGTTTGCAAATGATCTTTTTCATAGCAGTGACCTCCTTTCGGTTTGAAAATACAGACGAGATTATACAGTATTTCGGACGGGAAATCAAGGAAAAAATGTGAATTTGCCGCTGTACGGACGATATTTGTTCGAGTGCTTCAGAATTACCCGGTGAAGCCGCACGGTTTTTCGTTATATTCCACAAATGCGGCGCACCGTCGCGATACGAACGCGGACGGGCTGCGCGGTTTTCGACCGTATTTTCCCGAAAAAGGATTGCATGCGCCGCGCGCTTATGCTATAATACAGGCGGAGGCGGCGGTATGAAGGATATTCCCGTGTTTACAACCGAATACGGCGCGGCTTCGCTCGCACTGCGGGAGATCCCTTATCGTGGCGATGCCTACATTCGGCCGCTTGCGGACGAAGCACCGCAGGCGCTGCTGGACGAATGCATCCGCTTTTGCCGTATGTGCGGGGCGACGCGGATCTACGCCTGCGGGCAGAGTGCGGCGCGGCACTATCCACTGCACGCCGTGATCCTGCAAATGCAGGGTGTGGCGCATACGGCCGCAGACCCGGCGCTGCTCTGCCCGGTAACGGCGCAGACGGTGACGCAGTGGCGGACGCTGTGCAACCGCCTTATGGAAGGGGTCGATCATGCCGCGACGCTGACGGCTGCGGACGAGGCGCAGCTTTTGGCTGCGGGAACATATTTTGTCCGCGACGAACAGCGGCTGCTCGGCATCGGCCGCATTGCGCATGCGCAGCTGCATGTGCTGGGAGCCGTCGTCCCGGGAGCGGGACGGCGCGTGCTGGAAACGCTGCTTTCGACGGCGGCGGGCGAGACGGTACGGCTGCAGGTCGCCTCGACCAATCGGCGCGCGCTTGCGCTGTATGAAAGCGTCGGCTTTCGCTGCGTCGGGCAGCAAGAACACCGGTATCTGGTTTTCGGAGGGTAAGATCATGTGGTGGAAATGGGCATTGGTTCTGGCGGCATCCGTGGGGATGCTGCAGGTCGGATTTTGCTTCAGCAGGGCGAGGACGCTTGTAAAGCTGATCCCCGCGATGCTGATGCTGCTGGGCGCGTGCGGCTGCGGCATATGGTATCTTGTGACGCAGCAGCCCGGAGCGAAGCTGGTGGCGGGGATCGCCGCACCCGTCTTTCTGGGTCTGGCGGCGGTGTGCGCGTTGGCGTTCCCCGCGCAGCGTGTGCTGTGCGCGATCCTGAAAAAAATATTCCCGGGTGACAAGGAATAATACTTGACAAAGGCACCGTTCTGCGGTATACTACCACAGGTGTCAGGTAAAAATCCTTGACAGGTGCGATTTTGGGAGGGAACGATGGACACGCTTGAATTGATCCTGCTGTTTGATTATTACGGCGACCTCCTGACGCAGCGACAGCGGCAGTGCTTTGACTTGCATTACAATCAAGATCTTTCACTGGGGGAGATCGCGCAGGAGCTGTCCATCAGCCGCCAGGCGGTGTTCGACAATCTCGGCCGTACCGAAGCGCTCCTGAAAAATATGGAGGAAAAGACGGGCTGCGTCCGTCGGGACAGGCAGAGCCGACGGGTCATGGCATCCGTTTCGGAGCTGGCCGGGCAGTTGCTGGATCACCCGGATGCGCATGTCGGCGATGTCGCGCGGCAAATTCGGGAACTTACCGTGAATTTTGAGGAGTAATCTATGGCATTTGAAGGATTAACCGAAAAAATCTCCGCAACCTTCAAAAAACTCCGCGGCAAAGGTCGCCTGAAAGAATCGGATGTCAAGGAGGCCATGCGCGAGATCCGCATGGCACTGCTGGAAGCGGACGTCAGCTATAAGGTCTGCAAAGATTTTACGAAAACCGTCACGGAGCGCTGCATCGGCGCGGATGTGCTCGAGTCGCTGACTCCTGCGCAGATGATCGTAAAGATCGTCAACGAGGAGCTCACAAAGCTGATGGGCTCCGACATCCGCCATATCACCATCAACCCGAACGGGCCGACGGTCGTGATGCTGGTCGGCTTGCAGGGCGCAGGTAAGACCACGAACGGCAGCAAGCTGGCCGGGCTGATGAAGCGGCAGGGGAAAAATCCGCTGCTGGTCGGCTGCGACATTTATCGCCCTGCGGCGATCGAACAGCTGAAGGTCTGCGGCGAAAAGCTGGGGATCCCCGTATTCGAGCGGGGAACGCAGGATCCGGTCGAAACGGCACAGGAGGCGGTGCTCTACGCGCGCCGCCACGGGCATGACATGGTATTTCTGGACACGGCGGGGCGACTGCACGTGGACGAGGCCATGATGCAGGAGCTGAAGCAGATCAAGGCGACCGTGAAGCCGGACGAGATCATGCTGGTCGTGGATGCCATGACGGGACAGGACGCGGTCAACGCCGCGCAGAGCTTTCATGAATGGCTGGACATCGACTCCGTTTTCCTGACAAAGCTGGACGGCGATGCCAGGGGCGGCGCGGCGCTTTCCGTGCGCGCCGTTACGGGAAGACCCGTGAAATTCGTCGGTATGGGCGAAAAGCTGGAGGATATCGAGCCGTTCCACCCCGACCGCATGGCTTCGCGCATTCTGGGAATGGGCGATGTGCTGACGCTGATCGAAAAAGCGGAAAAGGCCTACGATGCCAAAAAGGCCGCCGAGATGGAGGAAAAGCTCCGCACCAATAAATTTACCTTGCAGGATTTTTACGACCAGATGGTGCAGATGCGATCCATGGGCTCCGTGCAGGATATTCTGGCGCAGATGCCGGGCGGTGCATCGCTGAAAAACGTTTCCGTGGACGAAAAACAGCTGGCACGCACCGAGGCGATCATCCTTTCCATGACACCGCGTGAGCGGGAAAACCCCGATATCATCCAGGCATCGCGCAAGCGCCGCATCGCGGCGGGCGCAGGGGTCAGGGTCGAGGATGTGAACCGTCTGCTGAAATCCTTTGAGCAGATGCGCAAGCTGATGAAGCAGTTTTCCGGCCCGGGCGCGGGCAAAAAAATGAAACGCATGGGGCGCGGCTTCGGCGGCTTCCCCGGATTTTGACCCGCGCGTCTGCGCGGCATAACAGGTTCGTCCAAAGCAGGATTGCTTTACGATACAGATCATATCGATCAAGTTTTTTATGGAGGTGAATTCTCAATGGTTAAGATCAGACTGAGAAGAATGGGTGCAAAGAAGGCTCCGTACTACCGCATCGTCGTCGCTGACGCGCGCGCTCCCCGTGATGGCCGCTGCATCGAAGAGATCGGCACGTATAACCCGCTGACCGAGCCGGCTACCATTACGGTTGATGTCGAAAAGACCCAGACCTGGATCAAGAACGGCGCACAGCCCACCGATACCGTTCGCGGTTTGCTGAAGAAGGCCGGCGTGCTGTGATCCCCCAAAGGAGATTGGCGCAATGAAAGAACTTTTGCTGTATATGGCAAAAAATCTGGTGGATGATCCCGATGCCGTCCGCGTTACCGAGTCTTCCGACGAAGAGGGCAAGGTGCTGGAGCTTCATGTTGCCGAGGGCGACATGGGCAAGGTCATTGGCCGTCAGGGCCGGATCGCCAGGGAAATCCGTACCATTGTGAAAACCGTTGCACAGCGCACCGGTGAAAAAGTCACGGTGGAAATCGTGGATTAACGAGGATGCGTGACAGGCTTGTCACGCATTTTTCGTTTCCGGAGGATACTATGGACAAAATATGGAAAAAAATGTATGATGCCGCAAAAGCGGCGCAAAATGAGCGGCAGATTTCTGATTATGTGCTTGCCGGTGGCGTGGCGGCTGCCATTTTGTCGGAACATGGGAATATCTACACCGGTGTGTGCGTGGACACCTGCTCCACCCTTGGCATCTGTGCAGAGCGCAGTGCGATTTTCAACATGCTGACCCATGGTGAAGATCGCTTCACAAGAGTGCTGGCCATTATGGACGACGGCTGCTGCGGCGCGCCCTGTGGCGCCTGCCGCGAGCTGATGGTGCAGCTCATGCCGCACGAATACCGCGATGTGCAGATCATGATGAACTATGAAACGGGAAAAATCGTCACGCTCGGGGAGCTGACCCCCGAATGGTGGATATAACACAAGGAGATAATTATGAGACTCCCATTTATCAAAGCGGGTGAGATCGTCACGACGCACGGTGTCCGCGGCGAGGTGAAGGTGCTGTGCTGGCTGGACGATCCGCAAATGCTGTGCTCGTTCGACCGCTTCCGCATGGACGGAAAGGAATATACGGCGCAAAGCGTGCGCGTACAGAAGACGTGCAATATCGTCAAGCTGGCAGGCGTGGACAGCATGGAGGCGGCGCAGGCACTGCGCGGCAAGGTGCTGGAGCTTTACCGCGAGGATATCGACGACGATGTGATCTTCGCCGATGAATTGCTGGGCGTGGAGGTCTACGCCGAAAATTTGTGCATCGGGAAGATCGCCGATGTGCTGGATTACCCGGGAAATTCCGTGTATGTGGTTCGCGGCACGCAGGAATACATGATCCCCGCGGTCAGACAATTCGTGCTTTCGACCGACCTTGCCGCAAATCGCATGGACGTTGCCCTGATCGAGGGGATGCGCAGCGATGAGAATTGACATTATGACGTTGTTCCCCGAGAGCCTGACGGATGTGCTGTGTGACAGCATCCTCGGCAGGGCGCAGGAACGCGGGTATATCCATATCGAAGCGCACCAGATCCGCGACTATACGGCGAACCGCCAAAATCAGGTGGATGATTACCCCTACGGCGGCGGGCGGGGCGCGGTGATGACGGCAGATCCCCTGTACCGCTGCTGGGAGGCAGTCTGCGACGAGGCGGGCGGCGCGGTGCATACCGTGTATCTGTCCCCATGCGGGCATACCTTCCGCCAGGCCGATGCGATCCGCCTGAGCAAGACGGATAATCTGATCCTCGTCTGCGGCCATTACGAGGGCGTGGATCAGCGCTTCATCGACGAATGCGTCGATGAAGAGATCAGCCTTGGAGATTTCGTTTTAACGGGCGGCGAGATCGCCGCGATGGCGGTGACGGACGCGGTGTGCCGCATGGTGCCCGGCGTCTTGGCTGACCCCGAATGCTTTGAGGACGAAAGCCACTTTAATGGCTTACTGGAATATCCGCAGTACAGTCGCCCCGCCGTCTGGCACGGTAGGGAAGTGCCGCCGATTTTGGTGTCGGGCGACCATGAAAAAGTGCGCATTTGGCGGCGCAAGCAATCTCTGCGCCGCACGCGCGACCGCCGCCCCGATATGTATGAAAAACTCGACCTGTCCTCCAAACAGGATAAAAAGCTGCTTCTGGAAATGCAGCGGGAGGACGAGGCGCAAACAGCCGAAGGTGAAGACGGAAGCCACACGCGGCAATGCTGAGGAAAGGGCGAATGCTGTGAAACGAACGGAAATACTGCGCCAGTGGGTCACGGAAAGCCGGAATATCGTCTTTTTCGGCGGTGCAGGTGTCAGCACGGAGTCCGGCATCCCGGACTTTCGGAGCGTGGATGGGCTGTACAGTCAGAAATTCGAGTATCCCCCCGAAACGATCCTGTCCCACAGCTTTTATGAAAAAGACCCGCAATACTTTTTCCGATTTTATCGGGAGAAGATGCTCCCGCCGGACGTTGCGCCGAACATCACCCATCGGGTGCTGGCACGCTGGGAGCGGGAGGGAAAGCTCAGCGCCGTGATCACGCAGAATATCGACGGCCTGCACCGAAAGGCGGGCTGCGAACGCGTTTACGAGCTGCACGGCTCGGTGCTGCGCAATTACTGCACGCGATGCGGTAGATCTTACGATGTTGAATTTATCAAACACACGACCGGTGTTCCGCGTTGCGACTGCGGCGGGATCGTCAAACCGGATGTGGTGCTGTATGAGGAACCGCTGCGCGAGCGGGTCGTGCAGGACAGCATCCGTGCGATCGAAAACGCCGAACTGCTGCTCGTGGCGGGAACGAGCCTGACGGTCTATCCCGCGGCGGGGCTGCTGCGCTATTACCGCGGGCATCGCTTCGTGCTGATCAATCGCGATCCGACACCTTACGATGCGGCGGCGGATCTGGTGCTCCACGAGACGCTGGGCGAGGTGTTCCGAACACTGTGACAGGAGGGAGAAAGGATGACGGAGCAGACTTCCGATTTTTACGAGAAGGCGTTGAAAGCCTTTGATGCGCCGCTTCCGACGCAGGAGGATGCGCGGCGGAACGATACTCGAGAGGAAGGGCAGACGAACGAGCCGATCCCGCAGCAGACGCAGCCAAAACGGCGACGCGGCCGAACGCTGCTTATCGGCGTGCTGCTCGTGGCGGTCTGCACGGTGCTCGGACTGCTGTTTTGGCCGAAAACGCAGCAGCACGAGCAGGCGCTTCGCGGGGAAAACCGTGTCTACGGTGTGGTCTTGTCCCATGATGAAACGAGTATCCGCATGATAGATATGCAGGGGATCATCTGGAACGTTTCCTGCGCGGGGGTGGAGCTCCCGCAATTGATCGACGATATGACCATGTCTACGCTGCCCCAATGGTGGGTGTTTTACGACGGTGAGGCGCAGCGGAACCCAGACGACGCGAGCGGATGGTGCATTACGGCGCGCACGGTGATCGACCCGCACCGGACGAGTGTGGAGGCGGAGCTTGTGCCGGAGGATGTGATACAGGTGTGCGATCACATCCTGTACGATGTGGATCACGACGGAAAGACGGAGCATGTGCTGCTGTGTCTGGAGGACACGGTGCGCGATCTGACCTCCGAAGACCTCGCGACGGACGCGGGCTTCCTGTACGAGTACACGATGTACCGATACGATATCCTGCGCGTCGTGGTGCTCGATCAGCAGGGGGAGACCTTGTACAGTGCGACCTTTACCTCAGACAGGATCGATGCGGCGGTCTATTATCTGGTCGGCAATATGGTGTTTTGCGACGGCGCGGAGGAACTGCGCATCGCATCGCCGGAAGGCGAGATGTTGACGCTCCGCGTGGAGGATGGTATGCTGCGCGTATACAACAGCGCAGGTATCCCCGTTTCCGCAGACGATGCGGCATAAAAAATATTTCCCACGGGTGCGGCTCGGAAAAGCACGCCCGTGGGAATTGTTTTACTGTTTTCTGTATTTTGCTTTTGCTTCCGTCCACATTCGCGCGAAGGTGGAGACGAGCAGGATCGCGACCGCCATAACACCTGCGACGGCGACGGTGTGCATCCCTTTCTGCGCGAAGAGCGTCATCTCACCGCGAACGGCGTAGTTCATGGTGTAGTACACGCCTGCGCCGGGGATCAGCGGGAAAATAGACACGAGCAGATACCCGATGGCGGGATACTTGCGGACGCGCGCCAGAACCTCGGCATAGACGGCGGCGAAGGCGCATGACCAGAAAAATGCGGAAAGATCGTTGCCGCCGAGCTGCATCGTCAGGCGGTAGACTGCCCATGTCAGCAGGCCGCCGAGGACGCACAGCGACATTCCGGGGCCGTGGATGTTGAAAAGGATGGAAAAGCCGATGCAGCCGATCAGACATGGCAGACATTCCTGCGCGAAGGTATACGCGCAGGGGTCACAGGAAGGCGGCGCGCCCCAGAGCAGGTCGGCAACGTTCCACGCCGCACCCGTCCCGCAGGCGATGGCAACGGCGATGAGCAAAACCTGCACGATGCGCACCGTACCGGAGTTGGTATCGCCGAAGATGATGTCGCGCATGGCATTCGTAAACAGCAGCCCGGGGACAAGGATCATCAGCGCGCCGATGACCACGGCATCCGCATTCTGCGCCATGCCGACGGCGTGCATGGCGTAAGCCAGCAGCGCCATGGGGAAGGAGGCGAAAATGGTGCGGAAAAACTGATTGGCGTGCATTTTGTCCATCCACAGGTTGATAGCCCCCACCAGCAGGCCGCAGATCCCGGCGCAAAGGCCGTCGATCCATGCGCCGCCGTAGAAAACGCAGAAGCCGAATGCACCGAGGAAGTTGCCGAGCATATGCACGGGCAGACGATGGACGCGCCTGTCGCGCCGCGCCTGCTCCAGCCATTGCATTGCGGTCTGCACCGTGGGCTTTTCCGCGCAGATTCGTCGGCTCAGCGCGGCGAAGCGCTCCACACCGTCGATGTCGTTACCGTGCTGCCCGATGCGCCGCATACGGGTAATGGGGACACCGTCCGGGCCGATCATGCTGACGGTAAGGTTGTTCGGGATGGCGAAGACCTCGCAATCCGGCCCGTAGCTGCCCAGCACGCGGCTGATGCTCTCCTCGACGCGGTATGTTTCTGCGCCGGACATGGCCAGCTCATAGCCCAGATCGGTCGCAAGATCCAGCAGCAGGTTGAAATTCATACGCAGCTCCTCTTGATGAAGGTATTTACGCACAGTATAGCACATCACGGCAAAAAAACAAGCCCGTGCGGGATGGTTTGCGGAAAAAGTTCCGCGTGCCGTGCAGCGACACGCGGAACGGAGCGATCTTACTTTCGAACGAACAGCACACCGAGCGTGGATGGGCCGCAGTGGCACGAAACGGTGCAGCCGGCGGTCGTTTCATAGACCGTGCGAAAGTTGCCGTGCAGGGCGACCATATCCTTCACAGCGTCAAGCGCCTCCTGCGAGACGGTGGTATACGTTATGAACAGCTCGTCGCGCACGATGTCTTCGCGTTCGGCAAGACGGTCTTTCACATAGGCGGCCAGACATTTGGCATAGCTGCCGCGGTATTTCTTGACCACGGTCATTTTGCCGTCGCGAACTTCAATGCAGGGGCGCAGGCCGAGCAAATTCGCGCCCAGCGCCGCGACCGCCGAGCAGCGCCCGCCCTTGACCATGTAGGCGAGCTGATCGAGAACGAAGCTGGCCTCGACCCGCGTGGCAAATTCGCGCAGCTGCTGCGCAAGCGCGTCCAGATCGGTACAGTCCTGCGCCAGACGACAGGCCTCCAGAACGACGTGTCCCTGCCCGGTGGAGAGGTTTTGCGAATCCACGACACGCACGTTCGGGTGATCCTGCGCTGCGACACAGGCGTTCTGGTAGCAGGAGGAAAAGGCGGAGCCGATGGTGATGTGGATGATGCCGTCATACGCGTCGCTGTACTTGGCGAACAGCTGTTGATACTCGGCGACATTATAAGCGGTGGTGGAGCAGAGGTCGCCGCCTGCGGCGACATGGGCGAAAATATCGGCGGGGAAGATGGTCAGCCCGTCTGTGTAAGTCTGCTCGCCCTTGACGACCGTCAGGCGAGCCAGATCGATATCATGCTGCGCAAGCAGCGCGGGGGAAAGGTCACAGGTGCTGTCGGAGAGGATCTTGATCTTCATAGCGATGTCCTTTCATCAGTTGGTTTTGGGGATGGGCTCGGAATTCATCATAAAGCAGTTCGGTTCGAGATTTTTGCTGCCGCGCAGATAGGTGCTGCCCCAGTCGCGCATGGCGACGAGGATCGGGAGCAGACTGCGGCCGAGCTCGGTCAGGGAATATTCTACCTTCGGCGGGACGATGGGGAAGACTTCCCGATGGATCAGCGACTGCGCTTCCAGCTCGCGCAGCTGCTGCGTGAGCATTTTTGGCGTGATGCCTGCGATCTGCTGGCGCAGCTGCGAGTAGCGCAGCTTCGTCTCGGCCAGATGCCACAGGATCAGCGCTTTGTATTTGCCGCCGATCAGCTCCAGCGTTGCTTCCACGGGGCAATTTGCTTTGTTTTCCATGCTGCTTCCTCCATAGTTTCCAAAAGGATAGTATGGCACAAAAAGGTGCATACTTGCTTTTTACGGCAGTTGTGATAGAATATATCACAGATAAAATGTGTTGTCAATCATCTTTACGGTTGATTTTTCACCGAAAATGGTACATAATGCAGGCAAAGGGGAAATGGCAATGAAAATTCGATATATCGTTACGGGAATGACCTGCGCAGCCTGCGCCGCACGCGTGGAGAAGGTATGCCGCGCCGTGGCGGGCGTGGAAAATGTGGAAGTCAATCTGCTGGCGGGGAAAATGCAGCTCGATGCGAGCACGCAGGAGGCCGCGCAGCAGGCGCAGCAGGCGGTGCTCGATGCGGGCTACGGGATCCGTCGCGCGGATGCGGAGCAGATCGCACCTGCCCCGCCGCAGGTCGATGCGCTGAAGGAAATGAAGACGCGCATCCTGGCATCGGCCTGCTTTCTGATCGTTTTGATGTATTTTACCATGGGGCATATGGTCGGCCTGCCTGTGCCTGCGTGGTATCACGGCACGGAAAATGCCATGGTGGCGGCGCTGGTGCAGCTGTTTCTGACGCTGCCCGTCGTCTATCTCAACAGAAGTTATTTCAGCCGCGGTTTTCGGGCACTTTGGCACCGCGCGCCCAATATGGACTCGCTCATCGCGGTCGGATCGGGTGCGGCGCTGCTGTACGGCGGGATCGTGCTGCTGCAAATGGCATCGGCCATCGGCCACGGCGATATGCAGGCCGTGCAGGGCTATCGCGACGATCTGTATTTCGAATCTGCCGCGATGATCCTGACGCTGGTCACGCTCGGGAAATTTCTGGAAACGCGCGCCAAGGGAAAAACCGGCGATGCGGTCCGCCGTCTGATGCAGCTGCGCCCCAACACGGCCTGTGTACGGCGCGATGCGCGGGAAATGCAGATCGCCGTGGAGCAGGTGCGCGTCGGGGACGTGGTGATCGTGCGTTCCGGCGGAAGCATCCCCGTGGACGGGATCGTGCTGGAGGGCGAGGCCTTTATCGACCAGAGCGCGCTGACCGGCGAGAGTGTCCCCGTGGAGGCATCTGCGGGCGCACATGTGGCGGCTGCGACCGTCGTCAGTGCGGGATATCTGGAATTCCGCGCCGAGAAGGTCGGAGAGGATACCGCGCTGGCGCAGATCATCCGACTGGTGGAGGAGGCGGGCGGCTCCAAAGCGCCGATCGCCCGCCTGGCAGACCGCATCGCGGGGATCTTTGTCCCGACGGTCATGGGGATCGCGGCTGTGGCATTTCTGATCTGGATGATCGCGGGCGCGGGCGTGGAATTTTCTCTGACGACGGCCATTGCCGTGCTGGTGATCTCCTGCCCGTGCGCGCTGGGACTGGCGACACCGGTCGCGATCATGGTCGGAACGGGACGCGGCGCGAAAATGGGCGTGCTGTTCAAAAATGCGGCTGCCCTGGAAAATCTGCACCATGTCGATACCGTCGTGCTGGATAAAACCGGCACGCTGACCGTAGGAAAGCCCGCGGTGACGGATCTGCTGCCGGGGGATGCGGACAAACAGACGCTGCTGTGCATCGCCGCCGCGCTGGAGGCAAAGTCGGAGCATCCCTTCGCCGGGGCGATCCTGCGCGAAGCGGGGGAGCGTCCGCTTCCCGAGGCGCAGGCATTTCGGACGCTGCCCGGACAGGGCGTGACCGCCGTGATCGACGGCGTGCGCTATTATGGCGGGAATTACCGCCTGATGGAAAGTCTGCACCTTTCGCCGCCGCGCTATACCGAGTTGACGCAGATGGGAAAAACACCGCTGTATTTCGCCGACGAAAACGGGCGCTATCTGGGTGCAATCGCGGCTGCGGATGTTCTGAAGGAGGACTCCGTCCTCGCCGTGCGCGCGATGCGGAAAATGGGACTTCATGTCGTAATGTTGACCGGCGACAACGCCGCGACGGCTGCGGCGGTCGCGGCGCAGGCACAGATCGGGCAGGTGATCTCCGATGTCCTGCCCGGCGATAAGGCCGGCGCGGTGCGGCGATTGCAGCAGGAGGGACGGCGCGTCCTGATGGTGGGCGACGGTATCAACGACGCGCCCGCGCTCGTCACGGCCGACGTGGGCATGGCCATCGGCGCAGGGACGGATATTGCCGTGGATGCCGCGGACGTGGTGCTCATGGCAGGATCGCTGACGGGCGTGTGCGCCGCCATCGAGCTCAGCCGCGCTACGATCCGAAATATCCGCCAAAATCTGTTCTGGGCGTTTTTCTATAATTCGCTTGGGATCCCCATCGCAGCCGGGGTACTGTACCCGGCACTGCATCTTCAGCTCAGCCCGATGCTGGGCGCTGCCGCAATGAGCATGAGCTCGGTGTTTGTGGTGACAAACGCGCTGCGGCTCCGTTTCTTTAAGCCTGCCGCGTTCAAAGCGGAGGAGCATACAAAATCCGATAACAAGATCAGGGAGGAAACCGAAATGAAAACTGTGATCCGTGTAGAAGGTATGATGTGCACGCACTGCAAGGCGCGTGTGGAACAGGTCTGCCGCGCCGTACCGGGCGTGACGGAGGCCGTGGTCGACCTTTCCGAGAAGAACGTTACGGTCAGCGGTGACGCAGACCTCGCCGCAGTGCGCAAGGCGATCGCGGACGCGGGCTACGAAGTAGTCGGATAAGGGGCGGGCTTATGCGCAAGGAGATAGCCTATCCCTCGTGCGGCGCGGGGCAGATCCACGGCCTGCGCTGGGAGCCGCAGGGCACAGTCCGGGCGATCGTGCAGATCGTGCACGGCATTGCTGAACGCGTGGAACGATATGACCGATTTGCTTCCTTCCTGACGGAGCACGGCATTCTTGTGGTCGCAGAGGATCACATGGGGCACGGAAGCTCCGTCGCGTCCGGCGATACGCAGGGGTATTTCAGCGGCGGATGGTTTTCCGCGGTAGAGGATACCTGCAAACTTCTGCGCGATACGCGTGCGGAGTTCCCCAATGTGCCGTTCATCCTGCTCGGACATTCCATGGGTTCTTTCATGGCGCGCACGATCCTTGCCCGCTATCCCGACAGCGGGATCACGGCGGCGATCCTTTCCGGCACCGCCTGGATGTCGGGCGCGGTGATCGGTGCGGGAAGCTGTGCGGCGCAGGCGGTTTGCGCCGCCAAAGGGGAAAAAGAAACGAGCGCGCTGTTGCAGAGCATGATGTTCGGCGCGTATAATGCGCGGGTGGAGCATAAACGCACGCCCAGCGACTGGCTGACGCGCGATAACGCCATCGTCGATGCGTATGAAGCCGATCCGCTGTGCGGTTTCGTTCCAACGGCGGGGCTGGTGCGCGATATGATGCAGGGGCTGCGCTACATTCAGAACCGCGAAAATCTGCGCCGTATGCGCAGCGAGCTGCCCGTATTGTTCGTTGCGGGAGGAGATGACCCGGTCGGAAACTACGGAAAGGGCGTGCGCAGGGCAGCGCAGGCATTTCGGGATGCGGGAATGCAGCAGGTCGATGTGAAGATCTACCCGCTGTGCCGCCACGAGATCCTCAACGAACTGAACGCGGACGAGATCTGCGGGGATATCCTCGCCTGGATCGAGAAACGGGCAGGGCTATGAACATTCAGATATTCGGAAAGAACAAGTGCTTTGAGACGAAAAAGGCCGAACGGTGGTTCAGGGAACGCCGCATTCCGTTCCAGAGCATCGACCTGAAGCGATTCGGCATGTCCGCGCGGGAATTTGACAGCGTCCTGCGCGCGGTCGGCGGCGTAGATAAGCTGATCGACTGGGACAGTCGCGCACAGGAGATCACGAACATGAAGTACATGGACGATGCGCGCTGCAAGGAAGATAAGCTGTTTGACGATCCTTCCCTGATGGCCACGCCGATCGTGCGAAACGGCCGATATGCGACCGTGGGCTATTGTCCCGACGTATGGGAAGCCTGGCGAAAGGCCGAGTGACAGGCTTTCGAACAAAAAATGCCGCCCGTACCCGCTCCCGGGTACGGGCGCTTTTATCCGCAGAGCAGGGCATCGAGGACGAGCATCAGGCAAAACCCTGCCAGCAGGGCGCAGGTCACGCCGCGCGCATGCGTACCTGCGTGGGTCTGCGGCACCATTTCATCGTGAATGACATACAGCATGGTGCCGCCTGCAAAGCCGAGCGCGAGCGGAAGGAGCGCCGAGGCGACACCGACGGCCAGATAGCCGAGAAATGTGCCGAAAACTTCAATCAGACCCGTCAGCAGCGCGCAGGCAAGGGTCCGCCCGGGGCTGATCCCCGCGGCAAGCATCGGTGCGATGATGACCATCCCCTCGGGAATGTTTTGCAGCGCGATCCCGCCCGCAAGAAGCAGCGCCGTTGCGGAACTGCCTGTGCCGAAGCCGACACCCGCCGCGATGCCTTCGGGCAGATTGTGTATGGCGATGGCGCACACGAAAAGCAGCGCGCGATCCAGCGCGGCGCGCTCGCACGACGAACCGTCCTGTGCACCGACGAGCCGATGCAGATGCGGCACGACCCGATCCATTCGAGCCATGCACAGTGCGCCGAGAAAAATGCCGAGCACGGTACACGCAAGCCCTGCCGCATAATCCAGCGCAGGCAGGATCAGCCCGACGATGGCTGCGGCCAGCATCACGCCTGCGGCAAAGGAAAGCAGGATGTTGCCGTATTTTTGCGAAGACCCGCGAAACAGAAATCCGACCGCGCCGCCCAGAACGGTCGCGCCGCCTACACCGAGCGCAGTGAGTAAAACGATTTGCATAGGATCCCTCCCGTCATCTGTTCCATTATAGCGCGGAAGCAGAAAGATGTTCATTTTTTCCCGTGCGCGGAATAGAGTAGAGCGGGCAGGAACATTTATTCGGCACGGTGCAAGATTATGCTTGCGTTGTGTGGGAAAAAGTGATACACTAGGAGGGATATTGTGATTTCCGCTGTTGACAAACTGTACGGACTGGTCTGGGGTCTGCCGACGCTGGTGCTGATCCTGGGAACGGGGCTGCTGCTGTCCATACAGACCGGGTTTGCGCAGATCCGCTATTTTCCTGCGGCGCTTCGACTGTTCGTGCGCCGCCTGACGAAGCGGGAGCGCCGCTCGGACGGCATTTCGTCGTTTCAGGCGCTGTGTACCGCGCTTTCCGCAACGGTCGGTATAGGCAACCTGGCGGGCGTAGCCGGCGCGATCACGCTCGGAGGCCCGGGGAGCATTTTCTGGATGTGGGTCTGCGCGCTGCTGGGGATGGTCATCAAATTTGCCGAAGCCACGCTGGCGCTGCATTATCGCCACCGTAACGCCGACGGCGAGGCGGTCGGCGGGCCGATGTACATGATCGCGGCGGGCATGGGCGAAAAATGGAGGCCGTTGGCCGCGATTTACAGTTTTTTCGGTGTCGTTGCGGCGTTCGGCGTGGGGAATGCCACGCAGATCAGCGCGCTGGTCGACGGCATCCGTGAGGCGGCAACGGCGGCAGGTGCAGTCCCCACGCCTGCGTGGAACGTGGTCATAGGGCTGCTGCTGGCCGTGCTGATCGGCTCTGTGCTGTTCGGCGGCGCAACGCGTATCGCGCAGTTTGCCGAGCGGCTGATCCCGTTTGCGGCGGGGGGATATATCCTGCTGAGCGCGGCGGTGCTCGTGCTGCGTGCTGATGCGCTCCCCGGAGCTCTGGCACAGATCATGCAGGGGGCATTTTCTCCGCGCGCCGTTACCGGCGGAACGATCCTTTCCGCTTTTACGGTGATGCGTATCGGCGTATCGCGCGGGGTGTTTACCAATGAGGCGGGGATGGGAACGGCCTCTATTGCCCATGCCGCAGCGGATGTGGCACATCCGGCCGAGCAGGGACTGATGGGGATCGTGGAGGTGTTTCTGGATACCGTCGTGATCTGCTCCTTAACGGCGCTGGCGATCCTGTGCAGCGGAGTACCCATCGAGTACGGCACGGACTGCGGCGCAGCGCTGACCGCGCGTGCTTTTACGGCCGTGCTGGGCAACTGGGCGGGAACGGCGATCGCTGCCGCGCTGTGCCTGTTCGCGTTTGCGACCGTGCTGGGTTGGGGACTGTACGGCACGCGCTGCGCCGAATACCTGTTCGGCGACACGATCCGACGCAAATTTGCCGCTGTGCAGACCGCGGCGGTGCTGCTGGGCGCGGTGGTGAACACGGCGATGCTCTGGCGCATGGCGGAGATCGTCAACGGCCTGATGGCCATTCCGAATTTGATCGCACTGTGGGCGCTGACACCACAGCTGAAGCGTATTATACGAAATTTCGATCCAGGCAGAAGCACTGCCGACGGAGGTACTTATGAAAATATCCATCAACGCGAACCGCTGCGAGCCGTCGCCGATGCGGAAATTCCATCCGCTTGCGGTGGCGGCGGAAAACGCGGGGAAAACGATCTACCATCTGAACATCGGACAGCCCGATCTGCCTACGCCGCGCGAATATTATCGCGCGATCGCGGATTTTGACCGCACGACGCTTGCATACGCCGCATCGCCCGGCTCGCCCGAGCTGATCGACGCCATCCGCAGGTACTATGCGGGACTGGGTGTGCAGCTGTCGGAGTCGGATGTTCTGGTCACGACCGGAGGGAGCGAGGCGCTTTTGCTGACCTGCCTGAGCATTCTCGACCCTTATACCGAGGTCATCATTCCCGAGCCGTACTACCCGAATTACACGACATTCGTGCATGCGGCGGGCGGCGTGATCCGCGCACTGCCGACAGATCCGCGTGAAGGGTATCGGTATGCATTTCGCGACCGCATCGAAAGCCTTATCACAAAAAATACCCGCGCCATACTCATTACGAACCCGGGAAATCCGACGGGCGTGGTGCTCTCGCAGGAAGAAATGCGCATGATCGCGGATGTCGCGAAAAAGCATGACCTGTTCCTGATCAGCGACGAGGTTTACCGCGAGTTCTGCTATGATGAGGCATTCGGCGTGCCGACGATGGGACGCTTTACGGATATCGACGAGCATCTGGTGATCGTCGATTCGGTCTCCAAGCGTTTCTCGGCCTGCGGCGCGCGTGTCGGCTGCGTGGTCACGAAAAATCGCGAATTGCAGGCGGCACTGCTGAAATTCTGCCAGTCCCGTCTGGCAGTGGCGACCATCGACCAGATCGGCGCAGCCGCACTGTATTCGGTGGAACAGGACTTTTTCCGCCACTGCCGGGAGGAATACCGCCGCCGCAGGGATACGGTTGTCGCGGGATTGAAAAAGATCCCGGGCGTGCTGGTAGAAGAACCGATGGGCGCTTTTTATGTGATGGCCAGTCTGCCCGTGGATGACAGCGACAGCTTCCAGCGATGGCTGCTGGAGGAATTCGAGGATCAGGGAGACACGGTGATGTTCGCGCCCGGCGCGCCGTTTTACGAAACGCCCGGAAAGGGCATCCGGGAAGTCCGCATCGCCTATGTTCTGGAGCGGGAAAAACTGGAGCGTGCCATCGAGTTGCTCAAAATCGGCATCGCGCAATACCGCAAATGCGTCATGGGGGTGCGGTAAGTGCCGCGAAATCGTTTTGTTCACAAAAAATTCACAATTTTTTTTGTAAAACCCCTTTTCATTTTGCATGGAATGTGCTATAATGGCCGCGCTATGTGATAGCATATGTCTCTGATGATTGTTGAAAGGAAACACGTAGATGAGTGAGAAAAAGGAAAAGAAAGAGCGACAGGGCAGGCGCGATCTGCTGATTCTGCTGTTGCTTCTGCTGATCGTGATCTGTCTGGGCGTGACGATCTGGGCGCTGTTCTTCCGCGACAGCGGTTCGACGAATCCCTCGGGCACCCCCCTGATCCCCGACTATGCGCCCAAGGAAACCGAGCCGAATGCCGTTACCATACCGGGCGAAAGCGACGACAAGCTGACCACGCCGGAAGGCGGCGGTGCCATCGGAATCGAATATATCAATAAAGTCACGATCGATCTGTCCGACGGCATGGCGTATCTGAGCTATGCAAACCCCGGAAAGTCCACACAGAATACGGTCCTGCGCATTGAGATCCAGGACGTCGTCATCGTGCAGTCCGGTACGATCACACCCGGCCATCGGGTCAATGAGCTGCCTCTGCTCGACGGGGCAGCCGATGTGCTCCAGCCCGGTGTGTACGAAAGCGCCGTATTCCGCATCCTGAGCTATGACCCCGAAACAGGGGAGAAGGCCATGGTAGACACGATCGCACAGATCGTGGTTAACGTACAGGAGTGAATCCGCCGACGGCGGCTCACATATTCAGCATCCGAAATTTCAAAAGCAATATAAAAGGAGTAAATTATTATGAAAAAAATCACTGCGATCATTCTTGCGACCGCGCTCGTGCTGTGCATGAGCATTGCCTCCTTTGCTACGACCTACACCGGAAACGTTCCCGGGATCGATGTCAAGGCACAGTACATCAACGGTGTTATCGAAGGCGGTATTTCTTACAGCTACGAAGTGACCTGGGGCGCGATGGAGTTTACTTACACCCACAGCGGCAACAAGGTCTGGAATGCCGGAGAGCATGATTATGATCTGGAAAACAGCAAGTACACCTGGTCTGCGCAGGATAATTACATCACCGTTACCAACCACTCCAACACCGCGATCGAAGTCGGCTTTGCCTTTACCCCCGCAGGCGAATACAGCGAGCTGACCGGTACGTTCACCAACTCCACGCTGAGCCTGCCCAACGCCGAATACAAGGATCTCGATGATGCTTCCCTGACCGGCAAGACCGAGCTGAGCCTCTCTGGTCCTCTGAGCGACTCCGTCGTGTCCAAGACTGTTGTCGGCACTATCACGATCACCGTTTCCTGAGAAATGTGACCCGAACGAAAGGGGATGCGGGACCGAGCCTCCCGTTTGCCCGAACGTGATCGCAGATACAAAATATACACATGACGCCCCTGTTCCGTGCGGAACAGGGGCGTCAGCAGTATGTTAAAGATATGCTGCTTTATGCCTTTTATACGCGGGCATGGCCGCGTGCGCAGATAACATCCACGACCTGTGCGACGCATTCGCGACACAGCGCCTTGTCGGGCGCTTCGACCATCACGCGGATCACAGGTTCTGTGCCCGATTCGCGCACGAGGATGCGACCGCTGTCGCCCAAGCGATCCGTGACCGCCTGCACGGCGGCGCGTACGGCCTCGTCGGCAAGTGTGGCAGCCTTATCGTGTACGGGTACGTTTTTCAGCACCTGTGGATAGATCGTCAGACCTTCGCACAGCTGGCTCATGGTTTTCTTTTTTGCCAGCATGGCTTCCATCATTTTCAGACTGGTCAGGATGCCGTCGCCCGTTGTGGCGTATTTGCTGAAAATGATATGCCCGCTCTGCTCGCCGCCGATGCGATTGCCGTGCTGCATCATGTATTCGTAAACATATTTGTCGCCGACGGCAGTTTTGGCATATTCGATGCCGAGCTCGTCAAATGCGCGATACAGTCCGAAATTCGACATGACGGTCGTAACGACGGTGTTGCCGGTCAGCTTGCCGCGCTCTTTCATATATTTTCCGTAGACGTACAGGATGTGATCGCCCGTGACGACGTTGCCCTTTTCGTCCACGCACAGGCAGCGGTCGGCATCGCCGTCGTAGGCAAAACCGACATCCAGACCGTTGTCCACGACAAATTTCTGCAATACCTCGATATGGGTGGAACCTGCGTTGCGGTTGATATTAAATCCGTCCGGCTCGGCATTGATCACGTACGTTTTCGCGCCGAGTGCGTCGAAAACGGATTTTGCGATGTTCCACGCGCTGCCGTTCGCGCAGTCCAGACCGATCTTCAGCCCCTTGAAGGAATAAATGCCCAGGCTGATGAGATAGCCGACATAGCGATTGCGCCCGGCTACATGGTCGACGGTGCGCCCGATAGCATCGCGCTGCGCCAGCGGGAGCGACGGCCAGTCCTGCCCGAACAGGTGCAACTTGCCGTCCAGATGATCTTCGATCAGGGAGATCGTGCCTTCGTCCATTTTTTCGCCGAGGCTGTTGAGCAGCTTGATGCCGTTGTCATAATACGGGTTGTGACTGGCGGAGATCATCACGCCGCAGTCAAAGCCGTCCGTGCGCGTGACATAGGCTACGGAAGGCGTGGTGGTAACGTGCAGCAGGTAAGCGTCTGCGCCCGAGGCGGTGATACCTGCCGCAAGCGCATATTCAAACATATAGCTGGAGCGGCGGGTGTCCTTGCCGATGACGAT
>CAZIGE010000013.1:0-36008 GCA_964538475.1 uncultured Oscillospiraceae bacterium | reverse complement strand
GGTACACACGATTTCCAGTCGTGCCCGTTATGACCACTTCGATACTGCTCCATATGTCACTGCGCGACGCAGCTTAGATATAATACCCCTTTTCGACGGATTTGTCAAGCATTAATTTTCATATTTTCCATCCGATTTATCAATTAAGTCTGTCCGAAGCTTTTCAGGAAGCACGAGGCACGCGGAACCGTCACGCAGGCAAAAACGCGCCTCCCGCAAGCGGGGCAGGCAGTCGATCGGGCGGCTTTCGTCCAGGACGATGATCCGCTCCCGCGTATTGGGCTGCACCGCAAAAATGCGCAGCTGCGCCGGGTCGAAATCGTGCAGCGAAACGCGCGCCGTTAATGTAAAATGATCCCCCTGTGGGCACAGCAGCCCGAGGTCGGTCGTGCCCCTGTCCGTGCAGAAGCGGACGCGGTATCCGCCGTGCGGGAGACAGCACCTGCACTGCACGCGCCAATACATCCCCTGGCGGGTCAGGAATGCCGTTCCGACCGCTTGATCGTCCGAATATATTTGTACGGTTTCCTCCACATTATCCCTCCCCTGTTCGCGCGCAGTGCCTGCGGCGGCGCGCTTATCCGTTCAGCCCAAAGCTGACCGCGATGGCATTATCCACCATGGCCATATGCGTTTCGTCAAGGTGCCCCATATGCTCGCGCAGGCGGCGCTTGTCGATGGTGCGGATCTGCTCAAGCAGGATCACGGAATCTTTGCTCAGTCCTACGCTGCCGCCCGCTATATTGATATGCGTGGGAAGGCGGGCTTTCCCTGTCTGACTGGTGATGGCCGCAGCGATCACCGTAGGCGAATGCCGATTTCCGGTATCGTTCTGTACGATCAGAACGGGGCGCGTGCCGCCCTGCTCACTGCCGACGACCGGTGATAGATCCGCATAAAAAATATCGCCGCGCTTAACCGATGTATCCATAACTTTCACACTCCGCAATGAATCATTCCAGCGTTACCGGATCGATCCTTATGTAACGCGGTATGCCTCTATTTTCCCACGCGGAAGGGCGATTTATACGGTTTTCACTGCGAAATATCCTATGCGCAAAAGCGGCAGTATGCTACAGCAATCGGAAATTTTCCACAAGAACGGTCAGAATGCGACGGTTTTCATATAAAATCTCCGCACGCTGCGGGAGCTCCCCCGTTGCCAGCCAGACATCCAGCTGTAATGCGTCGTCTTCATAACTGTCGTCTACCTGCACGTGCAGCAATGTGTCTTCCGCAGTGCAGGATGTGATGCAGCCGCCGCAAAGGGCGCGATACAGCAGCCACGGTGCGGCGATGGGCGTAGCCTGCCCGTCCGCCAGCACGGGAAATGCAAGAGCGTGGTCGTCAAAAGTCAGCATGCCGCCCTGTGCGTCGATCGTGCCCGTGATGCCTGCGATGGTCTGCGGCTCGCTTACGGTAAAAGACAAATTGCCATGGGCGTCAAATATACAGCCCATGGCAAAGGTGTATGTCTCCTGACCATAATCGGCTATGATCTGTGCGTCAAAGCTGCATCCGTCTGCCCCGAGCAGCGATGCGCGCAGGCGCAATGCACGCTCGGACAGATCGCCCCCGACGGAGCACCCGACGAGCAGCAGCGCGGCAAAAACAACGATCAGGATCTTTTTCAATGGATCTCCCGCCTTTCGGATTGATGCGGCAAAGCGTGTCCGCAATGCAACATATGCCGCGCGGGAGAAAATATGCACGCAGAATTTTAAATTCCGAGCGTGGAGCAGGCGTAGCTCATCCAGTCACGCCAGGTCTTATAATACTTCGGGCGCGGATGGCAGCCGTCACCCGTGACAGAGGGGTACAGATAGCCCTCGGAGTCGGCAAAATACTCGGAGCAGTCGATATAAAAGACATCGGTTCCGTTTGCGTAAGAGCGGAACACATCGCTGAGCTTGCGCAGGTTTTCCGGCTGCCAGTAATCCCCGCCGTATTTCGAATCGGTGATATAGGCACGCGTTACGGGCATGATGCCGTTTAAGATGATCTTCGCATCAGGCTGCCATGCGCGCAGCTTTTCCATAAACTGGTCAAATCGTTTACAGAACCAAGAATATGTGCCGGCCCCCGCTTCGTTCAGGCCGAAATTCACGATGATCTTATCGTATTGATGCTCGGAAAGAAGCTGCTCCAGCGTTTTATCGGTGAAATTATCCTGATCGGACAGCGTCTTTTTGAAGACAGAGGTAAATGTCATGGCCTGCAGCGCGAAATAGTGTGCGTTACCGCTGCGGGCGTACAGACTCAGCCCCTGCATGCGCGAGTCGCCGATAAAGAGCACATTATCAAACCAGCTGTCGTCCACGCGATCCTGCGGGAAATCAAAGTTCGGCTCTTCCTGCGGTGTGGTCGGCTTCGTCTCGGTGGGAGTTGGGTCGGTCGGTTTCGGTTTCGAAGGCTGTGTGGGATCCGTAGGCGTTACGGGCACGGTAGGCTCCGTCACACCCGAAGACGGCTCCGTTGCGTTAGGTTCCGACGGCGCGGTCGCAGGAGGAGCGGAAGGCTCTGTCGGCTGAGGCGGGTCGGTAGGATCGTCGGGTTCGGTCTGCTGCTGCGGCGGTTCGGAAGGGTCGTTCGGCTCGGTCATCTCGCCGAGCAGTTCATCGGCAAATTCCAGATAGAACATCAGCTCATCGTCCGTATGCGCGAGGAAAGGCAATTCAAAAACACTTTTTTGCAGATATTCCTCCAGCTCTAACGGCTCGAGGATCTCTTTCTTCATGCGATAGCCCGAAACGCCGACGACCGTAGCGGTCAAAAGGATCGCAGCCACCAGCGCGAAATATCGAATTTTCATAAAGCCTCCTTAGAAGTATGCAAAGGGATCCTGCGCGGCGGTCGCGATAAAGTACACGCAGATCCAGAACAGTACCAGGCACAGCACATCGGCGATCCAGCTGTCGCGTATGCGCTTCCAGAGTTTTCCGGGCAATCCTGTCATGATGACTGCGCCGGAAATGAGCAGTGCTGCAAAGGACTTGAACCAGAGTGCAAACTCCCCCGCCTGCCCGACTGCGTCGCCGATACCGAACATCCGCCCGAGGAATATCCCCATCTGCGCGGGATCGGAGATGGCAAACGGCACCCAGCTGACCATAATGACGAAAATCGTATAAATGCGGGACAAAACATGGCTCTTCTCCAGCAGCTTGCGCAGGAACAAGCGCTCCAGAATGATAAAAAACGCCAAAATGCATGCCCAGAGCATATAGTTCCCGCCGACACCGTGCCACAGACCCGTAAAAGCCCACACGATCAGCAAATTGAGCACAGTGCGCCCGAGTCCCTTTCGGTTGCCGCCCAGGGGGATGTAGATATTATGGCGGAACCACAGACCGAGCGTGACATGCCAGCGGCGATAAAATTCCGAAACGGAACGCGCGGTATACGGATCGTCGAAATTCTGCGGCAGGTCAAATCCAAGCATTTTCCCGAGTCCCACGGCCATCACGCTGTAGCCGAAGAAATCAAAGTACAGCTTCATGGCATAGGCCGACAGGCTCAGCCAGGCGAACGGCGTGGAGATCGCATCATATCCGATGACGGAGGCCTGACTCCACAGCCCGCCGACGCGATTGGCCAACAGTACTTTCAGCGACATGCCGAGAATGAGCAATTGCAGTCCGCTGTGAAATTTCGCGGGCGTGACGCTGCGGCTTTTCGTCTGCTGTGCGAGCTGCGCGGGGTCACACAGAGGCCCCGAGGTGACACGCGGGAACATCAGCAGCTGCGCGCCGAAATCCACAATATTTTTTTCCGCACCCTGCGCGCCGCAGTACACGCAGATCAGGTATGCGGCGGCCTGAAACAGATAAAAGCTCATGCCCGTCGGGAGCAGCGCACCGCCGTCGACAAATTTGAAGAAGATCATCACACTCGCGAGCACGCCGATCAGCAGCGGAAACAGCCAGCGCAGCGGCCGACGTTCCAGCGCAAGGCCGAACACGAAGGTAAGCACCGTAACCCCCAGCAAAACGCTCAAAGAAAGGATGTCCCATTGCACGACCATCGCGTAATACACAGCGCTGCCGAGAAGGATGAGCGCGTTTCTGTAGCGTGCGTCGGATATATAATACAGGCATAGAAAAACGGGGAGAAAATAAAAGAGAAAGGAAATACTCGTAAACTGCATAACGCACGACCTCAAACGATAGATTGCGGATACTCTCCATTATTATACGCGCGCAGGACGGATGATGCAAGCAATTTTTGACGATTTGCGCCGAAAAAAAGCGAAAGCGGTCGGAAAACTCTGTCGGCTGCTTTCGCGTATATGTGCCGCTGTTTCGCACAAACGAGAAGTCCCCCCTGCCCACTGCGTGTATGCGGGGCAAAGGGGGATAGATCGGGCAAATCACTGTATTTTTTCGATCGCTGCGATCACGTCGGAAACAGCCACGGTATCGACCTGCTCCATTTTCCCGCTGTCGTAGCTTGCCGCGATCTGCGGATCGATGGGCAGCCGCGCCAGAACGGGCAGGCCGAAGTGCTCTGCGACCTCGTCGAGATGGCTCTTTCCGAAGACTTCGATCTTCTTTCCGCAATCGGGACATTGCAGATAGCTGTAGTTTTCCACAAAGCCGATCACGGGAATATGCATCATATTCGCCATGGTCACAGCCTTGGAAACGATCATGGAGACAAGATCCTGCGGACTGGTCACGATCACAACACCGTCAACGGGAAGGCTCTGGAAGACGGTGAGCGGCACATCGCCCGTTCCGGGCGGCATATCGACGAACATATAATCCACATCTTCCCAGATAACGTCCGTCCAGAATTGCTTGACGGCACCTGCGATGACCGGGCCGCGCCAGACAACGGGAGACGCGGGATCATCCAGCAGCAGGTTGATCGACATGACCTGAATGCCGCCGTCGCTCAGCGCGGGATAAAGCCCATCGTCATTCGCGCCCTGACATTCGCTCACGCCGAATGCGCGCGGTGCGGAGGGTCCTGTGATATCCGCGTCGAGGACACCGACGCGATATCCCCTGCGCTGCATGGCAACGGCCAGCATGGCCGTCACGGTGGACTTTCCGACACCGCCTTTCCCTGAAACAACGGCGATCACTTTCTTAACGCCGGATCTGGAATTCAACTGCGCCAGCAGGCTTTCCGCCGTGCGATCGGCGCAATCCGAGCCGCAGGCAGAGCAGTTTCCATTACAAGAACTCATGAATATCTCGCTCCTTCTAATTTATCTTTGCTTATTATATGCCCTTTTTGCGAGAGTGTCAACCGTTCCATTCGGATTTGAGGATACCATAGTGCACTTCGTCCACACAGCCGTAATTACATCGGGCATTCCGGCGCAGCGTTCCTTCCCAGATCATGCCGCACTTTTTCATGACATCTCCCGAATGCGGGTTTTCCGAAGCGTGACGGGCAGATATTCGGTTGACGCCCACCTGCTCAAACAGGAATTTCATTACGGCATGCAGCGCTTCGGACATGATGCCCCTGTGCCACCAGGCCTTGCCAATGCAATAACCGATCTCCGCTGCTTCTACACTCGCTTTTAAGGCAACAACGGCGATCGAACCGATCGGCTGACCCTCGTAGACGATCGCCCATTGGTAGTGATCGGGCTGCTCGTAATCGGCGACCCATGCCTCAAGCAGGTTTTTTGTCACCGCCACAGTACCGTGCGGCTGCCATGTCAGGTATTTCGTCACTTCGGCATCATTTGCCCAGTTGGCAAACATGGCCTCGGCATCCTCAACGCGAAAGCGGCGCAGAGTCAGTCGGTCCGTGCAAATGGTTTGCGTTCCGATATGAACCATGCTATCCCTCCTGCGCGCTTTCCCATTGCGCCATCAGATCCAGCAGAAGGGCTTCGGCATCCTCTTTTTCGCCGAGCAGGCGGGTCAGCTCCTGATAATCTGCCGCCGCGGCCTCGATCTGCGTGTCCAGTTCGGCAACGGTCTTTTCCTGTTTCTCGATTTCGCGCTCCAGGCGGCGCACGAGCTTTTCGGTTTCCTTTGTACCGCCTTTCGGCTTTTCCTTTTTCTCCGCGGGCGCGTGGGCGGCCACAGGCTGCGCCGCGGCTTCATGCTCCAAAATAGAACGGTATTTCTGATAGCCGCAGGGGAAATCGCGGATCTTGCCGTCTTCCAGCAGCCAGATGCGTTCGGCAAATTTTTCGATGAAATATCTGTCGTGCGAAACAAACAGCAGCGCGCCCTCAAATTCTTCGATCGCCGCTTCGACCCATTCGCGCGATGCGATATCCAGGTGATTCGTCGGCTCGTCAAGGATCAGAAGATTGATCTTTTCGTCCATGAGCATGCACAGCCTCAGGCGGCTCTGCTCGCCGCCGGAAAGCGTCCCGACTGTTTTGAATACATCTTCGCCCTGAAACATAAACTGTCCCAGACGGTCGCGTGCGGCCTGTGGGGTGCAGTTTTTCTCGTAGAGCATGGTATCATACAGCGTGCGCTCGGGATGATCGAAACGGATGATCTGCGGCAGATAGCCCCATTTGACGCTCGGGCCGAATCGGATCCTGCCCGCACAGTCCTCTTCCCCGAGCAGGCACTTGAGGAATGTGGATTTTCCTGTGCCGTTGTCGCCGAGGATGGCAATGCGCTCCCCGCCCTCGACGTGCAGATCCACGTCCGAAAACAGCGTGCGCCCGCCGAATGCTTTCGCCACATTTTTCATCTTGAACACGACATCGCCCGAAAACTCCTTTTCGCCGAAGCTTGCTTTCATCGTGCGCTCTGTTTTGGGTTTTTCGGTCTTTTTGATGCGCTCCATGCGATGCTGAATGGACATCGCGCGGCGGTAAAGCGTGCGGTTGTTGATGCCCCAGCCCTTCATGCGCTCGACCGTGTAGCCGAGCTGTTTGAGCTTTGCCTGCTCCTGCTCGTACTGCTTCATTTGCAGGTCAAAGCGCGCCTGCTTTTCGTCCATATAGAAGGAATAATTGCCCGAATAAAACTCCGCGCGACCGTCGACGATCTCAATGACCCGCTCGGCGATCCGATCGATAAAATAGCGGTCATGGGAGATCGCCAGCACCGTTCCCTTGAATGCTCTGATATACGATTCAAGCCACTCCACACTGTTGAGATCAAGATGGTTCGTCGGCTCATCGAGCAGCAAAATATCCGTCTTTTCCAGCAGGAGACGTGCAAGATTCATGCGCGTCTTTTCGCCGCCCGAAAGACTGTCGAACAGCTGCGCGCGCTGTCCGGGCGTGATAGCAAGGCCGTTACAGATCTTATCGACTTCAACATCCATCTCGTAGCCGCCGCCCGACTGGAAGCGATTCGTAAGATCGTCGTATTGGTGAAGCTGCTCGGCTGATGCGCCGTCCGCCATTTCGCGCTCCATCGTTTCCATTTTGCGGCGGATCGCCGTGATCTCGGCATAGGCCGAGCGAAGAACATCCTCAACGGTGTATCCCGCGGGAAATTTCGGGATCTGCGAGATCAATCCGATGCGCTTATTCGGATTAACGTAAACTTCGCCGTCATCGAAGTCCGTCTCGCCCGTCAGGATCTTAAAGAGCGTCGTCTTGCCGCATCCGTTTCTTCCGAGGATCGCAACGCATTCGCCCTCCTGTATCTCAAAGGATAGACCCTGAAGCAGGTTTTCTCCGATGACGAAAAATTTTGTTAAATTTCTTACCTGAATGTCAACCATAGGTTTGCTCCAATTCGGAAACGATCGCTTCCAGTTCTTCTGTCGTCAGTAAAATATTCAGCGCCTGCAGCAGCGCATTCGCGCTCAAATGCTGCGGCAGTTGCAGCTTTTTTTGCAGGGCGAGCCGTCGCGCGGCGCTGTCGGTGCAACCGGACAGGCCAAGGCGCACCATATCCTGTTTGGTGATGCATCCACTCGGAGCGCAGGTATCCGCTTCCATGGTCGCACCGGCATTTTTCAACGCCTGCAAAATGATCTCGGGG
The DNA here is from genome assembly GCA_964538475.1 of uncultured Oscillospiraceae bacterium. Taxonomy (GTDB): domain Bacteria; phylum Bacillota; class Clostridia; order Oscillospirales; family Oscillospiraceae; genus Faecousia. Next base: position 28,077 of record CAZIGE010000013.1, on the reverse strand, counting down.
CGCATTCCCTCGACACCGAGCTTTCCCTCTTTTCCCGCCCTTTCCTTACGGCGTTCCTTGCCCATGATATCGGGTACATAGGCGTGTTTCAGATATTTCGCGGGAATGGCGGACTTGATATGATTGCGGATGACAAATCCCGCACCGTCGGGATCGGTAAAAACGATCAAACCGCGCGTCTCGGCAACGCGGCGCAGGAACTTCATCTGCTCCCTGTCGCGGAAAATGCCGAAACCGTGTGTTTCAAAAACAGTTGCATCGACGATCTGACTGAGGGTGTTTTTGTCATAACGCCCCTCAACCACGATAGCCTCCCGAATTTTAACCATTTTCCGCCTCCTGTGCAAGGCGCAGCAGCAACAGCTCCAGCAGGCGAACAGGGTCGTCATAGGAGGTCTTGATCGCGCGATCTGTCTGCAGGATCAGCTCGGCCGCGCGGGCACAGAATTTCGGTGAGAAACGCCGTGCCATATCCATGGTCTTTCGTGCGATGAAATCCGCGCAGCCGACCAGCTTCATAAGGTCAGACGCACCTTTCCCATGATCGAGAAGCGTGCGCGCCGCGCCGATGCGGCGCATCTGCGCACCGATATAGCCGAGGATCCCGAGCGGTTCCTCCTGCATTTTCATCAGATCGCGCAAAAGCAGCAGCGCCGAGGCATAATCGCCCGACGCAAGGTGATCCGTCATGCGGTATACCACCGCATCGGTCGCCGGTTCCGTAACGGCATCGATATCCGCTTTGCAGATCTCCTCCGCGCCGGAGAACGCCGCGATCTTGGCGATCTCGCCGCTGAGTGCGGTCATCGTGCCATCGCTCAGCTCCAGCAGGTACTGCGAAAGCTCGGGCGATATCTGCTTACCGGCTGCGCGGAAATGGCGCCGTATCCAGGCGACCAGATCACGCTGGCTTTGACGCGGGAATTCCACATCCTGCGCAGCTTGCAAAACATCCCAGAGTTTTTTCTGTCGTTTATCCGGCTTCCATGCGACGGTTTCGAAGGTCAGCACGACGGTGCAGTGTTCGGGGATATCACGCAGGATCTCCGCAACGGCGCTGCGCTGCTCCTCGGGAGCGCGGAACAGGTCGATATCGTCCAGCTGCACCATGGTGCGCTGCGCCATCATCGGCAGGTTTTCCACCGAGTCGGCCAGCGCGTGCAGATCAAAGTTTTCCGCATTGAATTTGTGATAATTAAACGACTCCGTCAGCGGGTCAATGATCGATGTGCGGAGACTTTGCAGGTAGTATTGCAGTAAAAATGCCTCTTCTCCGTGGAAAATATACAGTCTTTCGGGCATACCTGCCTGAATAGCCTGCTTGAGCGTTTGCAGCGATGTGGTTTGCGATGCGTTTTTTGCCAATCCGTTCACCCCCTGTAGATCACGGTGCCCATTTGATCGGTCCGGTATATGCGGCAGCCGAACGCCGTCAGCCGATCCAAAACCTCCTGCGTCGGGTGGCCATAGCTGTTATCGCCGACGGAGATAACGGCAATATCCGGCTGCGTTGCCGCCAGAAGTGCCTCGCAGGTGGAGTATTTTGAGCCGTGATGCCCGACGATCAGCAGTTCCAGCTTGGGAAGCTCAATTTGACGCAGAAGATCCATTTCACCGTAGCTGTTTCTGTCCCCTGTGATAAGTATATCACGGTCTGCGCATTGGAACAAGATGCAAAGGCCGCTTTCGTTGTTCGTCAGCCCGTAATCGGACGGGATCAGGGTGATCTTCGCATCATCCCAGACGATCGCCAGCTGCGTTGTGACAAGCTTTGCATTGTCGCGCGATCGCAGCGGTTCGCCGTAGCCGTCCGTATCGGCGCAATCCGGCAGGTACAGGCAATCCGCATCCACACGCGAAAGCAGGCAGGAAACACCGCCTGCGTGATCGCGGTCGTAATGCGTCAGGATGATGCCGTCCAGATGAAATACGCCCATGGAGCAGAGCATTTCGGCCGCTGTATCGGCAGCGGCCGTGTTGCTGTCTCCGCCGCAGTCCACCAGAAAAGTCTTTCCGCCGCTTTGCAGCACAATGCACTGCCCCTGCCCCACATCCAAAACGGTCACGCGAACGGCATCGCAGAACGGTTCCGTCCAGGACAGCAGCAGGCACAGGCAAAGCGCGATCACCAGACAGCACGCAAGCGGAACGGGCCGTCTGCGCTTTCCGAACAGAAAGATCGTAAGCAGCGCATACGCAAACACCAGAAAGATAACGATGTAAACACTTGTCGTGTATACGGCGGCCAGTGGCAGTGCGGACAATGTCCGCGCGACCCACAGCACATAGCGCATCGGCAGCGACACGACAGCCGCAACGACGCGGCCGAGCGGCAGCCAGAGCGCGCCCGCCGCGCAGGCGAGCAGAATGCCGTAGAAAATAAACGTGATGACCCAGAGCGTCAGGAGATTTGTCAGAACGCCGACGAGGCTGACGCAGTGAAAATACAGCGCGCACAGCGGTGTGGTCGCGACCGTCGCGCCGAGCGTCACACCGATCGAGCTTCCAAACCAGCCGAGCGCCTTTGCCTTTCGTCCTTTCAGATGCGCAAAGGGCTTGTACCGTGTGATCGCGCGCTTGATCCGCTCGGAAAACAGGAATATCCCACACATGCACCCGGCCGAAAGTTGCAGGCTGACCGAAGTGACAGCATACGGATTCCCCAGCAGCATAACGAGCACCGCGAAAGCCAGCGCGCTCGGCGGGTCGTATTCCCGCTCGAAAAGCGTAGCCAGCAGCATGATCGCGTGCATGATCGAGGCACGCATGATCGACGGTGTAAATCCCGCCATCGCGGAAAACAGCACCAGCACGGGAATTCCTGCCAGCACGGACAGCCATTTTCTTCGCCCCGTCACGCGATACACCAGCGAAAACAGGATCGAAACGTGCAATCCCGAGACGGCGATGATGTGGCGGATCCCGCTCAGTTTGAATGCGGTATCCGTTTCATAGTCGATCCGCTGTGTATCGCCCAGTAAGAGCGCCTGTGCAAACGCGAGGGTATCCTCCGGGAATATTTTTTCAAGCAGCGCGCGGATCTGCGCGGCCAGCTGTGCGGGAAGACCGTACCACGGGATGTCGGGGGCAAAGCGGTAATACGTCTGCCCCTTTGGGTAGGCCAGCAGGAAGACACCGTTGCCCATATGATAGGTCGCGCCCTCTGCGCCGCCCGTTGTAACGCGCAGCCGAAACTGCCCGAGCAGTGTATCGCCCGGCTTAAGGTCGGCTGAGTTATCCGCATACGCACAGACGCGGTACAGCTTGCCCTCCAGACGGACAACGCCCTCGGCGCGGATGCCGTAATCTGTCTGCGTGCTGTAGTCCGTCAGTGTGATAGCCAGATACTGTGTCTGACCATCCGCAGCCTGTGCAGGCGCGAGGTAGCATCGCCGAAAGCCGATCTGCCACGCAAACAGCAGGAGCGCGCCCAGTAAAGCTACGGCGATCGGGCGAAGCTGCCGCAAGCGGAGAGAAAGCACCGCGCACAGTATCAGCAGCGCTGCTGCGAGCAGCAGGCAGGCCGACAGCGGGATCGTCTCCGCGAAGTAAACGCCGATCCCGCAGGCCGCGGCTGCACCGCAGGTCAGCCATACCAGTATGCGCATATGTTTCCCCCCTTAAAAAGGTAGGGCGTCGCCGAAACGCGGCGGCGCCCCATGCATCAGCTCAGCTTCGATGCGACAAAATTATCAACCTGTGCCAGCGCATCATCGATCTTCAGCGGATCTTTGCCGCCGCCCATGGCGCAATCCGGCTTTCCGCCGCCGCTGCCGCCGCACGCGGCACACACCAGCTTGACCAGCTCGCCTGCGCGGATGCCCTTTGCCACCGCGTTTTTACCGCACACAGCAAGGAAGCTGATCTTGCCGTCCGTTATGCTCGAGAGCACGGCCACGACATTCTCGGAACGGTCGCGCAGTGCGTCACCCATTTGGCGAAGTCTTGCAGCATCGGCATTTTTCAGGGAAGCCGTCAGAACATGCAGGCCGCAGACCTCATGCGCGCCGAACAGGAAACGCTCGACCTCCCCTGCCGTTTCCCTGGCACGGTAGGCTTCAATGGCCTTTTTCAGATTTTTGATCTCTTCGACCTGGCCTTCCAGCCGCGCGGCGAGCTCGGCGGGCTTGACCTTCAGCGTGGCGCTCGCGGCCAGCACCATTTGCCGTGTCCGCTCCATTTCCGCAAGCGTTTCACGACCGGTGATCGCCTCAATGCGGCGTACGCCCGAGGCAACGGAGCACTCGCTCTTGATGCGGAACGGGCCGACCTTCGCGGTATTGTCCAGATGTGTACCGCCGCACAGCTCGATCGACCAGCCGCCCATATTCACAACGCGAACCACATCCGCATATTTTTCGGAGAACAGAGCGGTCGCGCCCATCTTGCGCGCTTCTTCCAGCCCCATTTCGCGCGTTTCGATCGGATAGCCCTCCAAAACGGCATTCTGTACGATGGAGTCGACCTTGGCCAGTTCCTCGGCCGTCATAGCAGAGAAATGGGTAAAGTCAAAGCGCAGGTGATCCGGCTCGACCAGAGAGCCGGCCTGATGCACATGCTCGCCCAGCACGGTGGACAGCGCCTTTTGCAGCAGGTGCGTCGCCGAGTGCGCACGCATAATGGCCTTCCGCCGCTCCACGTCAATGGATGCAAGGACGATATCGTCGACCTTGATCGAGCCGCTGAGCATCGTGCCGTGGTGCAGATATTTTCCGCCCTTATCCTTTTGGACATTGCTGACCGCAAAACGGCTGTCTCCGAGCAGGATCACGCCATGGTCGGCGACCTGTCCGCCCATTTCCGCATAGAACGGCGTTTTATCCAGCACGATGATGCCGCTTTCGCCGCCTGCGATCGTGCCGGATACTTCCTCACCGACGCAGACCGCAAGCACGCGTGCGTTGCAGTTATATTCCCTGTAGCCGACGAAGGCGGTAGGTGTGTTGTCAAGCCCGAGGTCGATCCCTGCCCAGGCCAGATCTCCCAGTGCCTTTCTGGCCTCGCGTGCGCGGACACGCTGCTCTTCACGGCAGGCATTGAAGCGGTCGATGTCGATGGTCATACCCTCGTCTTCGACCATTTCCTCGGTCAGATCGATCGGGAAGCCGTAGGTATCGCTGAGCAGGAATGCATCGCTGCCCGAGAATACCGTCGCACCGGCTGCTTTGTGTTCTGCCATCTTATCGTTGAAGATCGCCATGCCCGTATCGATGGTACGCGCGAAATTTTCCTCTTCGATCTTTACGATGCGGGTGATATAATCTGCGCGCTCGCGCAGGTAGCCGTAATGGATCTCGTTTTCGTGAATGACCGTCTCGACCACTTCATACAGGAACGGATGATCGACACCCAGCAGCTTTCCGTGCCGCGCCGCACGGCGCAGAAGACGGCGCAGAACATAGCCGCGGCCTTCATTGGACGGGAGAACACCGTCGGCGATCATAAAGGTCGACGCGCGGACGTGATCCGTGATCACGCGCAGACTTACATCGGTCTTATAGCTCTGGCCATAGGATGCGCCGGTCAGGCGGGTGACGTGGTTTGTGATATTCATAACGGTATCCACATCAAACAGGCTGTTGACATTCTGGCAAACGCAGGCCAGACGCTCCAGACCCATACCGGTGTCGATGTTTTTCTGAATCAGCTCGGTATAGTTGCCCGCGCCGTCATTATTAAACTGCGAAAACACGTTGTTCCAGACTTCCATAAAGCGGTCGCAGTCGCAGCCGGGGCGGCAGTCGGGCTTTCCGCAGCCGTATTCCTCGCCGCGGTCATAGTGGATCTCGCTGCACGGTCCGCAGGGGCCTGCGCCATGCTCCCAGAAATTGTCCTTCTTGCCCAGACGGGTCATGTGATCTTCCGGCACGCCGATCACCTTTGTCCAGATGTTCCACGCCTCGTCATCATTTTCATAGACGGTCGGGTACAGCCGCTCCGGTTCCAGACCGACCCATTCGGGACTTGTCAGGAATTCCCAGCTCCATTGCAGCGACTCCGTCTTGAAATAATCACCGAAGGAGAAGTTGCCGAGCATCTCGAAATACGTTCCGTGGCGCGCGGTTTTACCGATGTTCTCGATATCGCCGGTACGGATGCATTTCTGACAGGTGCAAACTCTCCTGCGGGGCGGTACGACCTCCCCCGTAAAATACGGCTTCATGGGTGCCATGCCGGAGTTGATCAGCAGCAGGGATTTGTCATTTTGCGGAATCAGGGAAAAACTCGGCAGGCGAAGATGATTCTTGCTTTCGAAAAAGCGCAGGAACATCTCGCGCAGCTCGTTCACGCCATGTGGTTTGTGACTCATTGATTGACCTCCAAAAGTATATATAAGATTTAAGAATTACAAAGCGGTCGGACAGCATCGGATAAAAGAAAAATCGCCCCCTGTGAAAAGCTAGGGGCGACAAAAATCGCGGTACCACCCTAATTATCCGCCGGCAGCGGACATCTCGGCTGCCCTGTAACGGGAGCACCCGTCCCGGTCATCCCGGGCGACGCAGGAAGTGGCCGGCAGAGCATTACGCAAGGGGCTTGCACCGTTTCCCCTCTCGCTGTGGCGCGCAGACAAAGCCTTGTTTCCGCATAGTCTTTTTACTATCGACGATATTTTAACACAGCTGCGCGAAATGTCAACATTTTTTCGCGAAAAAGCGGGACGGCAGCGATTTAATCTAAATATTTTTCTCCAGCCACAGGCGCATCTCGGCAAGCCCCTGCTCGGACAGCGGGAAATCTCTCTTTCCCTCGATCTCACTTTTTTCATAGCAAAACGGCCCGTGCCAGAGCTCCGCCGTGACGGTGCTTTCCTGCATGTCCACTTCTTTTGCCGTTGCCATGACGATATTGGGGGTGGCACGAAAGCGAAAAGCCCCGAGAGAGCCGGTAAAGGGATTGCTCATGGCAAACCAGTGCAGGGTCGGCAAATACAAACGATCCATAGGATGCCTCCGATCCGCAATGCACGGCGATGCTTTTTTGCAGCGCCGACAGATGCAATTTGCGCCATTATAGCATTTCGCACAAAAAAATGCAATCCTTCTTTTCAGATCGCTCAAACGGTGCAGGTCGTCAACACGCTTGCCAGAACACAACACAGCTTTTTCTGGTAATCTTCTGTGCGCAGCTTTGCTTCCTCGACCGTATTCGATAAAAACCCGCACTCGACCAGCACGCCCGGCGCATCGATCGCTTCCAGCAGATATATTTTTTCCACTGGTTTGGACTTTCGGCTGCTGCCCCGATTGAGCGTTTGCACCATGGCAGTCTGCAGCGCCTCTGCCATTTCCCGCGCATCGGCCATGCGATTGTAAAACATCTGCGCGCCGCTGTATTTTTCCTGTGTGTAATAGTTCTGGTGAATGGAGATCAGAAATGCATGCTCCGTCTCCGCGACGATCTGCGCCCTGCGATGCAGGTCAGCGGTTTTCCGTGCGGCAACGGTGGCTTCGTTCCCGCTGAGCGCGCAGTCCGTCGTGCGGGTCATCACGGTTTTACGCCCGAGCAGATGCATCAGGTCATTCAGGCGAAGCGCGATCTGCAAATTGATCTGGCTTTCGCGATATCCGGCGCACGATACCGCTCCCCCGTCCTCTCCGCCGTGCCCGGCATCGATCACAAACACCGTATTTCTTGTGATCGGCGCGGATTCGGCAAGAACGGTAACGGCTCTGCTGCCCTGCACGCAGATGTAAACGAAGATCACGCATGTCAGCACATACAGCTGCCAGAAACGAAGAATGTATTTCACACGCACCACCTCAAAACAGCTTATGCGGGCAAAAAATAACTTTGAACTCTTTTTTCGTCGGCGGCATAGTATGACACGCAACGACAGGTTCAAACGAACTTTGACAGGAGGTAATGAACTTGAGTCAGAATAAGCAAAACCGTCGAGACGGGTACGGTCGCCTGCCGTCCGAAGCGCCACTGGCCGTTCCTTATGTGCCGTTCCAGCAGGAGAATCCGCCGCAATACGAGGCGAGAGTGGGCCTGATCCGCGGCACGATATTCCCGGGTCTGGATCTTCCGTTCCGCGGCATCGTCAACGAGAAGGAGCAACCGGTCACACCGCTGTCCGAGCTTCAGGTGCTGGGATTTGCGCTGCATGAACTGGCGCTTTATCTGGACACACATCGGGATGATGCACAGGCGCTGCAAATGTATCGATCCTATCAGGAGATCTATCATACATGCATGATGCAATACGAGCGCGAGCACGGGCCGATCACGCACGGGATGCCTTCGGAAGGTACCCAATACGCCTGGCTGGACGATCCGTGGCCGTGGGAATACTGTAATAATTAGGAGGTCGGCTATGTTTGTTTATCAGAAAAAACTGCAATACCCCGTGAAGATCGCGAAACCGGATCCGCGTCTTGCCGCGCTGATCATTACGCAGTATGGTGGCCCCGACGGTGAGCTTGGTGCATCCCTTCGTTACCTTTCTCAGCGCTACAGCATGCCGTTTGACGAGCTGAAGGGACTTTTGACCGATATTGGGACGGAGGAACTGGGGCATTTGGAAATGGTCGGTGCGATCGTGCACCAGCTGACACGCAATCTGAAGGAAGATCAGATCCGCGACAGCGCATTCGCACCGTATTTTGTCGATCACACGGCAGGCGTATACCCGACTTCTGCATCGGGCAGCCCCTGGAACGCCGCATCCATGGCTGTGAAAGGCGACCCCATCACCGACCTGACAGAGGATCTTGCAGCAGAGCAAAAAGCACGCACGACTTATGACAACATCCTGCGTCTGACCGACGACCCCGATGTAAAAGACGTCATTCGCTTCCTGCGTCAGCGCGAGATCGTGCATTTCCAGCGATTCGGTGAGGCGATCGAGCTCCTGCGCGAAAAACTGGATCAGAAAAACATCTATTTCCTGAATCCCGCGATCGATATTTAACGCCGACAGGCGCTGTGTGAGGCGGTGCCCCCGATATGCTGCGCGCGGCATATCGGGGGCAGAGGTCGAGTCGATCGGCGTTCCCTTTGCGCATAATGCAAAAGAGCTTACTTTTTACTTTACATTTTCCGCATAATGCGCTAAAATATCCCTATCCGCAATAAATGACCGGGAGGAACTACATATGAGCGTGAAACGGATCGGAATTTTGACCAGCGGCGGAGACGCACCCGGTATGAACCCGTGCGTTCGCGCAGTTGTACGCACGGCGACCTACCACGGTATTGAGTGCTACGGTATTCGCCGCGGGTATAACGGCCTGATCACCGGCGATATCGTTCGCCTTGATGAGAAAAGCGTAGGACACACCATCAATCGCGGCGGAACCATTCTCTATACGGCACGAAGTAAGGAATTCATGACCGAGGAAGGCCAGCGCAAGGCCGTGTCGACCTGCAAGTTTCTCGGTCTGGACAGCATCATTGCTATCGGCGGCGACGGAACGTTCCGCGGTGCGAAAGCGCTGAGCAAATACGGCATCAATGTTATCGGCATTCCCGCGACTATCGATAATGACATCAACTGCACCAATTACTGCATCGGCTTTGATACGGCAGCCAACACCGCCATCGAATGCATCGACAAACTGCGCGATACCATGCAATCACACGAGCGCTGCTCGGTCGTGGAGGTGATGGGACGCAACGCGGGCTTCCTTGCAATGTATGTCGGTCTTGCGGTCGGCGCAACGGCCGTTCTTGTCCCCGAAGAACCGATCGATTTCGAGAAAGATGTTATTGAAAAGATCCGCCGTGCCAGATTTAACGGCTTTACACACTACATGATCGTTGTGGCGGAAGGCGCGGGTTCGGCGGCGAACATTGCCGTCAAAATCAAGGAAGCCATCGATCTTGACCCGCGCGTCACCGTTCTGGGTCATATCCAACGCGGCGGCTCCCCGACGGGGCGTGACCGTGTCAATGCCACCAAAATGGGCTTTTTGGCCGTCGAGCTGCTGCTCGCGGGAAAAACGAACCGCATCGTCTGCACGAGCGACGGCTCCTTCACGGATGTGGATATCGACGAAGGTCTTGCCAAAACAAAGGGAATCCAGCAGATGGAAGTCGAAGTTCTTGCTGCCATGACGGGCATCTGACCCACCGCCCGCGTCTTTATCACGCAAAGCAAAACAGTACGAAACGCCCCGAGATCCGCGGATCTCGGGGCGTTTTGCTGCGATCATTCGTTATTTTTTGACCTCGTCCGTCCGATAGACGAACTTGACCTGTCCGTCCGTGCCGTCGGCGATCCCGGAGAAATTCGTGTAGTTGCGGGACACATCTGCCGTTGCCTTCAGGCGGGCAACGATACCGCCCAGATCCGCATCGATCAGTTCGGCCAGTTTTTGGATACCTTCTTCGTTGAATTGCTGCAAACCGTCGTCTAGGGACATGGCACCGTCACGCAGCGCGCTCATGCCGTCGAGCAGGGCGGGGATCCCGTCCTGCAGGGTCAGCACGCCGCCATACAGCTTTTCCGCACCGACTTTAACTTCGGCAGCGCCTGCTTTCAGTTCGGCTGCTCCGTTTTGCAGCTCCCCTGCCCCGATTGCTGCTTCGTCTACGCCGCCGGTATAGGAAAGAACGCCGAGATAGAAGGTGTTATAGCTGTCCAGAGAGGCTTTCAGCTCGCCGATCGTCTTACGTCCTTCGGAAGCGGCGGCCAGCTGCGCGCGTACCGTGTCGGAATTCATGGTTTCTTCGATCGACTGCTCGATCTGATCTTCAACATTTTGGTCAATGATCGCCTGCAGCTGCGCCTGCTGCTGCGCGCTTATCCTGCCTGCGGCCACAGCCGCGCTGTATTCGTCCATGGTCAACCCCGTGGCAGCCGGGATCACCTGTGCGGTGACCAGCTGTGTGATCTGCGAACGCTTCCCCTCCACGCCTGCCATGACCTGCTGCAATGCGCGACCATAGACTGCGTCTTCCGCCAGGAAAGCGATCACACTGTCGAGCGTTTCCGCATAGTTTTCGACCGTCAGGTCGGGCACGGAAATTCCCGCTGCGCGGATCTGCGTTGTCGCAGCAGACAGCAGCGTATCGAACACCTGCGCTGCGCCGCTGTTTACATCGGCGCTGTTGGAAGAAAGCGTGCCAAGTCCCGCATAGAGCTTATCCGCACCGTCGGCCAGACGATCCGCGCCGCTGCTGAGCTTACCCGCACCATCTTGCAGGGATTTGGCGCCATCTGCCAGCGCCTTGACACCGGATACCAGTTCGTCAGATCTTTCCAGCAGCGTACAAAGGCCGTCATACAGTGCAGAAGAACCGTCCATAAGCTTTTTCATCGCATCGGTCAGCTCAGACACCGAGCCGCTCAAATCGGAAATATCGATCCTGTCCGCATCCATTCCGTTGAACACTTCATTGGTGGCGACGGTCACGGTCATGCCAAAGGCAAAATCGGTCACATCCGCCGTGATCTCCACAAAGCTTGGGATCTCCAGCGTTTCTCTGTCGATCGCCAGATTTTCCTGCAAGCCCGGGAAGGAAAGGCCGACTACGACGGTATGCTCTCCGTCATTGAGCAGCTTTCCGTTTGTGACCTGCACATTGCGGAACGTATCGCTGTCGAGTATCATGCCGGTAAGCATGGCAAACGGTACATAGATCTTTTCTTTCACGCCGTCGATCTCGACCGTTTCATACTGCGCGTTGCGATAATCGAAGCGGATGGTCACCTTGCCGCTCTTACCCGCAAGGTCTTCGGCCGTTACGGCTTTCCCGTCCAGCATGTAGCTGACGGTCATATCGACCGGGAGTGCTTTATCGATCGTACCCTGATAGTAGATATCGTTTCCCTGCGCATCCCATACGGTCATATTGTCTTTATCTATGGTATACCCCTCGCTGCCCTTGACATTTTCGGGGTCTTTCAGCTCGGTTTTATCAGAAACGACCGTGTTGCCCGATGTGTTTTCGATCCAATCGCTGACGATGATCTTTCGGACTGTCCCATCTGCCCCGGTCAGGACATAGACCGTCTCGTTCTTGTTAATTTCCGACAGATTTTCCGACGGCGCTGTGCCGTCCGATGCTTTGTCCGACTTGTTGTTTTCCGTCTTTCCTGCCGTGCGGGCAAAAACTGCCCCTGCGCCTGTCAGACACAATGCGGCGCAAAGGCCGACAGCCGTTATGTTTCGTGCAATTTTATGCATGGTCAGATACCTCCTGTTTGTGTGTAAATCGGATATGGCGCATATCCAGCGTTGTTTTGCAAATACATTTATCCAGTAACATGAACATTGCCGGCAAAACGAAGATGACCAGCAGCATACTGATCACCGCGCCGCGTGCCATGAGCATGCACATGGAGCTGACGATCTCGATATCCGAATACAGGGCAACGCCGAAAGTCGCCGCGAACATCCCCATACCGGATACGATGATGGACGGAACGGATGTATACAGCGCCGTTTTCACGGCCTCGCGCTTTTCGCTTCCGCCGATGCGCTCGGTCTTATATCGTGTGGTCATCAAAATGGCATAATCCACCGTCGCACCGAGCTCGATAGTGCTGATGCAGATGGGTGTGATGAATGCCATGCTCTGCCCAAGATAGTGCGGCAGCCCCAGATTGATGAAAATACCCACCTCAATGACCGTGATAAGAATGATCGGCAGCGACAGGCTCTTTTCCACCAGCATGATGATCACAAAGATCGCGGCCACCGATACTGCCGTCACCACGGCAAAGTCATGGTCGGTGGTCTCCACCATGTCCTTCATGCACGGCGCTTCTCCGATGAGCATACCGCTTTCGTCATATTTTTTCAAAATACCGTTCAGCTGCGTGATCTGGGCATTTACCTCGTCGCCTGCGACCTTATATGCCGAGTTGATCAGAAGCAGCTCCCAGCGGTCGCTTTTCAGGATGCTCGTGATGCTGTCGGGCAGGATCTCCTGCGGTACGCGCGAGCCGATCACAGATTCCAACCCAAGCACATATTTTACTCCGTCCACCTGCTCCATTTCCCGCATCATGCGCTTGACGGATGCGGCGGGGAGATCTGCGTCGATCAATACCATATGGGTCGAGCCGATGCCGAAATCGTCCCGCAGCTTGGAATTTGCAATGACATAGTTCATGTCCTCCGGGAGGCATTCCCCCATATCATAGTAGACCTCATCATTTGCTCTGTTGTAACCGTAGAGAGACGGCGCGATCAAAATGGCGAAAACGACCAGAAACAGCGGAAAAACGCGAATGATTTTTTCTGCGAATCCCTGCGTGTCGGGGATCAGGGATCTGTGCTTCGTTTTCTGCAAGGGCTTGTCCAATGTCAGGATCAAAGCCGGCAATACGGTCACGCAGCCGATCACACCGAGCAGCACACCTTTTGCCATCACGAGCCCCAGATCCCTGCCGAGGGTAAAGCTCATAAAGCACAGCGCGATAAAGCCGGAGATCGTGGTAACGGAACTGCCGATAACGCTGGTAAGCGTTTCCCGAATGGCCAGTGCCATAGCCTGCCGATTATCGTCGCAAAGCTCCAGCTGCTCGTTGTAGCTGTGCCAGAGGAAGATGGAATAGTCCATTGTAACTGCCAGCTGCAAAACGGCGGACAGCGCTTTCGTGATGTAGGAGATCTCGCCGAAGAAGTAATTTGTTCCCATATTCAGCAGGATCATCGCGCCGATGGATGCCAGAAATACGAACGGGATGAGCCATCCGTCCAACAGCAGCAGCATGGCCGCGCAGGCCAAGATCACCGCAAGCCCCACATAGATCGGCTCTTCCTGCTCACAGAGGTCTTTCAGATCGACCACCAGTGCCGTCATACCTGAAACGAAACATTGCTGCCCGCAGATGCTGCGTATCCGCTTCACCGCTTCCATGGTTTCATCTTCGGAAGTTCCGGTATCGAAAAATACGGCCATCATGGTCGAGTGATCGGTGTTGAACTCGCGATACACCGCGTCAGGCAGCAGCTCCATGGGGATAGACAGATCGGCCAGAGAATCATACCACATCACCGTATCCACATGTTCGACCTGTTCGACCGCCGCTTTCAGCTTTGCAACATCCTTATTTTCCATATCTTCGAAAATCAGGAATGTAAAGGCACCTTTGTTGAAATCCTTCATCAGTTCGTTCTGGCCGATGACCGTTTCCATGTCCTTCGGCAGATACGTCAGCATATCGTAGTTGACCCGCGTGGCCGCCATACCAAGCACAGACGGAACCATCAGGATCAATGTTACGATCAGGATCGGGATGCGGTATTTCACGACCGCATTTGAAAATCGCATGTTACTTCCTCCTAGATCTCATAATATTCTGCATCGATCACATCGGGCTTCTGATGATCGATGATCTTGACCATGCTGACCGCTACGCTCAGGCTCAGCCCGCCCTCAACGATTAAAGACACGCCGAGAAGCGCCTGTGCCATGGTGATAGCGGTCTGCGGCCAGGCAAGGATCGTGATCCCGAGCAAGCCTGTCAGGATCGACAGTGCCATAGTCAGCCACCAGCTGCGAATGCCGAAACGCTTTGCTTCCAGTGCCGTTTTCGCCCGGAACAGTCCGTCGACCACCATGCTGATCCCGTAGGCCACACATAAAAACGAGACAATATTCTCGCGTTTTACCAGGGTGACCAGACCCAGAACGATCAGCAAAATACCGAATTGCAGATCATCCCGAAAGGCGAGCCGAAACAGGTCTCTGGAAAAATAGCCGACCAGCTTGATCGTGCCGAAGGCGAGCATCGCCAGGCCAAAGAACAATCCAACCGTCGCGATCTGCGGCGTCGGCATGACCAGAATTCGGATCCCTGCCACACAAAAGATCACGGATATCAGGATGTAGCCGTATTTGGCCACTTTCATCGGCAATGCGGAACGCATTTTCATTCTTACACCTCCCTGAGTTGCTTTATGCATCTTAAGATAATACGAAAACCCGTGTTTGAACACGGGCAAAGCAAAAGCCGGTGTCTGAATTTCAGACACCGGACGGAATATTATCCGAAAATCAGACACGGGAGGCTCGTGTGTCTGATTTTTATATTTGGTTTTGCAGCAGCGCGGCGATCTCCTGCGCCAGATCTTTTTTCAGAAGGAAAATGCGGCGAATGGAGCGAATATACGACTCCTGCATTCCCTGCTCCAGCCAGTTGATGATCAGCCCGAAGCAGACGCACTTGTAGTAATCCACGATGGTCTGCTTGTCCTGCTCGATCCCATCATTGTCCTTCAGTGCCGTATCGATATAGCGGCATACAAAATATTCGCAGACCATCATCAGATTGCGCTCAAATACTTCCCGATTGACGGAGCGATAAATATGCATGATCGCCTTTTTCCGTCGGGAAGCGAATTCCACGGCACCATCAAAGCATTCGACGATGGAAGTCACCGACGGATAGGTACGAATGATCCCCTCTGCATCCTCTTTGATAATCTCCTCAATAAGGGCTGGCAGATCCTGATAGTGATAATAAAATGAATTGCGGTTGATCCCGCATTCTTCGACGATGTCTTTTACGGTGATGTCGTTCAGGGGATGTTGCTCCAATAAGCGGATGAAGGACTCTTTGATCGCTTTTCGTGTGAAATTTGCCATATCGATCATCTCCTGTTAAGTGTTGCACAGCGTCACGGGCGTACCACCCGCGGACAAGCGGGCAACATGTATTGTAGCAGAATGACCGCACGGATTTGTGAACATTCTATAACATCCTCATAAATATCCGCAAAAACTCCCGAACCGCTTTTGCAGCTCGGGAGTCGATACATGAAACAAAAGAGAGATGCGGATCAGCGCTTGCTGAACTGTCGTGGCGTTTAGAAATCGTGCCGGTGGCACGATTTCAGCCTCGACCGCAGCGGCTTTGCCGCGAGGACGCCTCAGGAAGCAAGCATAGAAAAACTCCCGAACCGCTTTCGCAGTTCGGGAGTCGATACATGAAACAAAAGAGAGATGCGGATCAGCGCTTGCTGAACTGAGGAGCACGACGTGCAGCCTTCAAGCCGTACTTCTTTCTTTCCTTCATTCTGGGGTCGCGGGTCAGGAACCCGGCAGCCTTCAGAGAGGTACGGAACTCGGCGTTGATCCCGAGCAGTGCGCGGGAAATACCATGACGGATCGCGCCGGCCTGACCGGAGACACCGCCGCCCGCAACGGTGACGACAACGTCCACCTTGCCGAGCATATCGGTGGTGACCAGAGGCTGACGAACGATCAGCTTCAGCGTCTCAAGGCCGAAGTAATCGTCGATATCGCGGCCGTTAATGATGATGGAGCCGGTGCCGTTTTCATAAACGCGGACACGCGCCACGGAAGACTTCCGACGGCCGGTGCCGTAAACATACTTCTTCTTGCTCTCGTACATAGTTCGTTACCTCCGAATTAGTCCAGCGTCCAAGCTTCAGGCTTCTGCGCAGCGTGCGGATGCTCTGCGCCGGTGTACAGGTGCAGGCGGGTCAGCGCGGTGCGGCCGAGGGTATTCTTGGGCAGCATGCCCTTAACGGCCAGCTCCATGGCATAATCGGAACGATTTTCCATCATGACGCGAGCCTTAGTTTCTTTCAGGCCGCCGATCCAGCCGGAAACACGATAGTACTTCTTCTGCTCGAGCTTCTTGCCGGTGAGGACTGCCTTATCGGTGTTGATGATGATGACGTTATCCCCGCAGTCAACGTTGGGAGTAAAGTCGATCTTGTGCTTGCCGCGCAGGATATTCGCAGCGATAACAGCGGTACGGCCGAGCGGCTTGCCCGCTGCATCGAGGATATACCACTTGCGCTCCAGAGTCTCTTTCTTCAAAAGAGTGGTGGACATATTGGTTCCTCCGATCAGGTTAAAATATTTTTTGACATCAGACGACCTTTGCGGTACAATGTCTCTAAATCGCCTGCTTTTTATATCATAAGTTTTTTTGTTTGTCAACCCAATTTTTGCCGATTTTTACGAAATCATACCTATGCTCTCGATTTCTTCAATTATCTCTTGTTATCTCCTGTTTCCTCGCTTTCTATTTTCGGAGGTCACTCTATGCAAAAACTGCTCGGCCTGATGCGTCGGTGTATCGACGACTATCAAATGATCGGATCCGGCGATCGGATCGCCGTCGGTATTTCCGGCGGTAAGGACAGCCTTGCGCTGCTGTACCTGCTGGCGCAATTGCGCGGGTTCTTTGATAAGCCCTATACCTTGCAGGCCATCACGATCGATATGGGGCTTGGCATGGATTACGATCGGATCGCCGCGCTCTGCCATGCGCTGGATGTTCCCTACTCAATCGTGCCGACCCAGATCGCACCGATCATATTCGACCATCGAAAAGAGAAAAATCCATGCTCCATGTGTGCGAAAATGCGGCGCGGCGCGCTCAATCAGGCCGCGCTGGAGCTGGGCTGCGGGAAGGTCGCGCTCGGGCATCATTATGATGATGCCGTGGAGACATTTATGATGTCGCTTCTGTTTGAAGGTCGCATCAGCTGCTTTCAGCCTGTGACAGAACTGGATCGCAGCGGGATCGTGCAAATTCGACCCATGCTCTACATCCATGAAAAAACCGTTACCCGCTTTGTTGAAGGGGAAAACCTGCCCGTTCTGGAAAACCGTTGCCCCGTCGATAAGGCGACCAAGCGTGAAGAGATCAAGCAGCTGATCTATGCCCTCAGCGCAACGTACCCCGACCTGAAAGAGCGCATTTTCGGTGCCATGCAGCGCTATCCGCTGGCAGCCTGGGAGCCGCACGGGCGATACAAGCGCCCGAAGGATGAGGAATGAGCGGCCACAGCGTTTTCGGAAGCACCCGCACCATGTGGCGGTTTTTCGGCACGATCTTCTTTCTCCCTCCCGATACAGCAAAGCGGTGCCGTGAAGATCACAGCACCGCTTTCGGATTTCAGAATGTCTCGGATACGGTTTTTTAGTAGGCAACGCCCCAGTAGACCATTTTTTTTGCGGGCTTGCCGCAGCAGGCGCACACATCGTCCAGCTGCTCCTGCGCAAAGGGGATGCAGCGCGAGGACATTCCCGCCTTTTCCTTCATCGCAAGCTCGCAGGCCAAATCGCCGCACCACATGGTCTTGACATAGCCGCCATTGCGCTCCTGGATCGCCTTCGCTTCCTCCAACGAATGGGCTTCGTAGATATGTTCGTCCAGGTTTTTCTTCGCCTTGTCGAACATCTGCTTCTGCACGATCGAAAGCTGCTCCGCGACTGCCTGCTCGAGGTCCTCGAGCTTGACGATGACCTTTTCCCGATCGGTACGGCGCACGAGCACGCATGTGCCGTTTTCCAGATCGCGCGGGCCGCACTCCACACGCACAGGTACGCCCTTCATCTCGTATTCGGCACACTTCCAGCCCATCGAGTTGTCGCTGTCATCCAGTTTGACGCGCAGCCCGGCCTCAGTCAGGCGCTGTTTCAGCGCGAAAGCAGCGTCCAATACGCCGGGTTTATGCTGCGCAACAGGCAAAATGACGACCTGCACAGGCGCGATCTGCGGCGGCAGAACGAGGCCGTTATTGTCGCCGTGTGTCATGATGATGCCGCCGATCAGGCGCGTGGACACGCCCCACGACGTTTCATGCGGATTGACGCGCTGATTGTTTTTGTCGGTAAATTCAATGCCGAATGCCTTGGCAAAGCCGTCTCCGAAATAGTGCGACGTGCCTGCCTGCAGCGCCTTACGGTCGTGCATCATGCACTCGATGGTATAGGTCGCCTCTGCGCCGTTGAACTTTTCCTTATCCGTCTTTCGGCCGCGCGTTACGGGCATAGCCAGCACGTTTTCGCAGAAATCAGCGTAGACACCCAGCATCGTCTCGGTAAATTCGCGGGCTTCTTCGGCTGTTGCGTGGATGGTATGACCCTCCTGCCAGAGAAACTCGCGGTGGCGCAGGAACGGACGTGAGGTCTTCTCCCACCGGAGCACGGAGCACCACTGGTTATATTTCATCGGCAGATCGCGGTGCGACTGCAGCACATTTGCAAAATGCTCGCAGAATAGCGTCTCGGAAGTCGGACGGATGGCATACCGCTCTTCCAGCTGTTCTCCGCCGCCCATCGTGACCCATGCGCACTCGGGCGCAAAGCCCTCGACATGATCCTTTTCCTTTTGCAGCAGGCTCTCGGGGATCAGCATAGGCATATACACATTCTCCACGCCCTGCTGCTTGAACATTTTATCCAGGATGTGCTGCATATTTTCCCAGATCGCGTAGCCATACGGTCGGTATACAAAAACGCCCTTCATGGAGGTGTAATCCACCAGCTGCGCCTTTTTGCATACATCCGTGAACCATTGCGCAAAGTCCACTTCCATATCGGTGATCTGCTCTACTCGTTTCTCTTTTGCCATGATCTGCTTCCTCCCGTCGGATATGATAACTCTTTTGTCATTATATCACATCTGTCAAGAGCCTGCACACACGAATTTGATACTATTTGTTACCGTATCTTCTAATATTGCATATTGCCATGTGGCGGATTTTCTGGTATAATGTCGATGCTATGGAAAAGAGAATTCACCTGTATGTCAGCCGCAAAAGCGTTCTGACATGGCTGATGACACTTTGCATGGTCGGCTCGGCAGTGACCCGCATTGCGTTTCCCGGTTTGAAAGGGTCCGTGGATACGCTGCAAGTGTGGACTCAAATCGTTTTGCCGACGGCAGCCACCATGCTGTTTGTGCTCATCGTATGGCTCGACGGAAAAGAAAGATTTTACAGGACCGCCATCCCCGTATGGCTGATGGGGCTGTATTATGCTGTCGTGCCGCATTCCGTTCTGGGGGACCATCCCTTTATTCTCGGCATGTTTTACACCTGCATCGTCTTCTACTGTGCGCTGTACACCGTCATTGCATCGGGGCGCATACGATTTCCGTGGATGCTTCCGCTGCTGTTACTGCTCCCTCTTGTGGCGACGGGCTATGCACACCGCCATTTTGCGGTAAGCCAGGATATCTTTCCCGCGTGGCAGCCGGTGCTTTCCAACTATCTGCTGTTTTCCGGTGCATTTTTCCTGTCACTCGGATTGAAAGTTTCGGCGGACGGGAAATACCATCCCACATGGGGCGATCGTCCCGACGGGCGGAAGATCCGCACGCTTGCGCCGATGGCGCAGATCTCGGCCTATTTTCAGTGGGAAAGAAATATCTGCTCAAACCTTTTTGAAGAGTCTTTCGAGATCACAGGCATCGACCGCTATATTCGTCAGAAGCGGCGCGAGGGGCTAAAGGATTTCGGCATCACCCATGTCCTGCTGGCTGCATACGTGCGCGGAATTGCCAAATATCCGCAGCTGAACCGTTTTATCAGCGGCCAGAAGGTCTATTCGCGCGACGAAGACATTCAGTATTGCATGGTCGTAAAAAAGGAAATGACGGTCGACTCGCCCGATACATCCATCAAAGTCCACCTTAACCCCCACGACACGGCCGAGGATGTATACAGGAAGCTCAACGCGGCTGTGGAGCGTGTGAAGGCAACGAAAGAGCTGGATTCCGGCTTGGACAGCCTGATCATGGCGCTGAATCTGATCCCGAGCGTTGTTCTGAAATTCCTTGTATGGCTGTTGAAGCTGCTCGATTATTTCGGCCTGCTTCCCGGCTTCTTGATGGAGCTCAGCCCGTTCCACGGGAGTCTGTTCTTTACATCCATGGGCTCGCTGGGGATCCCGCCGATCTACCACCATCTGTATGATTTCGGCAATCTCCCCTGCTTCGGTGCATTCGGCTGTAAGCGCAGAAGTCTGGAATTGCAGGAAGACGGTTCTGTCGTCCAGAAAAAATATGTTGATGTGAAATTTGTTCTGGACGAACGCATCTGCGACGGATATTACTACGCGACCTTTTTCAAGTATTACCGCCGCCTGCTGGCGCATCCCGAGGTGCTGGATCAGCCGCCTGAGGTCGTTGAGCGGGACATCGACTGAAACCGTTTCCTATCAAAGATCTCCTGCCACAGGTGCGGCAGGAGATCTTTTCAGCTGATCGGGATCAGCAGCATACGGCCATCGAGCTGCATTTGCTCCAACCCGTTTTCCTTTTGAATATCCGCGACCGTAGAGCCATATTGCTTGGCAAGCTCCCAGAGGGTCTGCTCCCCTGCCCGTCGCAGAATGAACGACGGACGTTCCGCATCATGAGAGAGCTTGTCACCGACCTCGATTTCGGTTATCATATTCAGGTCTTGCTCGGTCGAAGCCGTTAGCGTATATTGCAGCGCTATATGAACGGTGACATTTTCCCCATCGCAGGAGGCCTCCACTGCGGTCGGCTGCTGCACAGTCAGTCCGACGGCTGCTTCCGTGCCGACGGGGATCGACCACTGATCGGCAAACCGAATATGCACGCAGGTATATTGCCCGTCGTCCGCCCGACACAGAAGCTGCGCCATGACAGGTGTTTCCACATCGATCTGCTCCCCGTTTCTGCGAACGGTGGGTTGCTCCCGATAGCACACTGCATCCACGATCCGGCGGTATGGACATGCCGCCGTTTTGCTGATCTGTTGCTCGATCGTCCTGCGATCCAGTACGGACGGCAGCTGCGTCGTCTCCCGGGTCATCTCCAGATCATTCGTCAGGCTGTATGCGTCCTGCGCCACCTCCACCAGCACGCGATCCAGCACGATATACTGCGCCGCGAAGGCATATTTCAGCCGCAACACGCCGTCAAGCAGCTCCTGCTCCATGTTTACAGGTACAGGCAGTACCGAAAGCGTCGCGTCCTTATCATATTCGCGTTCCAGCTGCGCATATTGCGCAAAGGGGACGGAAACACCGTCGCTGTAGATCTGCTCGTCTGCACCGAAATAGACGACCTGCACATGGCATTCGCCGCGCAGGACGGCTTTATCTCCGACGACCCTGCATTCGTGCATTTCGGGCTGCACTGTACAGCTGATCGTTTTGACCGCCTGCGCGGACGGAAGTGTCACATCCTCTTCCAGCCGAATGTCTTTCTCCCCTGCCTCCACAGGCATGTGTATCGGGTATGACTGCTGCAGCAGCTGAATGGACGGGTCGCTGACCTGCGCGCTGACATATCGTCCGCAATCGGGCTCCGATCCCTCGCCGAGCACGCTTACCTGCGCGCGAATCAGGAGCTTCCGCGCGGACAGTACGCGGGCATCCACACTACGCAGCGCGATATCCGTTCGGATCACCCCGTCGCGCTGTGCCTGCGGGATCGTCCATTTCATCTGAAACGGCAGCCAGGCTTCAACACATCTGGCAGCGGAGCCATCCTCGGGCGCATACAGCACCCACGCCTGAATGCCGCCGGAGATCCCGATCTGATCGTCATGCCATTCTTTTCCGCGTAGCATAGGCTGTCCCCATCCGCACAGGATGGTGCCGACATCGGGCATTCCCTCCCCGAGGCGCACCTCCTGCGTCTGCTCCTGCGTCTGGACCTCCCAGATCTTACCGCGCAGAATGGGAAGCTCTGTCTTTTCCCACTGCAATTGCATATGATCCCTCCCTGTTTTGGTGATAGTACAGCATATTCTCCGGCGAACAGGTTTATGTCTTTCATTTTTTCACGAGGATCAGAAAGCCGCAGCCCGCAAAGATCACGCCGAGGCAGCAGCATAGCAGCACCGACTCAAAGCACGACGCGAAAAGCATCCCAAACCCGAAGCACAGCAGGCAGCCGCCCGCAAGTTGGTTTCTTCGACACACGCAAAACACCCCCTGCATAAGGCTATGCGGGGGGTGTTTGAATATTACAGCTCGTTTTTCAGTGCAACGCATTCGCGCAGGACCTGCGCGATCACCGGGATCGCGACTTTTCGGCCGTAACCGCCGTTTTCGATACAAACGATAAAGGCAAGCGGGAGCGACTCGTCGTCAATGAACCCCGTAAACATGGCGTTGGGCTTGCTGCCGTTATCCGTCTGCCCTGTCCCGGTTTTGCCGCAGACCCGTACATCGGGGAACTGATCCGTGCCGTAGTAGCTGACCACATTGTTGCGCATCAATTCACGCAGCTGCGCTGCGACCTCCGTGGAGAGGATCACCTCCCCCGCCTGCTGTTCGGCGTGATAGGTCAGATCTTCCCCGACACGGACGTATTCGATAACATGCGGCGTAACGCTGCACCCGTTGTTTGCGATCATGCCGACAAAGGTCAGAAATGCGCACGGATTGATCTGATCCAGATGCTGCCCGATTGCGCCCCATGCAACATTGACATCCGCCTCGCCGACGAAGCTGCAATTCCCCGCAGCCGTTGTGATGCCGTCAAAGCTGACACGTTCACACACGCCGAACTGCTGCGCACACGCTTGAAGTTTATCCGCGCCGACGAGCATCGCGATCTGCGCATAGACGCAGTTGCACGATACCGCCATGGCTTCCTTCATCGTCTGCTTCCCGTGTACGCGTTCGCACGTGACCCGATCTACTCCGAATTGCACGCTGCCCGTGCAGGTAAATGTCATATCCAGGATGCCCTCAACCTCCTGCAAAGCCGCCGCCGTGGTCACGATCTTAAAGATCGAGCCGGGAATATAGCTCGATTGCAGAAAGCGGTTGAGATATACGCCGTCATACATACCCGTCGTATCGCCGGCGATATTGGGCACCTGCTCGGGGTCATAGTTCGGCGTGGAAACAGCGCACAGCAGCGCACCTGTTTTATAGTTATACACCGCAAGCGTGCCCGTGTACTCCCCCATGGCTTCCAGCGCAGCGACCTGCAACTTCGCGCTGAGCGTAAGCCCGATCTCGCCGCTGCGCCCGCCATAGGTGTAAAGACCGTTTACCGGATCGTGATCGGCCAGATACGGCGCGCAGTGTGAAAGCGCGGAGGTTTGGATATTTCCCTCACGGTCGCCGACCCAGTGCAGCACCGCGCGGCGCAGGGATGCCGAGTCGGCATAGGTCACGCCGTCGGCGCGTCCCAGCAGCAGTACGCCGTTGCGATCCACGACAGTGCAGCGGGGCTTGCCCTGCTCGTCATACAGATGCGGACTTCCCGCCGATGCGACCCAGTCGCTTCCCTCGGTAAAATATGTGTAGAGGAACAGCCCCGTCCCGCCGAGCAATACGGCGATCAAAAACCACGTGACCCATGCACGGGATGCGATCCTATTCATGATGATCCCTCCCGAAGCGGATGGGGCGCACAGCAAAGCTCCCCTTGCGACGGGTATCCGCCGCCTTGATAAACGCCAGCAGCCCCCATGCGCCCATCATGCCCGAGCCGCCGTTGGATACAAAGGGAAAGTTGACACCGGTCAGCGGGAGCACGTCGACCGTTCCGAGCACATTGAAGATCGTCTGCACGACCAGTATTCCCGCTGCCGTACACGACGCAATGGCGTACACGCTGCTGCGCGTTACGCAGGCGCAGCGCACGCAGAGCAGCGCCGCGACGACGATGCAGAGGATGCAGATCAGCCCCACGACGATCCCCCATTCCTCGCACACCGTGGCAAAGGCCATATCCGAGTCCGCAGCGAAAATATGCTTCATTCTTCCCGCTCCGATCCCGATTCCGAACAACCCACCGGAGGCGATGCAGATCAAAGCCCGCGTCTGCTGATAGCCGGTGCCGAAGGGGTCGTCCCATATATGCCGCCAGGTCGAAAATCTGCGCATGGCGTGGGGCGCGAGCTTGACACCTATGACACCCGCAAAGCCCAGCGCCGTGCAGGCGAGCGCAACCGTGCCGACACTGCCAGAGCGCATATAGGCGATCAGCAGAAAGGCAAAAAAGAAGATCAGCGCCGTACCAAAATCGTTCATCAGTGCCAAAAAGCCACACAGCATCACGGTATAGGCGATAAATAAAACAAGGTTTCTGCGGTTCATCAGGCGATCGAGCGTAGACGCGCCGACATATACGAAGCAGATCTTTGCCAGCTCCGACGGCTGAAAGGAGTGCCCGCCCAGCATCAGCCAGTTTTTTGCGCCGTGATATTCCGTTCCGAACACGAGCGTTACGGCAAGCAGCGCAACACCGCCGACGGCGGCGAGGTAACGCATGACCTTCGCGCGCTCCAGATCGCGCAACGACCAGCCCACTGCGAGAAAGGTCAGCATTCCGAGTACCAGCGCGATCAGCTGCTTGCCCGTTTCCTGCGGTGCGACGCTGCAAATGACGGACATGCCGACTGTGCAGAGAAAAAACGCAATTGTTTCCACTTCAAACGACGGTCGGCGTATCACAAGATACAACACGAACAGGGCCCACTGGCATACGGCAAGCCCGGCAAAGGCGATCAGATACTGCCGATTTGCGTCTGCTTCGGCACCGACGGAATAATTCAGGAAAACGAGCATTTGCAGCAGCGTCAGCAGGAGTAATCCGATCATCGACTGTGCGACACCTGAGCCGCGCGGCCTTCGGGAAAACAGGACGCGAGCCTGTTCCCGTGTGATCGGTTCGAAAACCATCTGCATTTCGCCGACGGATAGTCTGTCCCCCGCGTTCAGCTCCGAGATGGTGATTTTTTGATCGTTTACGCACACGCCGCCGCGCCCGGATGCATCCGAAGCAGTCCAGCTCCCGTCGTCATAGCGCGTCAAAACGCAGTGGCTGCGCAAAACAGAGCCAGAGTCCAGCACGACATCGCTGCGGCGGTCGCGGCCGAGGACGTTTTCCCAGTGTTTCAGTGCCTGCCGCCTGCCGTCGGGAAAAACCAGCCAGCCCCAGACCTCCGGCTCGGTGCGAAAAGACAACAGTGGCAGCCCGCAATGCAGCACGATCCACGCGCTCAGCGCCGGGGCGCAGTAGCGCGTCAACGCGCACAGGACGTTCTTAATGATCCCGAGATCGGTCGTGCCCGGCACGGTATCCCTCCTTTACGATCACAGGCTGCGCAGCAGCGCGATTTCCGCGCGGTAGCCATCGAGATCGTTCGGTGTTTCCAAAATCATGGGTTTTTCGCGCAAGAACGGGTGTGAGAGAATGCTTTGGAACGTATCGATGCCCAGACTTCCGCGACCGATACATTCATGACGGTCTTTATGACTGCCGAACGGATTTTTAGAATCGTTCAGGTGCAGCGCCTTCAGCCGCTGCAGCCCGATCACGCGGTCAAATTCGGCAAGTACACCGTCCAGATCACGGACGATATCATACCCTGCGTCGTAAACATGGCAGGTATCCAGGCATACCCCCAGATCGTCGCGACCGACTGCATCGAGGATCATCCTGATCTCTTCAAATTTTCCGCCGATCTCGCTTCCCTTTCCCGCCATGGTTTCCAGCAGCACCGTTACGGGATAACCCGGGGACATGGCACTGCGCAGCGCAGCCGCGATCTGTTCGATCCCCGTATCCACGCCCTGTCCGACATGACAGCCTGGATGGAAATTATAATAGTTGCCCGGGAGCATGGCCATTCGGCGCAGATCGTCCGCCAGGACCTCTGCGGCAAACGTTCTGGCGTGTGCGTCTGCTGTGCACAAATTCATGGTATATGCGCCGTGCGCAACGAGCTTTCCAAAATCGTACTGCGAGAGCAGGGCAGTTGCGCGTACGCAGTCGGCGGGATCCTGCGCCTTGACACGCGAGCCGCGCGGATTACGGGTAAAGAATGCAAATGTATTGGCACCGAGCGAAACGGCGGTGTGCACCATCGCCGCATTTCCGCCGGAATTTGACAAATGACAGCCGAGATAAAGCATATGATCGACCTCCTTACGCTTACCATATCACATTCTCCGTAAAAAATCAATGCTTATCGGCGTGCAAAAGCCCTCCCGCGCACACACGCGGGAGAGCTTGCGAATAATGAAGCGGCATTCAGGCAAGCGAAAATGACGAGAAGATCGCATTCCATTGCGCATGGAATTCCTTTGCATATTCCGCCGTGCCCTCTGCGATCAGACAGTAGCGGTATTTTCCGTCGTCCAGGATCGCCGCGCGGCAGACCGTTTCGCCCTCCTCGCTCATAGCCGTCCAGACCCAGTCATAGCGCTGCACACCGTCCGTGCAGGAGGCCATGACCGTCAGCTCCTCGGCGGGAAAACCGCACAGGGTCTGCATGATCTCGTCTAGGTCCCCGTCTTCAAAGGTTTGCAGCTGAACGCTGTAGCGTTCCAGCACCCAGCCTGTCGTTTCTCCCTGCGCAAATACCTCCGCATTTTCGGGGATCTGCACACATGCCTTTTGCTGCGTGATCGGCATTTCATGCTGTACGTCGCCGAGCGTTTCAAAGGTGGGCGATGCGCCGCATCCGCACAGCAGCACCAGCAGAAGCAGGAACAGTGCGATCGATTTCAAATATATCCCCCCTGTAAGGAAAATGATAGAACATGCAATGGTTGCACCTCCTTACAGTGAATGCGGTTTGCACGAAACATATGCGGACGCGGCTGTATTTTTCTCATGCCAATACAGCGGAAGCAAAAAACGGCTGCACACAGAGTCAGTCTGTGTACAGCCGC
Source organism: uncultured Oscillospiraceae bacterium (assembly GCA_964538475.1). Classification (GTDB taxonomy): domain Bacteria; phylum Bacillota; class Clostridia; order Oscillospirales; family Oscillospiraceae; genus Faecousia. The sequence continues at coordinate 729 of CAZIGE010000013.1, read as the reverse complement.
ATCTTTGAGTTTCGGACAGGTGACTCAGCCGAGCGTCGCCTTGTGGAACACCTTTTTGCCCTTTCGGATCTTCACGCCAGCGCGCAGCATATCCTCGGTAACGGCGAACGTAGCGGCAGGTACTTTTTCATCATTGACGAATACACCGCCCTGCTCCACCAGCTGGCGCGCCTGCTTATTCGAAGGCGCAAGGCCGCAGGCGACCATCAGGTTCAAAATGCCGATCCTGCCGTCTGTGAGTTTATCGGCGGCAATCTCGGTGGTGGGCATATTGGCATCATCTCCGCCGCCGACGAACAGAGCCTTGGCTGCATTACGCGCCTTGACAGCTTCTTCCTCGCCGTGTACCATCGCGGTCAGCTCGTATGCAAGCACTTCCTTGGCCTCGTTGATACGCGCGTCGCGCCAGGTGTCCATTTCGTTGATCTGCTCAAGCGGCAGGAAGGTCAGCATACGGATGCACTTCATCACGTCCGCATCGCCGACATTGCGCCAGTACTGATAAAACTCATAAGGCGAGGTCTTATTGGGATCGAGCCAGACGGCATTCCCGGCGGTTTTGCCCATTTTCTTCCCCTGCGAATCGGTCAGCAATGTGATCGTCATGGCATGGGCATCCTTACCGAGCTTTTTGCGGATCAGCTCCGTGCCGCCGAGCATATTGCTCCACTGGTCCATCAAGAATATCGACCTGCCCGAGAAGCTAAGACGTAACACGAAAGAGAAAAA
>CAZIGE010000012.1:0-36251 GCA_964538475.1 uncultured Oscillospiraceae bacterium | reverse complement strand
CAAGGAGAAGGAGAACTGGCGGGACAGCGATCTCCTTGTGCGCAATTTCGGATATCGGGAAGAGTAACGCCTGAAATTCCCTGTTGTAATTTTCCCTCCTGCGGTAAATCCTATCCGCAGGAGGGATGTATATGACCGGAGAGGAGTTTTGGCAGCTGTTCTGGGAAACGGGTGCGCCGGAGGCGTATCTGCTGTACAGCCGCTCAAAAAGAACGGAGCAAAACTATTATGTATCTGACGACCAGAGCACTGGTGCTGCGGGTAACGGATTACAATGACCGTGATGCGCTGCTGACGGTGCTGACACAGGGACACGGCAAGCTGACCGTGAAAGCGCGCGGGCTGCGCCGCAGGAGCAGTCCGCTGATCGCGCCGTGCCAGCTGCTGGCCTACGCGGAGTTCACCCTGTTTGAATATCGCGGGCAGTATACCGTGAATGAGGGGCAGGCGCTGGAGCTGTTTCCGGGTCTGCGGCGTGATCTGACGAAATTGGCGCTCGGGACGTATTTTGCACAGGTCGCCGAAGTGCTTTCGCAGGAAGATCAGCCGAATTCGGAGCTTTTGCAGCTGGTGCTGAACTGCCTGTATGCACTGGATAAGCTGGGAAGGCCGCAGGAGCAGATCAAGGCGGTGTTTGAACTGCGCGCGGCCTGTCTCGCGGGCTTTACGCCGGATCTGACCGCCTGCCGCATCTGCGGCGCGGATACGCCGGATCGTTTCGATATCACGCATGGGCGTGTCGAATGTGTGCGTTGCGCGGGCGCGACGGAGGACGGCATTCGCCTGCCCGTTACGCCGGGGATGCTAGCCGCCATGCGCTATATCGCTTTTTGCCCCGGGAGAAAGCTGTTTTCATTCCAAATGGAGCAAAGCGCCATGCGCACGCTTTGCTCCGTTACCGAGGGGTACTTATGTGCACAGCTGGAACGCGGATTTTCCGCATTGGATTTTTATAAATCGCTGGATGCGGCGCAGCTCGATGCCGTGCGCGGGCGTGCGCAGGACAGCTCAGTCCACGATGGAGCGCTGTGACTGGCTCTGCTTACGGTATTGCGAAGGTGACATACCGATGTGCTTTCGGAATACGCGATTGAACTGCGAAAAGCAGTTAAAGCCGCACGGTTCGGCTACTTCCGTAATGGGGATCTTGGTGTTGATGAGCAGCGCCTGCACGTTTCGGATGCGCGTCATCTGGATATAGTCCGTTACGGAAAAGCCCGTCACCTGCTTGAATTTGTGCGACAGATAGCTTGCGCTGATGCAAAAATGCCGCGCAAGAAAATCAAGAGACAGCTCCTCGGGGTAGTGCGCGTGGATGTATCCCGCGACGGAGTAGATCTTTTGATCCATGTCCGCAAGATCGGTTTCGTTGGAATATATGTTATTATCCTGATTGAGAAACAGAAGGATCAGAAATTCGATGAATTTCTGGTGGATGATAAGATTACGCATGGGATCTTTTTGCGCGGCGAGCCGATATATATCATTCAATTTGCCGTACAGCCGCTTTTGCAGTTCCGAGTCGAAGCGGAAGATCGGAATGTCCCGATCGAAAATGTGCAGCAGCTGCTCATATTCGTTGGACAGCCCGTCGATCTGCGCGGGCATATTGAACTGAACGATCAGACGGCGGCAGGGCTTGCCGTCAGGATATTGCGTTTTGTGCAGACGGTTCGGCGAAATGCCGACGATGTCAAAGGCGCGGATCTCATGGGGAATGCCCTCGATAAAGTGTACGGCGCTCGGGCAGAGGAGAATGCAAAGCTCATAAAATGTATGGAAGTGCTGAAATTGCATGTTGATTTCGGCACTTCTGCTGTCATAATCAAAGAAATAAAACAGCGTATCGGCATCACTGTTTACGCGGATATAGTATTTGTCCTGATAGAGCGCCAAATTCTGGATCATCATATGGTTCCACCCGCCTTTTCGGAATTATTGTAGCATATGCCGCCGGGGATGGCAAGGATTTATTGCATATTTCGTGTCGCGGATAAATATTTTTACTTTCGGATGTCAAAAAACGCTGCCGAAAATTATGCAAAATGCACAAAAGAATGCTTGAAACGCAAAACAAAAAGCATAAAATGCAATATATTTGTGCAAAAAAGACATAAAATGCGTAGATTAAAGCGGCAAATATGGTATGATAGACATATCCGAAAGGATGGAGACATCCGGGTATCAATTTATGGGAGGAAAACTATGAAAAACTTTGCCAAGTGGCTGGCACTTGCACTGGCCGTCATCCTGTGTGCCGGTATTTTCGCAGGCTGCGTTAAGCCCCCTGTCGAGACGACTCCGAGCACGAACCCCAATACCCCCGCACAACCCACCACCCCGACCAATCCGCCTACGAATCCCGTGGATATCAAGAAGTTCACCGAGGCTCCGTACCTTACCAACCTCGGAATCTACGGCAATGTGGAAGACCGTCTGCCCGTTGCCGATGACGTTATGGTCGAAAATGCCGGTTATCTCGAAGTCGGCGTTTACGGCGGTGAGCTGAAGACCTCCAAGTCGTCCTCTTCCTGGACGACCGGTAAGATCATCGAAGAGGGGCTGTTCCGCTTCACCACGCAGGGCACGATCGAGGCCAACGTGGCCAAGGGCTACGAGGTCAATGAAGATGCCACCGTTTACACCATCCACCTGCGCGAAGGTATGCGCTGGTCCGACGGTGAGCCGTTCACAGCAGAGGACTGCGTCTGGTTCTATGAAGTCATCTGCAAGAACAAGATCGACGGCAAGGGCGTGCGTAACTGCCATAAGGACTCCAACGGCGATGCCGCTACCGCTGCCGTCGTGGACGATTACACCTTCACTGTGACCTTCGGCACCTCCAAGTATGACTTTATCGAAACGCTGGCCGTTGACCTGAAGTGGCACTACGCGCCCAAGCACATCTTCGAGAACTATGTCAATCTGGTTTTGGCGAGCAAGGACGAAAATCTGACCGAGGACGAGAAGGCTGCCAAGGAAGCCGAGGCGCTCGCCGAGGCCAAGAACATCTGCGGTGTTGAATTCTCCGATGTCAGCAAGTCCGGCAAGGAAATGCTGTATTACTTCTGGAACTACGCCGGTATCCCCACCCTGAACCCCTATGTGCTGTCCACCGAGGCCGGCAAGAGCGACGTCAAGGGCGATTACTTCGAGTATGTCCGTAACCCCTATTACTGGAAGGTCGATGTCAACGGGCAGCAGCTGCCTTACATTGACAAGATCACCTATACCGCGATCCAGAATACCGATCAGGCGCTGCTCCTGCTGCTTGACGGCACCGTTGACTTCCAGACTGTCGGTATGGAAAGCATCCCCACAATCATGGACTCCGATACGAAGATCAACATTTACGAGTGGTCCGGTGCCGACTGGGGCAATGTCGGTACCCAGCTGCACTTCAACCTCGGCATCGCCGATGAGCATCTGAATGCGCTGTTCAACAACAAGGACTTCCGTCAGGCCATGTCCATCTGCGTTGACCGCGAAGAGTTTGCGGGTCTGTATTCCGACGGCTGGCTGCAGGGCGGTCAGGCTGCTCCGCAGAAGGGTCAGCTCGGCTATTCCGAGGAATGGGCGACCCAGTGGACGGAGTACGACGTGAACAAGGCGAAGACCCTGTTCGAGCAGGCCGGCCTTGTCATGGGCAGTGACGGCTTCTATGATTTCGCCGATGGCACCGATTTTGTGCTGAACATCAAGTCCGTTGCAGACAACGGCGCTGCGGAAACCTATAAGATCCTCGAGCCTTATTTCCGCGCTGCGGGCATCAAGTGCACCTTTAAGGATGCTGACAGAACCAACATTGATAATGAGCTGCAGGCCGGCACGATCGAGTGCATGCTCTATCCCGTTACCGGTATCGGCGACATCTCCATCGCGCTGAAGCCCAACTCCATGATCCCCGGCTATGCAACGAACGTGGCATGGTACGGCAAGCTGGACAAGGAGACTGCTACCGGCGACCTGCTGAAGCTGATCGAGCTGAAGGAACAGCTGGATAAGACGGCCGATGCCGACGAGCGTACCCGCATTTGCGAAGAAATGCTGAAGCTGCACCAGCAGAATCAGTGGACGCTTGCTTATGTTGCTGCCTCCACCACCTATCATGCCGTGAATGACCGCATCCATAACTTCCTTGCCGAGGGCGTTTGGTCCGACATTTACCGCGATATGGGTATCGCACATGTGCAGTGCTGGTACATTCCTGCCGCACAGCAGTAAGCAAACAGCCTCATTGCGGTGCTGAAAACCCAATAATCTGATGTAGTGATGCGGGAGGTATCTTCTCACAAGAGTATACCTCCCGCATTTTCCATAGACAAATTCTGATGGACTCCTTAGCAAGAATAGAAAGGATGAAAGCGAATGCTCAAATATATCGGCAAACGTCTGCTTCTGTTCATCCCGACGATCATCATTATCTCTTTCGTGATCTTCTTTATCATCCAGCTGCCGCCCGGTGACTATGTGACTTCCTATGTAGCGGCCATGGCAGCGGAGGGCGAGACCTTTACCGCCGAAGAGATCGAGGCGCTTCGCGCACAGTTCGGGCTGGATGATCCGTGGTTTGTGCAGTATTTTAACTGGATCAAGGGGATCGTCACAGAGGGCGATTTCGGCTATTCCTTTGAATACGGGCGCGACGTATGGAGCGTTATCATGGACAGGCTCTATCTTACGCTCGGCGTTTCGTTCGTGATCCTGGTATTCCAATATGCCGTCTCTCTGCCGGTGGGTATTTACTGCGCCAATCACCAGTATTCCGCAGGCGATTATATCTGGTCGTTTTTCGGCTTTATCGGCACGGCGACCCCGAACTTCCTGCTGGCGATCCTGATCATGTATTGGATCTATAAGGCGACCGGGCAGGTCTACCTCGGCCTGTTCAGCACCGAAATGCTGCAAAACGGCATGAGCTGGAAGTATGTGCCGGAATTCCTGTTCCGCTGCCTGATCCCACTGATCGTCATCGGCACCTCGGGAACATGCGGTATTATTCGTACCGTCCGCGCGCAGATGCTCGACGAGCAGGCGCGCCAGTACACGTTGACCGCGCGCGCCAAGGGATGCAGCGAAGCGACCATTACATACAAGTATTGCCTGCGCTCCGCACTCAATCCGGTCGTTTCCGGCCTGGCGGGAAGCCTGCGCACGATCTTCTCCGGCTCGACTGTTTCCGCCATCGTGATGAACCTGCAGATCCAGGGGCCGGTCCTGCTGGCGGCGCTGAAATCGCAGGATATGTACCTTGCGGGTACGATCGTTATGATCCAGGCTGTTCTCGTCGTTGTGGGAACGCTTCTGTCCGATATCGCGCTGGCCTGGCTCGATCCGCGCATCCGTTTTTCGAAAAGGGGGTAAGCACAGATGGCGCTGTTCAAAAAGAAAGAACTTAAGACCGATGAGTCTTACTACCTTGCTTCCCAATGGACGCTGATGTGGCGAAAGCTGAAAAAGCACAAGCTGGCGAAGATCTCCCTGTTCGTGCTGCTTTTGCTGTATCTGGGCGCATTGTTCGCGGATTTTATCGCCCCCTACGGGTTGGAAGAGTTTTCCTCGCTCTATAAAAACACCGCCCCGACGCAGGTCTACTGGGTGGACGAAAACGGAAGTTTCAGCCGCCCGTATGTGTTTAAGCTGAAAAAGTTCAACAATAAGGAAACCTGGACGGTGGAGATCACGGAGGATACCAGCGAGAAGTATTACCTTTCCTTCTTCGTTGAAGGGATCGAATATAAATTGTTCGGATTCATTCCGTGCTCGACGCACCTGTACGGTCTTGTCAATGAGGCGGGGGAGGTCGACAACTCCGCGCGTATCAATATCTTTGGCGCAGACAGCACAGGCGCCTGCATTTTCTCGCGTATTCTGTTCGGTGCACGTGTTTCCCTGACCGTACCGCTCGTCTCTGCCGCACTGAGCTTTGTCCTGGGCATATTGCTGGGCGCGATATCGGGCTATTTCGGCGGATTTATCGACAATCTGATCCAGCGCGTGATCGAGGTTCTGTCGGCTATTCCGAGCATTCCGTTGTGGATGGCACTGTCTGCCGCGATCCCCGCGAATATTTCCGTTTCTGCAATGTACCTGTACATAACGATCATTCTGTCGTTTATCGGATGGACGGGACTTGCGCGTGTGGTGCGCGGGAAATTCATTTCTCTGCGTAACGAGGATTTCGTGATGGCCGCCAAGCTTGCCGGTGTCAGTGATTTCAAGATCATCGTCAAGCATATGGTGCCGGGCTTCCTGAGTTACCTGATCGTAAATCTGACGCTCGGAATTCCCGGCTCGATCCTCGGCGAGACTTCCATGAGTTATCTCGGTCTTGGCATGAAGGCACCTGCTACCAGCTGGGGCGTTTTGCTGAAAGAAACGGAGGATCTGGTATCGGTCGCACAGTGTCCGTGGAAGATGATCCCGCTGATTTTCGTCGTGATCACTGTGCTCGCGTTCAATTTCCTGGGTGACGGTATGCGCGACGCAGCCGACCCGTACAAGTAAGGGCGGAAAGGAGTGCGTATGATGGAAAATATCAATACGAACGATCCCATTATCGAGGTAAAGGATCTGAAGATCAACATCAAGCTCGATGAAGGCACGCTGACCGCCGTGCGGGGCGTGGACTTTGAGATACGCAGAGGGGAGACACTCGGCCTCGTCGGCGAGTCCGGCTGCGGAAAGAGTCTGACCAGCAAAGCCATCCTCGGGATCAACGATAAGAAATGCAGGACACAGGGGCAGATATTCTTCGATGCCGACGAATTGGGAAAGATCGATCTGCTCTCCCTCAATCCGAAGGGGAAAGAGATCCGCGCGGTGCGCGGCAAACAGATCTCCATGATTTTTCAGGAGCCGATGGTCGCCTTTTCCCCGATGTATACGATCGGCAATCAAATAAACGAAGCCACGCTTTTGCATATTACCAAGGACAAGAAGAAAGCAAAGGAAATATCCCTTGAGGTGATGCGCAAGGTCGGCATCGCAAACGCGGAGAAACGCTATAACCAGTATCCGCATGAGTTTTCGGGCGGTATGCTCCAGCGCGCGCTGATCGCCATGGCGCTGGTGTGCAATCCTAAGCTGCTCATCGCCGACGAGCCGACAACGGCATTGGATGTGACCATTCAGGCGCAGATCCTGGAGCTGATGAAGGAGCTGCAAAAGGATTTCGGCATGTCCATCCTGTTTATCACGCATGATCTGGGTACGGTCGCGAAAATGTGCGATCGTGTTGCGGTCATGTATCTCGGGCGCATCGTCGAGTCTGCACCTGCAGTCGAGATCTACAAAAATCCCCGCCACCCGTATACAAAGGGACTGATCGGCTCTGTTCACAAAATCGGAACGAAGAAGCAGGATCGCCTCTTCTCCATTGACGGAACGGTGCCGCTGGCGCTGAATTTGCCTGCGGGATGCGGTTTCTATGAGCGCTGCCGCGATCGCATCGAAGGCGTTTGCAATGTGTACAATCCTTCTCTGGTCGATATCGGAAACGATCATAAGATCGCGTGCTTTGCCTGTACGGGCTGCCCCCACGCACAGAAGAAGGAGGATGACGCCAATGGCTGAAAACGGGAAAATACTGGATGTGCAGAACATCCATATGAATTTCAACTCCAAGGGCATCTGCGTCCGTGCCGTTTCGGATGTCAGCTTCACCGTGGACGAGGGGGAAACGATCGGTATCGTCGGCGAATCCGGCTGCGGAAAAACGACGCTGGGGCGCTGCATTGTCCGCGCATACGAGCCGACCTCCGGCAAAGTGCTGTATACGGCGGAGGATGGCCAAACGATCGACTTTTTGCAGATCGACAAGGCCACGATGAAGAAGTACCGCAAGGAGATCCAGATGATCTTCCAGGATCCGTATTCCTCTCTTGACCCGCGTATGACGGTGCTGGACATCATCAAGGAACCGCTTCAGGCGAATTTCCCCAAAATGCCGAAGGAGGAAATGGAACGGCGCGTAATGGATATCGCGGCAAAGGTCGGCCTGAATACCACGTATCTCAAGCGGTATCCTCACGCTTTTTCGGGTGGACAGCGCCAGCGTATCGGAATTGCGCGCGCGTTGGTCGTTAATCCGCGGATCATTGTCTGTGACGAAGCGGTCTCGGCGCTGGATGTGTCCATTCAGGCGCAGGTCATCAACCTGCTTCACGACCTGCAAAAGGAATTCGGCCTGACGTATCTGTTCATAAGCCACGATCTGTCCGTCGTGGAATACATCTCGGACAAAGTCGGCGTGATGTATCTCGGCAAGCTGGTCGAGTATGCACCGACCGAGCTGCTTTTCGAGCATCCCATGCACCCGTATACCGAGAGCCTGCTTTCCGCTGTGCCGATCGCCGATCCGACCATGCAATCGGAGCGCATCCCGCTGGAGGGCGAGATCCCCAATCCCGCCGATCCGCCGAGCGGATGCTACTTCCATACACGCTGCCGCTATTGCACGGATAAATGCCGCGAATGCGCGCCGGAATATACACAGACGGAGCCGGGGCACTTTGTCGCGTGCCACCGTGCGCAGGAACTGAAACTCAGAGGGATATCCTATGAATAAAAAGAAGCTTATCCTGTTTACCGACAGCGGCGACACGATCATCGATGAAGCTACGCAAATTCGGGACGAGCGCGGCATCGTTGTGTCGGCGGAGCTTATCCCCAGCGCGGGAGAGGTCTTGCAGCAGCTGCATGACGAGGGCTTTTTGATCGCGCTTGTCGCGGACGGCGAATGGGAGTCGTTCCAAAATGTATACCGTGAAAATGGTCTGGGCGGTTGCTTTGATGCATGGATCGTTTCGGAGGTCGTCGGCCTGCAAAAGCCCGCGCCGATCATGTTTGAGACTGCTTATGAAAAACTCGGCTTGACAGAAGCGGATAAGAAGCGTATCGTTATGATCGGTAACAACCTGAGAAAGGACATCGCGGGCGCAAACCGACAGGGGCTGATCTCCGTCTGGCTGGACTGGTCGCCGCGCTATTTTCACAGTGTGGAAGCGCCCGATCAGAAACCGGACTATGTGGTAAAAACTCCCATGGAACTCCTGTCGCTTCTGCACATGCTGGAGGAAAAATTATCGGACTAAGTCGAGGTTGACTTATGGAAAATATCGCGCTAAAAACCAAAATCGAAGAAAAGCTGTCCCGCCTGATCGATGCGTTTACGCCGATCCTTTATGAAGAGGACCGGACGTTTCTGGAAGGGATGAAGCAGCATAATCTTGCGGGAGACGATATTCGCCGCTATCAGCACTGGGAGTGGACGCAGGGCGTCGGGCTGTACGGACTGTGGAAACTGTTTACCCGCACGCAAGAGCGGCGCTATCTGGATATCCTGACAAAGTTCTTCGATGCACAGCTGGAGATCGGCTTTCCCGCACTGAATGTCAATACGATGACGCCATTTCTTACCATGTCGTACGTTGGCGAATATCTGCATGAGGAAAAATATCTGGAGCCGTGCCGCGATGCGGCCGCGTGGATCATGGAAAAATTTCCGCGGACCGAGGAAGGCGGCTTTCAGCACATGACCTCCGACACGCTCAACGATCAGGAGCTGTGGGATGACACGCTGTTTATGACTGTGCTGTTTCTTGCCAATATGGGAAGAATCGAATGCAACCGTTCCTATGTCAATGAGGCGCAGCACCAGTTCATGCTCCATGCAAAGTATCTGGCAGATCCGAAAACGGGGCTCTGGTATCACGGCTGGTGCTTCCGCGGGCGGCATAATTTCGCGCGCGCCTTCTGGGGGCGCGGAAACTGCTGGATCACGATCGCCATTCCCGAATTTCTTCGGATGGTGCGCCCGGACGCACAGGTTGAAGCCGAATTAAAGCAGTTCCTGCTGCGTCAGGTGGACAGTCTGGTGGCTTGCCAGAATGAAAACGGCATGTGGCATACGCTGCTCGACGACCCGACTTCTTATGTCGAGGCGAGCGCGACCTGCGGTTTCGGCTACGGGATCCTCCGCGCCGTGCATACGGGGTTGATCGATGCACATTATGCCGATGCCGTTTGCAGAGCGTTACCGCCTATTCTGGACTATATCGATGAAAACGGCGTTTTACATCAGGTGTCCTACGGAACGCCGATGGGACGCGAAAACAGAGATTTTTACAAGAGCATAGCCCTCAAGCCGATGCCGTACGGGCAGGCACTGGCGATGCTGTTTCTGACCGAATGTCTGCAATGATCGGCGCTGCGGGAAACGGGGTAAGCTCCGTTTCCCGCAGTTGACTGCATGGATCAAAAGGGGGGTATGCCAAATGTATCGAATCGGGATCGACCTGGGCGGTACGAATATCGTGGCGGGGCTTGTGGATGCGCAGGGGCACATCTGCCGTAAAGCTTCCGCCAAAACCAACGCGCCGCGCGCAGTGGAGGCCGTTGCTGCCGACATGGCGCAGCTGGTCTGCACGCTTCTTCGGGAGCATGGCGTGCGTAGAGAGGACATCCTCTCGGTCGGTGTCGGCGTTCCGGGTACCGCAAACCGACACAACGGCCATGTCGAGGACGCAAATAATCTCGGCTGGGAAGATGCTGCGTTTCTACCTGTGCTGTCTGCGCAGCTGGATATGCCGGTTTTTTTCGAAAACGACGCCAATGCGGCTGCGCTGGGCGAATATCACTTTGCAGAGTATCACGCCGACTCGTTTCTCATGCTCACGATCGGGACAGGGATCGGCGGTGCGATCCTTCTGGACGGAAAACTCTATACCGGCGTCAACGGTGCGGCGGCGGAATTCGGACACATGACAATCGATCATGACGGCGTGGCGTGTAACTGCGGCAGGCGCGGCTGCTTTGAGGCGCTGGCTTCCGCGAGCGCGCTGATCGAGCAGGCGAAGGCTGCCATGTCTGCCGCACCGAACTCGCTGCTGTGGGAGCTGTGCGGTGCGGATACGGCACACCCGGAAGCCAAAACGGTGTTTGATGCCGCACAGGCCGGCGACGAGACTGCCCTGTCTGTGCTGGATCGGTATACCGATTACCTTGCAGAGGGAATATCGAACCTTATCAATATTTTTCAGCCGACTGTCCTGTGTATCGGCGGCGGCGTAAGCCGGGCGGGTGAGGCGCTTTTGCAGCCTGTTCGGGAAAAAACGCAGAAGCGCATATGCACGAGAAACGCATCGCGAAGGACGCAGATCGTGCTTGCAAAGCTTGATAACGACGCAGGGGTGCTCGGCGCGGCCTTGCTGGGAGAAGAAAGGAGCGCTTTATGAGATCACATTATCTTCAAATGATCCACGATACCGAAACGCGTGCCCTGCGGCACCTGAAAGCACAAAATCACGAGGTCGGAAGTGCTTATTACGGCGCGTTTGTGATGCCGGACGGCGTGTATATGCAAAAACACGCCCTGTATTGCATTGCAGACATCGGCGCGGTGTACTGCAATGCGGAGTCTTCGCTGTACCGCAACGAACGCCTGCTGGATGCCATGCTGATCGGACTGGATTATGTTCGCGCGCAGCAGCACGAAAACGGCCTGTTTGACTATATTACCTGCAATTTCTTCTCGGCACCCGATACGGCATTTTGTATCGGCATAATCCTGCCGCTTGCACACTACCTCAGAGCTATGCCGAATGCGACGCACGAGGACGCGCAGCTGCTTTCCAAACTGGATACCATCATCCATGCGGGTGGGCGTGGCCTTATGGAGGGCGGCTTCCATACGCCCAATCATCGCTGGGCGATCGCCGCCATGCTGGCCGCCTGCGCAAAGATGTACGGGGAAGACGACCTGCGCCGCGCAGCGGAGCAATACCTGCTTGAGGGGATCGACTGCAATGAGGACGGCGAATATTCCGAAAAATCGGCAGGGAACTACAACGCCGTCAACAACCGCGCGATGCTCGAACTTGCGCAGGCGCTGGAAGACGACGGCTTTGAGCAGCATGTGATCCGCAACCTGCACATGATGCTTACCTATTGGGAGCCCGACGAGAGCATTTTTACCGCAAATTCGACCCGCTTTGACAAAGACAGACTGGTCTATCCCGACCAATACTACTGGTATTATCTGTATCTTGGCGAAAAATACGGCATCTCGGAATTTGTCGCAATGGCCAATCATACTTTCGAGATCGTGCGTGAGAAAAACATTCTGTCACCGAACTGTCTGATCCAATATATGCTGCATCCGTCTCTGATCGATTTTGAGTCGGACGCGTGCGGCATACCGACGCGGTATCATGCCTTTTATCCGCAGTCCGGCATTGCACGTGTGCGTGCGGAGCGTTACACCTATACCGTGATGCGGGACAAATCCGATTTTCTGTATGTGCATAACGGGTCGATCAAACTGGCGGTCAAACTCGGCGGCAGCTTCTGCGAACACCGCGCGTTCAAGGCGGAAACGATGCATATGGACGAAAACGGTGCATTCCACCTGCATCAGACCATGCGCGGCTGGTATTATCTTCCGTTCCCGGAAAAGCCTGCGACCTCCGACTGGTGGCAGATGGACAACGCGTCCCGCCCGAAAAAGCTCGGGCCGGATATGCAGATCGATATTACCGTTTCCGAAACGGAGCAGGGACTTTCGCTGGATATCCGTACGAGCGGCGTTCAAGGCGCGCCGTGGCGCGTGGAACTGGCATTCTCCGGGATCGACCGTATTTCCAACGTCCACATGACTATGCCGATCCACGGCGACGAGGTACTCGTTCTGAAAGACTCGTTTTTTACCGTTTCCAATGCGGATGCGTCGATGGAGATCGGTCCTGCGTTCGGTACGCATCATTTCACCGAGGGAAAAGAGGACAGCGAGGCCAAGACCCCCGGTGCCGCAACGGTGTATCTGACGGACTATACCGAGTTCCGTCATACCATCACGATCCGACCCTGAGAGGAGCCGCTTATGAGAAGCTATGAAAATCCCGAAATAACGGGAGAAAACCGCTGTGCGCCGAGAAGCTACTATATTCCCGGTGGCAGGAGCGAGTATCTTCTGCTGAACGGAACATGGCGATTTGCGTTTTTTGCGCGCGATGTGGATGTACCGCAGCAGATCGAACACTGGGACAGCATCCCCGTGCCGTCGTGCTGGCAGCTGCACGGTTATGAAGCGCCGAACTATTCCAATATCAACTATCCGTTTCCCTGCGATCCGCCATATGTCCCGGACGATAATCCATGCGGCGTGTACGAGCGGGAATTTACACTGGATACGGTGTGGGGCAATGTCTATTTTGTACTGGAAGGCGTGGCCTCCTGTGCCTATGTGTATGTAAACGGGGATTATGTCGGCTATACCTTGGGCAGCCATTTGCAGGCGGAATTCGACCTGATGCGGTTCGTCCGCGCGGGTACGAATACGATACGCGTTCAGGTCTTGAAATGGTGCTGCGGCAGCTATCTGGAAGATCAGGATTGCTTCCGCTATAACGGCATTTTCCGCGACTGCTATATTTTGCAGCGTCCGTCGGGACACATCACGGATGTGGACATGATCCCGGATGACCGCAGCATTCGCATTCGTCTGTGCGGGAACGCGCATGTGACCGTAATGGACGGCACCGAAATACTGGATTCGGCGAACATGACCGACTTCTATGAGTTCGCGCCCGCACATCCGATCCTGTGGAATGCGGAAAAGCCGCACCTGTATACGGTCTGTCTGGAACGCGACGGCGAGCGCATCGAGCTGAAAACGGGTCTGCGCCGCATCGAAATTTCCGACCGCTATGAGCTGCTGATCAACGGCACGCCTGTGAAGCTTCATGGTGTGAACCATCATGACACCGACCCGAAGCGCGGCTGGTGCCAGAGCGATGCCGCACTGGAACGGGATCTTCGCCTGATGAAGCAGCTGAATATGAACTGTGTACGCACTTCGCATTATCCCCCGACACCGCGCTTTATTCAGTTGTGCGACGAGATCGGGCTGTATGTCGTATGCGAAACGGACATCGAGACGCATGGCTTTTTGCGCAGGCTCCCGAATGTGGCGTACCGCTTTGATGTGGAGTCCAATGCGTGGCCGTGTACGAAGCCGGAGTGGAAACAGGCGCATCTTGACAGGATGGCGCGCATGGTCGAATGCTTCAAAAACGCGCCGAGCATCATCATGTGGTCTACAGGCAACGAAAGCGGCCACGGCGCGAACCATGTGGAAATGATCCGCCAGACGAAGCGGCGCGACCCGTCCCGCCTGCTCCATGCGGAGGATGCCTCCCGTAAGGGACAGTTCCATAATGCGGATGTGTATTCGAGGATGTACCCGTCGCTGTCGGAACTGGAATCGTTTGCAAACTGCGACGATATCGCAATGCCTGTCTTCCTGTGCGAATATTCCCACGCTATGGGAAACGGCCCCGGTGATGTATGGGACTATAACGAGCTTTTCGACCGATATCCCAAGCTGATCGGCGGCTGCATCTGGGAATGGGCTGACCATGTCGTGGATGTGGACGGCGTGCAGCGATACGGCGGGGATTTCCCGGGGGAGCAGACCCATGACGGCAATTTCTGCTGTGACGGGCTGGTGTTCGCGAACCGCGCCTTTAAGGCGGGAACTTTGGAGGCAAAAGCGGCCTACCAGCCTATCCGCACGCACTATGCGGATGGAGCGTTGACGGTGTACAATCGGCTGGATTTTACCGATCTCGACGAATTCCGCTTTGAATACCGCATCGAGCTGGACGGTGTGACGCAGTTTGCCCGCGAAACTGTCCTTTCGGCTGCGCCACATACCGCCGTGACGCTCTGCGTGGAGCATGCGCCGCTCTGCTGCAAGCTCGGCGCGTTCCTGCACACGCGCCTGCTGCGTGACAGCACAGAGGTCGCATCGACCCACCATCGCCTGCCCTGTACGCTCGCGCGGGAAGAACGGGAGCGATCCGCCGCACTGCACGAGGATGCGCAGAACATCACCGCGGAAGGGGAGGATTTCCGCTATATCTTCTCGAAACATTACGGCACCTTCACAAGCCTGCGCGTGCATGGGGAAGAACAGCTTGCCGCGATGCCGACCTTATCCGCTTGCCGCGCGCCGACGGACAATGACCGCAATATTCGTTTCCGCTGGCTTCAGCTGGACGAATGGCAGGGGGAAAACCTAGATAAGTCCTCCGTCAAGATTTACGAATGCCGTGTTGCGGAAAATATCATCCGCGTCAGCGGTGCGCTGTGCGGGATCTCCCGTGCGCCACTGCTGCGCTTTACGCAGGAGATCACCGTATCGCGCAGCGGAAAGATCGAATTTTCCCTGCGGGGGAATATCCGCGACGACGCGATCTGGCTTCCGCGGCTCGGATTTTGCTGGACGCTGCCCGGCGATCGAAACGCATTTTCCTACTACGGCAACGGCCCACAGGAAAGCTATCGGGACATGTGCCACGGCGGGTATGTCGGCCTGCATCACAGTGATGCGGACGCGGAATATGTCCCCTACGTTCGGCCGCAGGAGCACGGGAATCATACGGATGTCAAAATGCTCTCCATCGGAGCGCTCGAATTCCGCGCGGAGAAAGAGATGGAGATCTGCGTTTCCCACTATCCCATGCAGGCACTTTTACGAGCGGAGCATACCGATGAACTGCAAGCCGACGGCCTGACGCATCTGCGCATCGATTATAAGGTTTCGGGACTCGGGTCGAATTCCTGCGGGCCCGATCTGGAAAAACCGTATCGGCTGGATGAAAAAGCGCTCGAATTCCGCTTCAGCGTCCGCCCGCGCCCTTAAGTACATAAACGCGTAGATCCGGCTTTGGAGCGTCCAAAGCCGGATCTATGCAAAACTGACGGTTTTTTCCGCCTGCGACTGGACAATTTTGCGTTCATGTGGTATAGTTTTCTCACCGATAAACCGAATGTACAGAAAGCGAACCGGATACTATGCTTGAATTATATGAAAAATCTCTGCACAAGTTGGAGCTGCCTCCGATTTTGGAGCTGCTGGCGGCGTGTGCCGGCAGCGAGGCGGGAAAGGATGCATGCCGCGCGCTGCGTCCGACCTCCGACACGGAAACCGTGCGGGAACTGCTTGCCGAAACAACGGCTGCTTCCAATCTGAGCACCCGAAAGGGGTATCCCTCCTTTTCCGAGGTGCATGATGTTTCGACTTCTCTGGAACGTGCCGACCGCGGCGGCTGCCTGCAGCCGAAAGAACTGCTGGATATTGCCGCCGTGCTGCGCTGCGCCAGAACGGTGCGCGGGTATATTTCCGAGGATGAAGCACCTACCGTTCTGGACGGACTGTTCCACAGCCTTACGCCAAACAAATATCTGGAAGACAGAATATGCGGCGCGATCCTTTCCGAAGAGGAGATCGCCGACAGCGCATCCCCGGAGCTGTCCGACATTCGCCGCCATATGCGCGCCCAGTCGGCAAAGATCCGCGAATCGTTGCAGAAGATCATTTCCTCTCCCGCCTATACCAAATATCTGCGCGAGCCGATCATCACGATCCGACAGGGTCGGTATGTCGTGCCCGTGAAAAGTGAATACAAAAATGAAGTTCCGGGTCTGATTCACGATATGTCGTCCACGGGTTCGACGTTTTTCGTAGAACCGTCCTCCGCCGTGAATGCAAACAATGCGCTGCGCGAGTTGGAAATTCGGGAACAGAAGGAGATCCGTCGAATCCTTTCGGAGCTTTCGGCGGAGGCTGCCGCTTATCGCGAAGCAATCGTAGATGATTTTCGCCTGCTCGTGCAGTTGGATGTGATCTTTGCACGGGCGAAGCTCGGCTATCGCATGAACGCGTGGGAGCCGCGGATCAATGACCGCGGAGTCATCCGTCTGTTCAATGCCCGCCACCCGCTGATCGACGAAAAAAAGGTCGTTCCCATTACGCTGCGGCTCGGTACGGACTTTGACAGCATGATCATCACGGGGCCGAACACGGGCGGCAAAACGGTCGCGCTGAAAACCATCGGCCTTTTGACGCTCATGGCCGAATGCGGCCTGCACATCCCGGCCGGGAGCGAAAGCGAGCTTTCTACGTTCGATGCCATCCTGGCCGATATCGGAGATGAACAGTCGATCACGCAGAGCCTTTCGACATTTTCCAGCCATATGCGCACGATCGTGGATGTGGTCGCCAATTGCGACGATCGAACATTGGTGCTGTTTGACGAGCTGGGCGCGGGTACAGACCCCGCGGAGGGTGCCGCGCTGGCTACCGCGATCATTGAGTTCTGCCGCAAAATGAACAGCCGCGTCGTGGCAACGACGCACTATGCGGAGCTGAAGCTGTACGCCATGCAGACTGCGGGCGTGACCAATGCGTCGTGCGAATTTGATGTCGAGACGCTTCGCCCGACGTATAAGCTGCTCATCGGCGTACCCGGAAAATCCAATGCATTTGCCATTTCCCGCAAGCTCGGACTGCCGGAGGATATTCTGAAAGAAGCGGACGATCTGGTCGGAAAATCCGACAAGGATTTTGAAGATGCGCTGTCCCGTCTGGAGCAACAGCGCCAGCAAATGGAAGCGGCCAGACTGGAAGCGCAGCAGCTACGTCTGGAAACGCAGAAGATCAAGCAGGAGAGCGAGGAATATAACCGTCGGCTTCGCATCGAAAAGGAAAAGGCGATGGAAGCCGCCCGCGCGGAGGCGCGCACGATCATCGAAGAGGCAAGAGCGGCTGCCAATCTGGCTTCGCAGGAGCTGAAGGCGCTTCGCAAGCAGCTGACGGACTCCGGCGATGCGACCGACATCAACCGCAGACAATCGGAACTTCGCAGAAATCTCAATGAGGCGGAGGATAAGCTGCGCGTCGACAATGTGAAAAAAGACCGCCCCGCGCCGCGCAGAGCCGTTCTGGTGGGGGATACGGTGGAGCTGTTGAAGCTTGGCACAAAAGCCTCCGTTCTCGCGATCAACAAAGACGGCTCGTATCAGCTGCAGGCGGGGATCATGAAACTGACGGCGCGCCCGGACGAGGTCTATCTGCTGGAAAACGAAGATCCCTATCAGGTCAAAGGCGGACGCCCCGCACATTCGGGACGCGAAATGAAAATGGCCGCAACACCGACGGAGATCGATCTGCGGGGCATGGATGCTATTGAGGCGGTGTCCGTGCTGGAACGCTATCTTGATGAGGCAATGCGTGCAAACCTCTCGCAGGTGCGCATCATCCACGGAAAGGGAACGGGCGTTTTGCGCAACGCAGTGCAGCAGTGCCTGAAAAAATGCAAGTTTGTGAAGCATTACCGCCTCGGCGTTTACGGCGAGGGGGAGGACGGCGTGACGATCGCACAGCTGAAATAGGATCGCGTATCGGTCTGCGGAGCAAATTAATTTGTACCCGTACAAATATTTGTTGACATTCCCGCCTTTTTTGGTATGATATAGCTGTAACCGTAACGGATCATGCGGTGAAAAGAGGAGTGTGTCAATATGTACAGTAAAGAAATCCTTGTACGATGCGAGTCCGGCCTGCACAACCGGCAGGCTACATACTTTGTGCAAAAGGCGAATGAGTTCAGCAGTATGATCTGGCTGGAATCCGGCAGCAGAAAGATGAATGCGAAGAGCCTGCTGGGAATCATGTCCCTCGGAATCATTACCGGCACGCGCGTTACGCTGCTTGCAGACGGCGCAGACGCGGAAGCTGCGGTAACTGCGCTGGAAGAACTGTTGCAACGGGATGTTTATTGATCTGTATTCTACGACCGCCTCAGTGCAGCTGCATTGAGGCGGTTCCTGTTTTGGAGCAAATATGACGCTGGAAGAACTGAAAAACAAGGCACTTTCGCTCCCGCTTTCTCCGGGCGTGTATATCATGCGCAATAAAGATGATACGGTGATCTATGTAGGCAAGGCGAAAAAATTGAAAAACCGCGTCGGGCAGTATTTTCAGGACATGGCTTCGCACACGCCGAAGACCCGCCTGATGGTCAGCCATATTCACCATTTTGATGTGATCGTCGCCGCCTCCGAATTTGAAGCGTTGGTGCTGGAATGCAGCCTGATCAAGCGGTATATGCCCAAGTACAACATCCTCTTGAAGGATGATAAGGGCTATCCCTATCTACGCCTGAATATGAAGGAGCCATACCCGAAGATTACCCTGGTAAACAAACCGGCTGACGATGGGGCGGAGTATTTCGGCCCTTATGGCAGTCGCGGCGTGACGGGTGATGTGCTGGAAGCCATTCGCCTTACATTGAAACTGCCCGGATGCAGCAAGGTGTTTCCGCGGGATGTGGGCAAGGGACGCCCCTGCCTGAACTATCACATGAACCAGTGCGCCGGATGGTGTCAGGAAAGCGTCAGCTTTTTGGACTATCGGGCGCGGATGGAGCAGGCACGGCAGCTGTTGCAGGGCAACTACAAGTCCGTGGCCGACGATATCCGCAGCCAGATGCTGGCCGCTGCCGATGCGCTGAAATTTGAACTGGCGGCTTCTTTGCGTGACCGTCTGAATGCTGTGGAAGCATTGAGCCAGAAGCAGCTGGTCACTGCCGGTACCCCGGCAGATACGGATGTGGTGGGCTACGGCGAGACGGAGACGAAAGCCTGTTTTGCCGTGCTTCACTTTTCCGGCGGCAATCTGCTGGACAAAGAGTACGAGCTGTTCCCCCGACCTGACGACAAACAGGAGGCTGTCGGCAGCCTTCTCAAGCAGTTTTATCTGAGCAGGGGACTGGCACCTAAGCGGGTGCTGCTGCCCTTTGAGATCGAAGATGCACAGCTGTTCGCACAACTGATGGAGCAGCAATACCATCGCCGTCCCAAGCTCCATGTACCTCAACGGGGCGACAATGCCCATCTGGTCGATCTGGCCAATAAAAATGCCTTTGAAGAAGCCAGACGGGTCACGGATAAGGACGAGAGAGTGTCGGGCACGCTGGTGCTGCTTGGGAAAATGTTGGGCATGGAGCCGCCGAAACGAATTGAATCGTTCGACATTTCCAATATTTCCGGCACGGACATCGTGGCAGGTATGGTGGTTTTCCGCGATGGCAAGCCCCGCAAAAGCGACTATAAAAAATTCAAGCTGGAAGGACTGCTCAATCAGGATGACTACGCCTCCATGCATCAGGTCGTAAAACGCCGCTTTGCTCATTACAAGGCGGGGGACAAAGGATTTGATGAAAAGCCCGATCTGCTGCTCATTGATGGCGGCATCGAACACGCCAACGTGGCGTTGCAGGCGCTGGAAGAACTGAACCTCACCATGCCCGTATTCGGCATGGTCAAAGACGATCGCCACCGCACACGGGCGCTGGTGACCCCGGAAGGGCAGGAGATCTCCATTGATAGCAACCAGAGCGTGTTCGCGTTCATCGGAAATATTCAGGAGGAGACGCACCGCTTTGCCATCACTTACCACCGGCAACTTCGCAGCAAACGGCTGCGTTATTCCGAGCTGGATAACATCCCCGGCATCGGCCCAAAGCGGAAGCAGGAACTTTTGAAGCAGTTCAAGAGCCTGACTGCCATCGGACAGGCTACCTTGCCGGAATTGGAACGGTTGCTTCCCAAGGATGCCGCCGCAGCGGTATATCGTCATTTCAGAAATAAAGAAGAAAATACCGATGATCTGTCATAAAATCGAAAGCACGAATTATTGACGCTGTATTTCGTCGGGAAAGCAGGAGATAATCCATGAGAGTGATTACAGGAAAAGCCCGGGGCGTGAACCTGAAGACGCCGGACGGGATGACCACCCGCCCGACTGCCGAGCGGGTGAAAGAAGCGCTGTTCAGTATTATAAATTTTGATATCCCCAATGCGCGCGTGCTCGACCTGTTCGGTGGAACGGGGCAGTTGGGTATCGAGGCGCTGAGCAGGGGCGCAAAGTCGGCTGTTTTCGTGGATGCGGGAGAGCCTGCCTGCAAACTCATTCGGGAAAACCTGCGCCGCACGAAGCTGGAAGCGCAGGCGCGAGTCGTGCGTGCGGACTATATGGATTATCTGCGCCGATGCACGGAACGATTTGACATCATTTTCCTCGATCCGCCCTATGCGGAAGTTTTTCTGGAAAATTCATTAAAAAAGATATCGGAAATTGACATTTTGCAAAGTGATGGTATAATAGTATGCGAAAGGCCGCTTGAAAAGGCCGCTTTGGGCGAATACCGAGGCCTTTCCCAGTCCAGGGACTATAAATACGGGAAAACGATCTTGACCCTGTACCGAAAGGATGCCGACGCATGAAGACTGCGATCTATCCGGGCAGCTTTGATCCCGTGACCTCGGGTCACTTGAATATCATTCGCCGTGCAGCCGCGATCTTTGATAATTTGATCGTCTGCGTGATGGTCAACTCTGCGAAGCAGCCGATGTTCAGCCGCGAAGAGCGCGTGCGCATGCTCGAACGTGTGACAGCCGACCTGCCAAACGTGCGCATCGACCATTCCGACCGCCTGCTGGCAGAGTATGCACGCGAGATCGGCGACTGCGTCATCGTGAAAGGCCTGCGTGCAGGCTCGGATTTCGAAAACGAATTTCAGATGGCACTCATCAATCATAAGATCAACGATCGGCTGGATACCGTTTTCCTGACAGCAGAGCATCAGTTTACCTATCTCAGCTCCAGTATGGTCAAGGAGCTGGCAATGTATCATGTGGAATTATCCGGTTTTTTGCCCGAAGCGATCATACCGGACTTTCAGAAAAGAATTCATGAATTACGTCAAGGAGGAGATCCCCAATGAACGAGCAGCATATTGAAGATATCATCACGACCCTGTATGACATGGTACAGGACGCGCGGGCACTGCCTCTCGGCGCGGACAAGTGCATTCTGGAGCGGGACAAGGTTCTGGATATGCTTGACGAGATCATCGCCCAGATGCCTGCGGAGATGAAGCAGTCGCGCACGATCGTCGAGTCTCGCAACGAGCTGATCGGCCAGGCGCGCCGAGAGGCCGAGAGCATCATCCGCAAAGCACAGGCCGATGCAGAACATCTTGTATCGCAGCAGACCATTTATCTGGAGGCCAAGCGCCAGTGTGCGGAAATGGTCGAAAAGACAAAAATGCAGATCGCGGGTCTTCGCAAGGCCAGCAACGAGTATATGGACGAGTCGCTGCGCAACACCGAGGAAGCTATTGCAAAATCGCTCGCCGAGGTCAAAGAGACGCGCGCACGTTTTCAGGCGCTTACCGCTGCGCCTGCCACGGAAAACGCACAGTGATCGCACAGTAAGGGCAACACCACATGACGGTGCTGCCCTTGCTTTTTTGCCTCGGCTTCGTTGCGACTGCCGATCTGTTCACAAAAATATGCAGGTTCGTTCACCGTTTCGCTAAGAAATCGCATAGCGGATATGCTATACTGTTCCCGAAAGACGGGTGGGTGGAAGCCCCGATGCCGCGGAGGATTTTGCGGATGAGCCGACGGTAAGCTTCGTGACACGCCACGCCCGAAATACTGAAAAAAGCAGCCCGGAGCAACCTCCGGGCTGAATTACTGTTCTATGGGATCGATATCCTGAATGATGGGGCTCCTGCGGCAGTAGACGACCGCGTAATGCGCAAAGGAAATGAGCATGAAAATGCAGTCTATGAGCGTGATCGTACCGACGACCTGCTGCGAAAGTCCCGGCAGCAGAACGAGAAGGATCAGACTGACGAACAATACGCAGGTGCAGATCTTTCCGCTGAGCAGAGCGCCCGAGAGCATCTTCCCCTTGCGCAGGGTGAGAAAACCCGCTACAAGCTGAAAGCCTTCCTTCAGAACAAAAAGAAGCACCAGATGCCAGAGAACGGGGTATTTTACAGCCAGACAGATGGCCAGCGAAAACTGGGTAGCTTTATCGGCCAGCGGGTCGAGCATCTTGCCGACCGTGGAGATCATGTTAAAATGCCTGGCGATCTTACCGTCGATCATATCCGTCAGGCATGAGACTGCCAGGATCCCCGCAGCAATGGCATAGTCAGCAGGCGTATCCGCGTTCAGATAGATCGGAATATACACAGGGATCAACAGAAGACGGAACAGGCTCAGTAAATTCGGGATTGTGAGCAGATCCTTTTTCCAGTCTTTAACGATCATGAGTCCTCCATGCGTTTACACGCAATCATTCATCGATGGGGCTATTATAGTACACCTGCGGGCGCAAATCAAGCCTGTTGTTCCAAATTCATGAAATTTTAAGAAACATCGCCTGCGAAACGGGTAAGGCCGCGCGCTTTGCCGAGCACGCAGGCAAGGCGATAATGCAGCGCCAGATGCTTCCAGGTGACTTTGTCGAGCTCGCCCGTCTGCGGCAGAGCCGAAAGATATTGAAACGACGAGAGCGCATCGGCGGTCGCATCATCCAGAACGCCCGTTACCGCAGGCGGGAGAATGCTCCCGTAGATCTTGCCCAATGTCAGCAGCACGGCCTGCACTACATACAAAGCAGGGTCGCATTCCCCGTGGCGGATCACCTGCCCGGGCTCAAGCAGGAGCAAGAGCGGCTCAGCGCGGATCAAACGGGTCAACGCCGCGGGATATTCCCGCACGATTCGATCCCATGTCTCCTGATCGGTCACGCCCGTGGCGGGCAGCCCGCGGGAACGCTGAAAGCGGTAAACGGCGTTTCTGGTCTGATCGCCGTATATCCCATCGGGAATCAGAGGGAGCAGCCCGTCTTCATCCTGCGCAAGCACGCGCAGCATCGTTTGCAGACTGCGCACGGGCTGGCCTACGAAAGTATCTACCGGTCTCATCGCACGACCTCCTGCCGAATGGGATCACGGCTTCCGGTGGACAGATCCTCACCCGGAAACTGCGTCATGGTCGCGGTTCGGGAATAGCGGCTGCGCTGCTGCCCGCCCGCGTTCTGCGGAAAGCTTTCTCCGCTGCGCAGAGTTGCGTTTTCAATGCCGGAAAACTGATCGTATATTTTGTCCCAGGTAGCCTGATCGACTACGCCGGTTTCGGTGAGCCCGA
Source organism: uncultured Oscillospiraceae bacterium (assembly GCA_964538475.1). Taxonomy (GTDB): domain Bacteria; phylum Bacillota; class Clostridia; order Oscillospirales; family Oscillospiraceae; genus Faecousia. The sequence continues at coordinate 12,395 of CAZIGE010000012.1, read as the reverse complement.
ACCAGCGCTGCGCAGCTGTGACCGCGTCTTCGGTCGCGCTGCCGAAGATCCCGTCGATCGCGATGGGAGGGATCTCGTTGATGTATTCCGCCAGAACGGACAGCATGTATTGCAGGTGGCGGACCTGCTCACCGCGGCTGCCGTTTCGCAGTGCATTGGGGTAGGACCAGCTGATGGCATAAAACTGCTGTCCCTGACTGCGCAGCTCCGACAGACGATTTACGGCGACATACAGCCGTACCAGCGCATACCATGTCGCTTTTCCCACGATCCCGTCCGCCGTAAGGTCGAAGATCTCCTGAAATGCACGGACGCAGGCTTCCGTGCGGCTTCCGAATATCCCGTCTACGGAAGCGAGCTTTGGAATGGCGGGGTAGTTCTGCGATATTCGATTCAGTTCCGTCTGGATCACGACGACATTCGCACCCGTGCTGCCGCGCCGCAACGCGCTTCCCGGATACGAGGATGTGTAACCGCGGATCGGCGCGTTTGCGACGATCTCAACGCTGCCGTAGTAGCTGCGCAGGATCTGCACATCGGAATACCCCTGCGCAGCGAGATTTTGGCTGCCCCACTGGCTCAATCCGTCGCATGTAACGGTCGTACCGTTGCAAAACTGTGCGGCCAGCGGCTCGACAAAGCCGGGACGGCGCAGATAGTCGTTAAACAACTGATCGACGATGCGCGACACGTTTTCGAAAAACGCCCTGCCGTTTACAAATGCCTGATCGTAGGCCGTGTCGGCGGTAATGTCAAAATCATAGCCGCGGCTTCGGTAAAATTCGGTATAGACGCGGTTGAGTGCGAACGAGGTGATGGCGTATATGTTGGCGCGCAGTGCACTGATGTTCCAGGTCGGATAGATCTCGCTGGAAGCGACATTTTTCACATAATCGGAAAAGCTGACAGTGACATTGGCTGCATAGGACGACGGCGCGCCGAGATGTACGGTGATACGCTGCGGAACATAAGGAATGACAGTCGGCATGGCACACCCCCTAGAGATTTTGCGGCAGCGTGCGGAATTGCTCGATCTTCGCAAAGCTGTCGGGAAGCTCCGCATTCGGGATCAGTTCCAGATTTTGACTGGTCACCGTGTCGGGAAATACCTGAACGGCGCTGTTTTCCACCTGCTCGTAGCCTGCAAGGCCGGCGTAGAGGTTGACCGATGTGTAGGGGATCGTTCCGCTGTCCGGTGTCAATCCGGCGCTCTCGTCCGGGACAGGAATTTCGATCGGTTGGATCAGACCGTTTCGGTCGGTAAGACGCATGGCGATGGCCGTGCCGTCTGCGGCGGTCACGGCCACCGCAACATTCTCCAGCGGAATGCGGGCGTTGCCTGTATAGGCGTTGACGCGTATGTATCCGATTGCACGCAGAGAAATCCCTCCTTTCACAACATGGTATGTGACAGGAGGGAAAAATGTGCGATGTGTAGGCACAGCCGCTTACAAAAACGGCTGTGCATTTTGCAGGTTATCCTGCTCGCGCGCGACAAGCTCCTGCGCTAGCTCCATGATTGGCGCTTCGCAGCCTTCGGTTCTGTGCAGATAGCGCATGCCCTTTATTATCCCCATCGCATTGCCCTGCACGAGCATGCCCGCGATCCTGGAGTCGGGCGCACTGCCGAGAACAGATGCGCGGCTCATCGCAGCGGACATCCAGCGCAGCGCGGGCGAGAGCCCCCGCAGTTTCCAGCCGTAATGTGCAGCTAAACGGTGCGCCTCGTTTTCTATGGCATCGTATTGGCTTTTCTGTGTGCGAAGTTCCTGCTTCAGGTTCGGTGAAACGGCTTGCTCCATGACCGTTTCAATGCCGAAGCGACCCATTTGCGCGGTTTTCAGCACTGCGTCGAGCAGCTTTTGGTCCTCTGTCATTTCGATCACCCACAAAAGTATCCCCCAAAACAGATCGATCGATACGGACATTTTGCGAAGATCCGCATATACTATCCAATCAGGAAAGGAAGGATGCTTATGTGTGCGATCGCGGGGATCTTAGGCGTTTGCCCGGATCAGGACGTGCAGGAAAAGTTGCTGGGGACCATGAAACGACGCGGGCCGGACGGGAACGGGGTCTATCGATTTGAAAACATTACGCTGCTGCATACTCGTCTTGCCGTCATCGACCCCGAGGGCGGGCGGCAGCCGATGGAGCTGGAATTCGGCGCGGAAAAATATATCCTTACCTACAACGGCGAGCTGTATAACACGGCGCAGCTACGGCAGGAGCTGTGCACGCTCGGACATGTGTTTCATACACACTCGGATACCGAGGTGGTGCTTCACGCCTATGCGCAGTGGGGCGCGGAGGCACTGCACAGGATGAACGGGATATTTGCCTTCGCGGTCTGGGAGGAGCGAAAGCGGCAGCTGTTTCTGGCGCGGGACAGAATCGGCGTCAAGCCGCTCTTTTTTATCCATAATACGCAGATGCTGGCGTTCGCATCCGAGATCAAAACGCTGCTGGCTATGCCGAATGTGACGGCGCGGCTTGACGCACAGGGCGCTGCACAGATCCTGCTGCTCGGGCCGGGAAGAATGCCCGGCAGCGGCGTGCTGCGTGATATTTACGAGCTTGAACCGGGACAGTACGGGATCTACCGTAACGGCATATTGACCATTCGCAGATATTGGCAGCTGCGTGACCGTCCGCACACGGAAAGTTTTGCGGATACGGTGGCGCACGTCAGATCGCTGGTGCTCGATGCCATCCGAAGGCAGATGATCTCGGATGTTCCGCTTGGCACATTCCTGTCGGGCGGGTTGGATTCCGGCATCATCTCCGCAGTCTGCGCGACGGAAGCAGCTGCGCAGGGACGCGTTATACCGATGTTCTCTCTGGATTATGAACGAAACGCCGAATATTTCCGACCGGGAAAATTTCAGCCCGATTCGGACACGGCGTATATCGAACTGATGCGAAAAGAACTCCCGTGCGATCACCACTGGACGGTATTATCCGCGCAGGAGCTTTCGGACGCACTGGAAAGTGCAATGTGCGCGCGCGATCTGCCCGGCATGGCCGATGTGGACGCGTCCTTGCTGGCTTTTTGCGGGCAGATCCGCAGGCATGTTAAGGTGGCGCTTTCCGGCGAATGCGCCGATGAGATATTCGGCGGTTACCCGTGGTATCGCGACCCCGAGGTGCGCGATCATGACGGATTTCCGTGGGCGCAGACGACTGCGCAGCGCGCGCTGCTGATGCATCCGCAGCTGCACGCGCAGATCGATGCGACGGATTTTGTGCAAAGCTGCTATCGCGACACCGTAAAGAAGGCGGATATCCTGCCGGAAACGTCGGATGCGGAGCGAAGGATGAAGCAAATGGTCGATCTGAATTTCCGATGGTTCATGCAGACACTGCTGGATCGAAAGGATCGCATGAGCATGTACCACGGCCTTGAGGTGCGCGTTCCGTTTTGCGACTATCGCATCGCGGAATACCTTTACGGCGTGCCGTGGGAATACAAGGACTATCGTGGGCGGGAAAAGGGACTGCTTCGCGCGGCGATGGAGGGGATCCTGCCGCAGCAGGTGCTGTATCGCAGGAAAAGCCCTTATCCGAAAACACATGACCCGGCTTACGAGCAGCTGGTCTGCGCGCAACTGCGGCGCGTCATAGACGCGGCGGACAGCCCGATCTTTGCACTGGTCCCCGCGGAAAAGCTGCGGGAACTGCTGGACATGGAACTGTCCTGGCCGTGGTACGGGCAGCTCATGCGCAGACCGCAGACGATCGCGTATATGCTACAGCTGAATGTGTGGCTGAAGCACTATGCGATTTCGGTCGGATAACGACAATTCCACCAAAAAGAGAGCAAAATTTTAAGCAATTTTTCCACATGCAATTTTTTCCCGTTTATGCTATAATAGAGCCAGAATTCGGAAAGAGGGTGAACGGGATGTATCGAATCGGAGATCGTGTGGTGTATGGCGTTCAGGGAGTGTGCGACATCTGCGCAGTGGAAGAACGCAGCGTCGACGGAAAACGGGTGCAGTATTTTGTGCTGAAGCCGGTCGACCGTTCCGCTTCGATGTACTATGTCCCCTGCAACAACCCTGCGGCGCTTGCGAAGATCCGCCCCGTTTTGAATAAAGAGCAGATATCCGAGCTGCTGCATTCCGCACATGTTCGCGAAGACTGCTGGATCGGTGACGAGGCACAGCGCAAAAATCTGTACCGCAGCATGATATCCTCGTGTGACCGCGAAGCGCTGCTGCAAATGATCCACACATTGCATGGACATCGGGCGGCGTGCCTTGCAGCAGGAAAGAAATTTCACCTGTGTGATGAAAATTTCCTGCGGGACGCGCAGCGCCTGCTGGCGGCCGAATTCGCGGCGGTGCTGGAAATGGATGTGGCGCAGGTGGGCGATTATATTCGCAACGCGCTTGCCGAATAGAGCGGCTTTTTGCTCCTCTTATCTGCATATAACGGTAAATCCGGCCTGTGATCGCGATCACAGGCCGAAACTTTATGCTTTTCGGATCGGATGACGAATAACGGTCTTCCATTTTTCCGGTGCGACTTTTCTGGCATCGGACAGGTAGATCTCGTGGTGCAGCCTTTTTTCGCTCATGTCATTGACGTATCCGTTTTGCGCCAGATGATCGTCCATGAGCGCAACCGTGGTCGGCTCATCGTCAAACGGACCGTAGTGCATGATCTGAACGCACAATCCTTCCTCGATCGTAAGAAATTCTGCCGACGAGCAATCCAGCTGTTTTTTCTTAGAGGCCGTTTCGACCGCCCAGTCGAAATCCGCACGGGAAATAAAATCGGGCAGGCGGATCACGCTGATCCAGCAAAAGGCGGATTTGGTTGCGTGGTCTATTCCCGTGCGGCCTTCCTGCCACCAGAAGCCCTCCAACGGCGGGACGACGTATTGGAAAAAACCGTTGATCTTATGATCGGACAGGTAGCTCATTTTCAGGGTATAGGCGATCGCATACAGCACACCGATGGCCTGCCGATACGCGCCGCCTTCTTCGTTCGGGTCGCCCTTACCGCGGACGGCTATGTAATTTGCCTTCGGAACAGTTACGATCTGCGGCTTGTTCTTCGGCATATAAAACTCTTTGTATTCTTTCTTAAAATCAAAAGCCATATTGTCCTCCGTTTGCTGCGGTCATCTGTTTGAAGATCTGCGTTGCTATTTCAGCATTGCAAGAAGTTGCTGCGGGTCGCGTGCGACGGCGAGAGCACCCGCCTGCTCCATGGAGGATACTTCGCCGTATCCCCAGGCAACCCCGATGGTCGGGATCCCGAAACAGGCGGCACCTTGCACATCGTAATGCGTGTCACCGATCATGACGACGGAAGAACCCGTTTCGACCCGATCGAGCAGGTAGGCAATGACCTGACTTTTGCTGTCACGCGTGCAGTCTTCCGAAGCGCCGCAGATGCAGGTAAAATATGCAGCAAGGCCGAAATGCTCCAGAACCTGCACTGCGATCTTCTCGGGTTTTGAGGTTGCGACATAGAGCTTGCAGCCAAGATCGCGCAGAGAGCACAGCAGCGGCTCCAGGCCGGGGTAGACGAAGTTTTCCAGCCATCCCTGTGCAAGATAGAATTCCCGATACAGGGCAATCGCTTCCTCCGTCCGATCGGGTCGGACGCCGAAACGCAAAAAACTGTCGCGCAGCGGCGGACCGACGATGACGCGAAGTGCCTGCCGGTCGGGTACGGGGAGGCCATAATGGCGCAGGACGATCTCCATGCCGTGCATGACACCTTCGCCCGAGTCGGTGATCGTACCGTCCAGATCAAAAAGTATGGTTTGATATCTCATGATTTCCTCACTATGTTTCGTGCTCTTTGCTGCTGCATGTAGCCGTAGGGATCATCGATCACGGGCGGGTGATAAATATTGCCGATCGCACGCAGCACGGAGCGCTGTTTCGCGCCGGGACGCTGCGCGGCGCAGAGCGCCTCGAATTGTGCCCGTGTCATCCGATGTGCCTGCCACAGGACGGAAGCGTGTGTGCAGGCGACGATCAGCCCCATCAGACCCGGAAAATCAGCGGCAACGGCATGGACAGCCTGCGACGGCTCGGCCTGCGGCTGCACAACATAAATCGTGGAGTCGTCCTCGAATTTGCAGAAATGGACATCGTCGATGTCTGCCCATGCAACGACCCGTGCATCGGCGGGCGTTGCGGCGCAGTAGCTGTATGCGCTGCCCGGGCGGATACCGACGGCATCGGTCTCCAGACTGGAGTCACGGAATTTCTGGATATAGTCGATCTGTTTGATTGGCATACGGTTACCTCCTGATCCCCTGGACGTGCGAGCGGTTCGGGTGCTGCGCCGCGAAAAGCTTCGGCACGTCCTAATTTTGTAAACGGAAAAACGGTCGCCGCTCCATCGGATAGCAGATCAGGTCGGCGCGATCCGTTCTTTCACGCCGCATGTCTACCGCGCATATGCGGCCGCTTTCGCTTGTTGTATAGTAATAGATCCCGGTCGCGGCATCACAGCAACTGCTGTAGCGCGTGATCTCCGCACGGCCGTCTGCGAGCAGGACGCTCCCGCGCGGCATGGCAACGGCGGCCAGCATGTGAAAGAAATGCACAATGTCCGATCCGACATCGCAGCTGACGCTGTTTTGCCGAATGAAAGCCGCTTTTACGAAGCGTGAGGTCGAGGAAAAATCCCCGGGCAGGCCGAGGCCACCCATGCCGTTGCTGTAAGACGGGAGGGAGACGGACGGCGCAAACCGCGCATCGGACGGTGCGGCCGAGACACCGCGAAACTGCGCCAGATGCTGCATCTGGTAAGCAAACGGCGGGCTGTTTGTCAGCACATCTACGGGATCTTCGAGCAGATGGAGCCCGTCTTGCATAGGCTCAAGTACGAGAGAAGAGGTGCCGTCGGACATAAGCCAATGCAGTGGTGTGAGCGGAAATTCCCTGCTGAACGGGATGTGGACGATGCTGCATTTTGCAAGCGCCTGCGATGCTTCCCGCACGGTGGCGAATTGGCCGAGCACCCACGGGATGACCTCGAAGGGGGCGAGTGCGTTTTCGGCATCGGCGGGGGAGGCATACACGGCATTGCCAGGGAAATTCAGCCCCGCCATCGACAGTCCCGCTTCGTTGGTCGCTTCGTAATACAGCGGGTATCCCTGCGAGACAGTCGCCGTGCCGATCATGGCGTAGTGCGAAAGCAGGGCAGGCATACGGCGCATCCGCAGCACATACGCGCGCGGTGTGATCGTTACGACTTCCTGATAAGCATATTCCAGATCCAGATTTCTGCCGAACAGCGGATGTGCGCCATGCCAGGCGATCGCGGTACACATAGTCTATTCCCCATTTCATCATTATAGCATCAGTTTCCCCCAAATACAACGAATTTTGCATCGCTTTTCAAAAAGTTTCTTCCGCGCGATTGTTTTTTTGCGCCGCAGGCGCTATAATAGGTGAAAAAAGGGGGCGGTATGCGATTGAACCAAATGCATAAAGATTATGCCCTGTTGCGCTGCGCGGTCTGCGGGGACGCGATGCAGCTGCAAGGCGGGTCGCTTCGATGCCGAAACGGGCACTGCTTCGATGTGGCCAAAGAGGGGTATGTCAACCTTCTGCGCGGAAGCAAAAACGGCGATAAGATCGGTGATGACAAGCTGGCCGCCCGCTCCCGCCATGCTTTTTTGGAAAAAGGCTATTATGCGCCGCTGCGTGACGCGCTGTGCGCGATTTTTTTCGGGCAGCGCGGGACGCTGCTGGATATCTGTTGCGGCGAGGGGTATTACACCGACGCGCTTGCACGTCTGAACGGGCCTGCGGTCTACGGCTTTGACATTTCGCGTGAAATGGTGCGTCTTGCGGCAAAACGCGGGCACGCGACCTGCTTCGTTGCCAATATGGCGAACATCCCGGTGGCCGACGGAACTTTTGACTATGCCACGCACCTGTTCGCGCCGTTTATCGAAACGGAATTTGCGCGCGTGCTGAAGCCCGGGGGAAGGCTGTACTCGGTGATCCCGGGACGGGAACATCTGTTCGGCCTGAAGCAGGTGCTGTATGCGTCGGCGTACTATAATGACGAGCGACTGCCGCAGACGAACCTGCTGCGCCCGATCGATACCCGACGCGTGTCTGCGCAGATCGTGCTGACCGATCCGCAGGACATGCAAAGCCTCTTCCACATGACACCGTATTATTTCCACACTTCGCCGACCGATCGGGAAAAGCTCAGCGCCTGCACGCGGCTGGAAACGAAGATCGAGTTTCTGATCGTGACCTATGAAAAGGCAGGGGAATGACTATGGATGAACGGATCATGGCACGGCTTGCGGTCATCACGGCGGAGGAATCACAGCTGCTGTCCGGGCGCAATGGGATCGACCGCACGCTGTATATGAACGAGGAAAGCTCCAATGTGATATCCGGGCAAAAGCTGCTGGAGCAGGGGAAACTGATCGCCGTGCGCCCGCATACGCGCTTTGTCCATTTTCCGCCGCATACGCATGACTATGTGGAGATCGTTTATATGTGCCGCGGCGTGACGCGGCATGTGGTGAACGATACTGCCATCACGCTGCGCGAGGGGGAGCTGCTTCTGATGGGGCAGAATACCCGTCAGGAGATCCTGCCCGCAGGCGAACGGGACATTGCCGTAAATTTTATCGTTCGACCCGAATTTTTCAGCGGCACGCTGGATTTCCTCGGGAGCGAGGATACACCGCTGCGGGAGTTTATCGTGGCTTGCCTGTGTGGCAGCGGTACGCCTGCCTACCTGCATTTTAGGGTCGCGGATATCAAGCCCGTGCAAAATCTCGTGGAAAATCTGCTCTGGACGCTGATCTCCGATACACCGAACCGCCGCAGTATCAACCAGCTGACGATGGGACTGCTGTTTGTGCAGCTTCTGAACCATACGGATAAGTTGACCGTCGGCAGTGCCGAGCAGGATATGATCGTTCGCGTTTTGCGCTACATCGAAGAGCACTATGCCGACGGCAGCCTGACGCAGATCGCGCAGCTGCTGCATTACGATATCGCATGGCTCTCGCGCGAGATCAAGCGCCGCACGGGAAAGAACTATACCGAGCTTGTGCAGGAGAAGCGTCTTTCTCAGGCGGCATGGCTGCTGCGCAATACGCGCCGCAACGTGGCGGACATAGCCGTCAGTGTCGGCTATGAAAATCTGAGCTATTTTCACCGTATTTTCGCGCGGCGCTTCGGCACTTCGCCGAAGGGCTACCGCGACTGCAAATAAGGACACTTTTTTGAACAAACGTGGACCTGTGAAACTCGCGGAAATTCTGGCACAATTTAATTGATAGTGTGTGCGCACCGCCGCTTGTGGCGTGTGCGTGACGAATTTCATCGGAACGGGGGGATATTGTGTCCTATTTTCTGGCTATCGATATCGGTGCTTCCTCAGGCCGCCATATCATCGGGTGGAAGGAAAACGGCACTGTTCAGACAAAAGAGGTTTTTCGTTTTCCGAATGGCGTGCATGCGCAGGACGGGCATCTTGTGTGGGACATCCACGGCTTGTTTGAAAGCGTTGTATGCGGTATAGCAGAGGCTTTTCGGCAGTATCCGCAGATCGAAAGTCTCTCGGTAGATACCTGGGGCGTGGATTATGTGCTTATGAACGGCGACGCGGAGATCCTTCCGGTTTACGCGTATCGCGACCGACGGACGGACGATACGATCCCGAAGGTGCATGAAATCGTTCCGTTCGAAACGCTGTATCGGCATACCGGCTGCCAGTTCCAGCCGTTTAATTCGATCTATCAGATCTACGATGACCTGCGAAACGGCCGCTTGGAGCATGCGAGCGATATGCTGATGATCCCGGAATACCTGCTGTATCGGCTTTCGGGTGTCAAGGCACGGGAGTATACCAACGCTACGACGATGGGTCTGATCGACGCGCAGACAGGGGAGTTCGACCGCGAGCTGCTGGATGCGCTTTCCTATCCGCCGCACCTGTTTCCGCCGCTGAGCCGCCCCGGCACGGTGCTGGGCGAGCTGAAACCGGATATCGCGGCGCGTGTCGGTGGCAACTGCAAGGCCGTTCTGTGCGCGACACATGATACGGGCTCGGCTGTCGTCGGCATCCCCATGGATGGGAACGAGCCGTATATCTCATCCGGTACATGGAGCCTGCTGGGGGTCAAAACACAGGCACCGATCACCGATGCGGGAAGCCGTGAGGCCAATTACTCCAATGAAGGCGGCGTAGGCTATAATCGCTACCAGAAAAATATCATGGGTATGTGGCTGGTCAATAACCTGCAAAAGGAGCTTTGCCCCGATATGTCCTTCCCGCAGATCGTCGAGCTGGCACAGGAAAGCACATGCCGCATTCTGGTGGATGCGAACGCACCGCAGTTCCTGGCACCGAAGAGCATGAAAGACGCGTTCGATCTTGCAACGGATCACGCGCTGCATACCGTGGGTGACTACTTTGCCTGCGCTTACCGCTCGCTCGCCGTCAGCTATCGACAGGCGATCGAAGAGCTGGAAGCCAATACCGGTGAACGGTATCATAAGCTGTATATTGTCGGCGGCGGGGCTAAAAATGCATTCCTTAATCGTTTGACGGAGGAAGCGACCGGAAAACAGGTCATCGCGCTGCCGATCGAGGCGACTGCACTCGGAAATTTAATGATCCAAATGGAGGTACATGTATGAGCTATGCTGAGGCAAAGGCAAAATATGCCGCACTGGGCGTCGATACCGACGCTGCGATCGAGAAGCTGAAAACCGTACCCGTTTCGTTGCACTGCTGGCAGGGTGACGATGTGCGCGGCTTTGACACGGATCCGAACAAGCCCCTGACGGGCGGCATCCAGACGACGGGCAACTATCCCGGTCGGGCGCGCACGCCCGAGGAACTGATGGCCGATATCGATAAGGTCATCTCGCTCGTCCCCGGTCAGGTAAAAATGAACCTGCATGCGTCCTATGCGATCTTCGACGAGGAAAATCCCTGGGTCGATCGCGACAAGCTGGAGCCGAAGCACTTCCGAAAATGGGTGGATTTCTGCAAGGAACGCGGTCTGGGGTGCGATTTCAACCCCACGTTCTTTTCCCATCCCATGTGCGATCCGCTGACGCTGTCTTCTCCGAATGAGGAAACGCGGAAGTTCTGGGTCGAGCATGGAAAGGCATCCATTCGCATTTCCAATTATCTTGCCCGTGAGCTGGGACAGCCCTGCGTCATGAATATCTGGACCGGCGACGGGTTTAAGGATATCCCAGCGGATCGGCTCGGCCCGCGTGCGCGTTATAAGCAGTCGTTCGACGAGATCCTTTCCGAGCCGTTTGACCCCGAGCAGGTCTATCCCTGCGCAGAGTCGAAGGTGTTCGGCATCGGCGTAGAGAGCTATACCGTCGGTTCGGCGGAATGGTGCCTGAAGTATGCCGATTCCCGTCCCGATTGCATCAGCCTGATGGACAACGGGCATTACCATCCCACCGAGGTCGTTTCGGATAAGATCTCCGCTGTTCTGGCTTATGATAAAAAAATGGCGCTGCATATCACGCGCGGCGTGCGCTGGGACTCCGACCATGTTGTCCTGTTCGACGATGAAACGAAGGAACTGTGCAAGGAGATCGTCCGCTGCGGTCTGGACAAGGTCTTCATTGCGCTGGACTATTTCGATGCATCCATCAACCGCGTCAGCGCGTGGGTCACAGGCTTCCGCAATCTGCAAAAGTGCCTGCTGTTCGCGCTGCTCCAGCCGAACGACACGTTGACCGAATTGCAAAATGCCGGAAACTGGACGAAGCTGATGGTGATGCAGGAAGAATTGAAGACCATGCCGTTCGGCGAGGTGTGGGATGCATACTGCGCTTCCTGCGACAAGCCGATGGACGGACAGTGGTTCCCGCAGATCGAACAGTACGAAAAGGATGTGCAGCGTAAGCGCATCTGATCCTGACAGACCCTCCGAAATTTGTAAGCGGAAAAGCACCTGTGAAAGCAGGTGCTTTTCCGCGCCATGCTCCACGGCACTGCTGTTATTCGCCATGAGTAGAAGCATAAACGGAAGATGCGCCATGGAAAAACCACGGCGCATCTTCCGTTTTACAGAGAGCAGAGCAATACAAAACCATGCGCGGTGATGTAAATAACCGCTTCATGTTCGTATGGCTCTCCTGTGAAATGGTCGATAAAAAAGATATTTCCACCGACCATGTAACAGATTTGAACCTTTGCAAGGCAACTCTTCTCTCTTCTCTTTTATTTTTTTCTCTGGAAACGACGATTGCTGGAGAATGTTAAAAGTGAAGAGAGAAAAGAGAAAAGACCAAAAAGAAACGACGACTTTCTTAGGAAAATCGTCGTTTCTTTTTGGTGGACACATTGGGGATTTATACGAACCACCCACCGTGTCCAGATTTTCGATATTTTCGAGATCGGACAAA
>CAZIGE010000011.1:0-36396 GCA_964538475.1 uncultured Oscillospiraceae bacterium | reverse complement strand
TGCGAAGGAGGACGTAGTCCGACTGCGGCAATCTCGCCTTTTCGTCAGACATATTGTCATTGCGAGGCATGGAACATGCCGCGGCAATCTCGCCCTTTCGTGCACCACATTGTCATTGCGAAGGAGGACGTAGTCCGACTGCGGCAATCTCACCCTTTCGTTCCCACACGACAATAGATCGCCACGCTCGGGCAACCGCCCTCGCTCGCGATGACAGAAGAAAAACGTCGCCCCTGCAGGAGATCGCCACGCCTGCCAAGGCAGGCTCGCGATGACAAAACGGGGGGTGAATGTCATTGCGAGCGTAGGCGCAAGCCGTAGCGCGGCAATCTCGCCCTTTCGTTCCCCGCGCCGTCATCGCTCCCCCGACTGTGGATATCCTTCCCGATTTGTGGACAACTCAAGGAAATCCACACGCATTTTTTGCATATTGTGGATAACTTTTTTCAACTTTTCGTAAAAAACGCGAACTTTTGGTCGTTTTTCGCCGTATTTTCTTATGAGTTGTGGATAACTTATCCACAACTATTCGAAAAATGTGCACAACTTGCGGTTTTTTCTGTGGATAACTCGCAATAATGTGGACAACTTTTCTTTATCTCGAGAAAAAAAGGAAAATATATGCGTTTTTTTACAAATATTCACCGTGTCTTTAAAGCGAAAACAACTTCAAAATCGGATTTTCGTTATAGAGATATCGGATAAAAAACGTTTCGTTTAAGAGTGCCGACAACGAGCCGCTCGGAAGTAGCGCGACGATCGCGAGTACGCCGCAAACGATCGCAAAAGCTTTCAACGCGCCGATACACCCGCCGAGAAGAGAGTTGGCGGCGGAAAGAACCACGATTCGCTCCGTCACGCCGGAAAGCAAGCGACAGATAAGCGACATTCCGAGCTTGACAAGCAAAAACAACGCGATCCATGCGATCAATCGCAAAATATACCCGCTCATGACGACGCCCGCCTTCGAAGCGAGCGTTGTGCCTTCGGGCAGAGACGAGTCGGCGAATTGCCCGATCAACGCTTTTTTGATAAACGACGGAAGCGACACGCCCTCGAGAGCCGCCGTCATGCCCGTTTCCGACAAATCCGCATCGAACCCTTTTATTTTCAAAAGCGATTTTTCGATCCCTCTTGCGATCGAATCGCCGAGAGAAAACCACTCGTTAAGCTTTGTCGCGAATTTATCCGCAAACACGAACGCAATCACGATCGCCGCAACCGCCGCTACAAACCCGAGCAATAAACGAATCGCTCCGCGCCGCGCGCCGTGCAAACAGAGCACGAAAAAGAAAACGACCGCCGCAATATCGACGAAGTACGCGCTTTTGAATCCGCTTTCGAACACGTTTTCGGTCAACAATAATCCGCTCATTTTTTTAACCTTCCTTGCTTTTTTCGATTTTTCACTCGTTTTTATCCTTTTAATCCTCGTCATGCGTTTTTATGACGATATTTTTTTTACTTTCTCGTTTATTTGCCGCGCTTGTCGTCAATACTTTCCGCCATGGAATACTCGTTCAACCGCTATAATAAGTACGCCGCGGACGGCGTCACCGTCGCGCTCGAAAAACTGCTTCCCGAAAGTCCGTTTCCGCCCGTCGTGGCATGCATCGGAAGCGACCTCGCCGTGGGGGACAGTTTAGGTCCGATCACGGGCGCGCTTTTAAAATATAAAACGCAAGGTCTCGGCTCTTTCGTTTACGGTACGTTGCAATCGCCCGTCACAGCCAAGGAAATCGGCGTTCTCCGCCGCTTTTTGAAAACCGTGCATAAAGAAAGCAACGTTATCGCCGTCGACGCCGCGATCGGCTCGGACGGAGACGTCGGTCTTATCAAAGTCAACTCGTCGCCTCTTTTGCCGGGCGCGGGCGCGGGGAAAAAACTCGGTTCTGTCGGGAACGTCTCCGTCGTAGGCGTCGTTGCGGAAAAATCCTTGGCGAATTACGGACTTTTTAATACAACGCGGCTCGGCTTGGTGTATACCATGTCCGAGATCATTTCCGACGCACTCGCCGCGTTTTTATGGCAAAGATGCTCCCGCCGCGCTTCTCCTTCCGACGTTATCGCATGATTTTTTCTTCGCGCGAGAGCGTACGCCCATCGTATTGTCATTGCGACGACGTTCCTCTTTTTTGTCATTGCGAGGGAGCGTGCACCCCGCACACGACCGCGGCAATCTCGCCCTTTCGTCCACCACACCGTCATTGCGAGCGTAGGCGCAAGCCGTAGCGCGGCAATCTCGCCCTTTCGTTTTCCCGCAAGAGATCGCCACGCCTGCCAAGGCAGGCTCGCGATGACAGAAGAAAACGTCACACCGCAGGAAATCGCCACGGCACGCCAAGGCGTATCTCGCGATGACAGGGGGGAAGCAAACAGGTTCGCGATGACAATGTCATTGCGAGCGTAGGCGTAGCCGTAGCGCGGCAATCTCGCCTTTTCGTTCCCTCACAGGAGATCGCCACGCCTGCCAAGGCAGGCTCGCGATGACAGAAGAAAACGTCACACCGCAGGAAATCGCCACGGCACGCCAAGGCAGGCTCGCGACGACAAAAGGGAAAAGCAAGCGTGCCCGCGATCAGAAAAGACACACTATTATCCTTGATCGGTATACTTTTCCGGATCGAACGGCTCTTCTTCCTTTTCGCCGTTTTCCCCGTCGATTAAAATCGTCATTCGCTTTTTTGCGCCCGAAAGCGTTTCGCGGCAAAATTTAATCAGTTCCACGCCCTTTGCAAACTCCGTTAACGACTCGTCGAGCGTAAGCTCTCCGCTTTCCAACTTATCGCCTATTTCGTCCAATTCCTTCACGGCGTTTTCATACGTTTGTTGTTTTTTCATTGTTTGTCCTCCTCGATCGTCGCCCGTTTTTCTCCGTCGCAAAATCGCAACGTCACACAATCTCCCGCCGACAACGCGCTTTTTGTTTTCACCGTTTCGCCGTCTTTTTGCACCACTGCAAAGCCGCGCGAAAGCACCGCAAGCGGGTTTAAGCCTTCCAATCTTTTCACGATCCCCGCAAATTCCGTTTCCGCCCGCAACAACGCACGCTCCGCCCCTCGCCGAGAGAACGTTCTTTGAAACCCGATCAACGCGGTCTCTTCCGCGTGTAATCGCGCTTTTTGCGCGGCAACGATCCGATCGAACGCCGAATCCGTTTGGCGAAGCAACGTTCGAATATCGGGCACGACCAGTTCCGCCGCGGCGGAAGGCGTAGGCGCGCGCTTGTCCGCAACGAAATCGCAAATCGTGAAATCCGTTTCATGCCCTACGGCTGATACGACGGGAATATGCACGGAAAAAATCTTTCTTGCCAAACGCTCGCCGTTAAAGCCCCACAAATCCTCCGTGCTTCCGCCTCCGCGCCCGATAATCACCGCGTCCGCGCCCGTCCGTTCGAAATAATCGAGACCTTCGATCAAAGCCTCTTCCGTGCCCGCACCCTGCACGAGAGCGGGATATAATACGAGTTGCACCAAAGGGCATCTCCTTTCCGCGATATTCATGATATCGCGCACCGCCGCTCCGCTCGGCGACGTGACCACCCCCACTTTCTTCGGGAATTTCGGCAACGGCTTTTTATGCGATTCGTCGAACAACCCCTCTGCCGACAGTTTCTTTTTCAACGCTTCGAAACGGGCGAACAAATCCCCGATCCCTTGCGGCAAAAGCCGCGAAACGACAAGTTGATATTCTCCCCTCGGCTCGTATACGGAAACGTTTCCGACCGCAATCACGCGCATACCGTTTTCCGGGCGAAAAGCAAGGCGCAAATTCGATCCCTTGAACATAACGGCTTTTATCTGGCTTTCTTCGTCTTTTAAACTGAAATACATATGCCCGCTCGGGTGACGCACGAAATTCGAAATTTCCCCGACCACGGGTATAAACCGTAAATTTTCGTCGTTTTCTATTCTGTTTTTGATATACGCCGTCAGTTGCCCGACGCTTACGCCCTGTTCCATTCGTCCTCCTCGAATCCCTCCGCGTCCAAAAACGCCGCGGGGATCTCCTTTACGTACGGAGTCGCTCCGTTTCCGCGCACTCTCGTGAGCACAAGCTTCTTTTTCGCGCGCGTCATCGCCACGTAAAACACGCGTTTTTCCTCGTCTTCCTGCCCGCAAGAGACGGCTTGCGCGTTCGGGAAATTCTTCCCGTCCGCCCCCGAAAGAAACACGACGTCGAACTCGCACCCCTTCGATTGATGCACCGTCACGATCGGCACGGCGTTTTTTCGCCCGAAAAGCACGTCCGTCTTGCCGCCGATAATCGACGCTTCTTCCGAAAACGTGCGCAAAAAGCTTGAAAACGGCTTCGTTCCCGCCGAAAAAAGCTCTTCCGTCTCCCGCAGGGCAAGCGCGTCTTCCGTCGTCGAATACCGCTTGCGCAAGGCAAGCCGTTCGCTTGCCCAAGAAATAAATCCCTCGTTTTCGTTTTCGAAAATTTTCCTCTTTGCTTCGGCATAAAAAGCGTAAAATTTTTCAAACGTCGCCGCGTACTTTTCGCAAATTTTTCTTCTCTGCTCGAAAGAGGGGAGTATGTCCTCTTCGACGATGCGAGAAAGGCATTTCGCCGTCGCTTCGATGTCTCCGAAAGCGTTGTGCGCACATTCGTTGATAACGCCGAACCGCTCGCAAAGCGCGGATAATTTGTAATCGACAAGCTCCCCGTGAAACATACGCGCCAAAATCAAGGTGTCGAATTCTTCTTCGACGTTCGGGAACGAAAGTCCCTCGTCGTAAAAGCGTTTCTTTAAAAGCGGAGAATCGAACCGATCGGAATTATGCCCGACGAGAACGCCGCCTTCGGTGAACGCCGCAAATTTTTTAAGAGCTTCCGCTTGCGAAATCGCACCGCGTCGAATAAGTTCTTCCCTCGTAAATCCGTGCGTTTTCTCCGCCTGCAACGAAATCGGAATCGTGGGCAGAACAAACAAATCGAGAGAATCCGTCACTCCGTCTTTTCCGAGCCGAACCGCCGAAATCTGCACGGGCTGATCGGCGTTTACGTCCAGCCCCGTCGTCTCCGTGTCATACACGAAAACGCGCCCTTCTTCCCATGCCCGAAGCAAAGCGTCGTACGGATCGTGCCGCTCGTACGTCCCTTTTTTTAAAAAAGAAGTCATATCGACGCCGAAAGGTTTCGTTCGCAAAAACTCCGACGTTTTCGCGCCCGCTCTTTTTACGTACTTTTCCGCCAAGCGTTCCGAACTCGCCGCATCGTTCGGATCGAGCGCGATTCGAACAAGCGCGAGCAAATCCTTTATCGCCGCTTTCTTGAAAAAACTTTTATCGCCTTCGATCGTAAAAAAGCGAACCCGTTCTTCTTCGGGAAGCTCGAGCGAAATTTTATCGAACTCCTTTTTTAATCCGTCGGCATAACCGTTGGAACGAACGACCGCGCAAACGGATTTTTCGCCTTTTTTCAATGCCTTTCGCACATAACGGTAAACGGCAATCGCCTCTTCCTCCCGCGATCCGTATGCGCGGCAGACGATTTTTTCCCCGCTTTCTTCGTTTTTCGCTTCGATATTCTCCGGCAAACTTTTTCCGACGGTTTTCGGAAAAACGTTTTTTAAAAAAGCGTGTCCCGCCGCGGTCAACAGTTTCGTAGAGCGATAATTTTCGGTGAACGTTTTCGAAACCGCGCCGTACGTTTCCGTAAAATCGGCAAGAATTTTTTCGGGCATCGATCCGCGCCAACCGTAAACGGTCTGAAACAGATCGCCGCAAAACATCACGTTCGCCGTTTTAAACAATTTTTTCAATACGTCGTATTCGAGAAGACTCGTGTCCTGCATTTCGTCCACGAAAATATATTTGTAACGGCTTTGCCTCCTTGCTCGAATCTCGTCGTTTTTCAAATACGCGTTCGCACGCAAAATAACGTCGTCGAAGTCCACCCGATTGCCTTCTTCGAGTCTTCTTTCGTATTCGCCTACAAATTCGCCCGCATGCGCGCGCATGAGCGCTTCCGCCGCTTCGTCGAAGCGGTTTTCTCCGTAAACGCGATAAGAAAGCCTTGCCCCGCCTCGACGAACGCACGATTCGTACGCGAGAGAATAATCGTTTTCCCGATTATCCGAATAAAAACCGCATGCTTCGCGCTCGTGTTTCAATTCGCTTACGAAATTTCTGAGAACGCTTTTTCCTCGAAATACGGCAAAATTTCTCGGCGTATCGAGTCCGTCGATCTTCGCGCGCTCCCCGCAAAACGAACAAACGGGAGTAAGAAAATTCTGTTCGCGTTTGCAATACGGACAAACTCCCGCCACAATCTCGCCTTCTTCTTCGCTCTCCTCGATCGTGCCCGAACGATGAATCCAAACTCCTTTTTTCAAAAGCCGCCAAACGCCGCCGCGCCGTTTTCTGACGGGAAGGGAATAAAATGCTTCGTCCGTAAGAGAAATGCCCGCCTTTTTCAACGCGTCGTTTCTAATCCATTTATCGGCACAAGAAGACAAAATATCGCGAAGAAGCTCTTCTTGATCGACTTCGTCGAATACGACGGGATCGATAAAATCTTTGTTTTCGAGCCTGCCTTCTTCCGTCAAAAGTTTTAGGCAAAATCCGTGAACGGTGGAAATCGTTAAATTTTCAGCCGTTTCGCCGATAAGCGCGCCCACGTCTTCCCGCATTTCCCTGCAAGCCTTCACGGTGAACGTCACAAGCAAAATTTCTTCGGGCAAGACAAGTCCGCGCCGAATAATTTCCGCTACGCGCCGCGCGATCGTGAACGTTTTTCCCGTCCCCGCGCTCGCATATAAAACGATGTTTTTCGTAAGCTCTTCTATCACCGCTTTTTGCTCTTTCGTAGGCTCGCGCTCCATGTCTACTCCTTTTTTTTCTTATGTCGTTGCGTCCCCCGTTAAAAGGCGGAAGCAAGCTCTCGAGATCGCCACGCTCGGGCAACCGTCCTCGCTCGCGATGACAGGGAAGAAGCGTCACTCGTGCAGGAAGATCGCCACGGCACGCTAAAGCGTGCCTCGCGATGACAGGGGAAAAACAATAGCATGCTCGCGATGACAGGGGGGAGAATGTCATTGCGCGCGCGTTACCTTTTTGTCATTGCGAGCGAAGGCGCAAGCCGTAGCGCGGCAATCTCGCCCTTTCGCTTCCCGATAACGACGCAGGGGATTGCCGCTGTCGTGCGCGGGCAAAGGGACGCGCACTCCTTCGCAATGACAGGGGCGGGCGAAAAACGGCAAGCTTGCGATGACAGAGGGGTGTTGTCATCGCGAGGGATCATAGCAACGTCTTTGTCATTGCGAGGGAGGACTTTAGTCCGACCGCGGCAATCTCGTCCTTTCTCACCACACACCGTCATTGCGAGGGAACGAAGTGACCGCGGCAATCTCACATTTTATTCGCTTTAGTATAGTATATCACACTTTCGAAAAAAACGCAAGATTTTCGGTTCGTCTTTTTTTTAGCCTTTTGCGTATGTATGGCAAGAGATCGCCACGCTCGGGCAACCGCCCTCGCTCGCGATGACAGAGGAGAAGCGTCATCCGTGCAGGGAGATCGCCACGGCACGCTAAAGCGTGCCTCGCGATGACAGAGGGGTATTGTCATTGCGAGAGAACGAAGTGATCGCGGCAATCTCGCCCTTTCGCTTCCCTATAACGACGCAGGGGATTGCCGCAGTCGTGCGCGGGAAAAGGGACGCGCACTCCTTCGCAATGACAGGGGCGGGCGAAAAACGGCATACTCGCCATGACAGAGGGGCTTTGTCATTGCGAGCGAAGGCGCAAGCCGTAGCGCGGCAATCTCGTTCGTAAATAAAAAGACGAAAAAGAGATACTATACGTATAACAAAAAAGACTCGCCTTTAAACAAGTTTCGCGAGTCTTTTTTTGTCTTATTTTGTCTTTTTTATCGATCGTCTTTGCTGTTCCCGAGGAACGTACCGAAAAAGTCGAGATTCGTCGGCTTTTTGCCTCCGCCCGCGGGTTTCGGTCTGCCGCCGACTTTAAACGCGCCGCGTTTGTCTTTATTGAAATTCCCTCTGCTTCCGCCTTTGGAATAGTTTCCTTTGCCGCCTTTTTCGCGGTGATTTCTCTCTCCGCCTCTTGCGGGAATCGCGGGAAGAGAATCGTTCGTCAAATTCTTCGGAACGATCACGACATAGCGGTTCGGTTCTTTTCCTTCGGATATCGTCGTCACGTCGTCGCGATCGGACAAAGCGGCGTGAATCACCCGTCTTTCGTACGGATTCATCGGCTCTAATCTGATTTTTCTGTCTCTTTCGATCGCTTTGACGGCGAGCTTATCGGCAAGAGAAGTCAACGTTTCCTCTCTCTTTTTTCTGTATCCTTCGCAATCCACGTTCACGCGGATATATTTGTTTCTGCCCGTATTCGCCACCGCGCTTGCAAGCGTTTGCAACGCGTCGAGCGTAGAGCCTCTTTTTCCGATGATTTCGCCGGAATCGACTGCCGTCACGTCGATCAAAATACGTTCTTCGAAGCCTTTCAATTCGCACGTTGCGTCGATCTTCATCTGTTCGAGCAAACCTTGCAAAAACGCTTCCGCTCTTTTGCCGTCTTCTTCGTTCGAACGCTCTTTGCCCGCGGAAAAAGTTTCTTCCCGTTCTTCTTTTTCCGAAACGGTAATTCGAACGCGTGCTTTCGTCGAACCGAACAATTTTTTCTTAGGCTCTTCCAAAACGACGATTTCCGCGTTTTCTTCCGTTACGCCGAGTTCTTCCAACCCCTTCGAAACTGCTTCTTCTACGGTTTTTCCCGTATATTCTCTGACTGTTTTTTCCATTTTTGCTCCTCGACTATTCTTCCGCTTTCAGCGTTTTTTATTGTTTACGGTTACTCGTCCGATTCGGAAAACGTCTGTCGTATTTTTCCTGCAGTGCTTTTGCTTCCTTTTTCTGCACGGAAACTGCCACAAGCTTGTTGATGATCACGGAAGTCAATAGCGAGAACAGGTTACTCGTGATCATGTAAATCGAGAACGCCGAACTGTACATAAACGAGAAAATCGCGAACATGACGGTCATAACGACGATCATGGTTTTTTGGTTCATCGCGCCCTGTCCGTCAACGGAAGAATATTTTTGTTGTTCTTTTTGCATTCTCATACTGACGAATTGTTGAAGTATGATCGTACCGATGGAAAGAACGATAAGAATATAATATCCGTTCGCTTGTTTTTTCTCCGCGGACAAAAGTCCCGTCACTTTCGTATAACTCGTTTCCGTGTACGCCGTCGTGACGTTGTCTATTTTTCCGAAACTCACTTTTCCGTCGTCGGTGACGAGTTTTTCTTTTTGTACGGAACTTTTAAAGTCGCTGTACTTCAAAACGGGGTGTTTATACGAAGCGTCCGTTTCCCAAATGTTTTTAATCCATAAAAAGCCCATGTCTTCTTTTACTTTTTCGTCATAGACTTTTTTCACGTTTGCCTGCGCAAGCTTTTCCATATACGCGACGCTTGCCTGCTCCGTAGAAAGGGCATTTTCTCCCTCTCCTTTCAAGGCGTCCACTTCGTCTTTTTTGTCCACGTACAACGCGTCGCTGTCCACGTAATATCTCTTTTCCGCGCTCTCTATAAACGATTTCTTTTCTTCAAAAGAGGATTCCGAAGTAAGATTTTGCGTGTTTTCGACGACGAAATAAACATACCGTTCGTTTAAAGACGGATTCGAAGCTTTTACGACGATATACTTGTCCTCGAACGATATCTCGTCTTCTAAAGTGGCGCAATGCGAAGAGATGCTTGCATTGTACGCCGTCACCATTTGATTGTAATTTTGCAAATTCGCATACTGCGAAAACGAGTTAAACGCGTTGATGGCTACGATGAAGATAACGATCGAAAGAATGGCGGGCAAACAGGAAGAAAACACGGAAATGCCGTTTTCCTTGTAAAGCTCCATCATCTTTTGGTTATACATCGCCTTATCGTTGGCGTACTGTTTTTGCATTTTTTCGAGCTTGCCTTGCATTTCCTTCATTTTAATGTTTTGTTTGCTCATCGAAACCCTTTGATAGATATCGAAAGGCAAAACGACGAGCTTTAAAATGACGGAGAACAAGATAATTCCGACGCCGACGACTCCGACTCCCTCGATGAGAGCGCGAATCGATTTTCCGAGCCAATTTAAAGATACGGGAAATATATCCCCTAAAAAGGAGATGGCTTTGCTTTGATCGGTTACGGATAAAAGTCCGTTCAATACGTTCATAGTTTGTCCTTACACTGAAGATGATTTATAAAACCCATTTCACGCACCTTTTTTCGGGTGCGGGATCATACGCTCCTTTTTTCGCAAAAGGATGACAACGGAGAATACGGAAAAAGCCGAAAACGATCCCTAACAACACGCCTTTATTGTTGATAGCCTCCAACGTATACTGCGAACAGGTGGGACGAAACATGCAGGTATGCCTCGATATTTTTTTTTGATAAAAAACGATCGAGCGCATGCATGCGGCTTTTATATACGGTTTAAAAACATGTTTTCTCAAATACGCGCCGTTTTTCCTAAAAAGAGAAGAAAGGGAAACGTTCATAATTTTTCCCTTTTGAACATTCTTTTTATTTCTTCGTCGTAAACTTTAAAAGAATACTCTTCCTTTACCTTGGGAAGCAAAATAAACGAATACGTTCCCTTCAAAGAACCGACGTTCTTCCGAAAAGATTCTCTCAAAAGTCGCTTGATTCTGTTTCTTCGATGAGCTTTTCCGTGCCGTTTTCCTACGGAAATACCCATGCGGTTTTCTTTGTACGGAACGTATAAAACCGTCAACGAAGCGGAAAACAAACGCTTTCCTTTGGAAAAAAGCTTTTGGAAATCCGCTTGTTTTTTGATTCGACGATATTCCATGATTTTTTTCGTTTATAACGAACGAGCCGCAAACCGAAAGTCGGTCGCGGCTTGCCCTTGTTTTCGTTACTCGGAAAGTTTCTTTCTTCCCTTGTTTCTTCTTCTCTTCAAGACGTTTCTTCCCGATTTCGTGGACATTCTCTTTCTGAAGCCGTGCACCTTATTTCTCTGTCTTTTCTTGGGTTGATATGTTCTTTTCATGATGTTTTCTTTCTCCTGAAATTATTTTTTTGTTTTAGTCTCTTACCATTATAACGGAATTTTGTTTTTCCGTCAAGCGTTTATGCGGTGGTTCTGACAGGTAAAATGAGATAAGAACTCTCTTTTTTCTCTTTATTTTCTATCGTAAAGGGCGAAACGCCGGAATTGAACGACATTTTCACGAACTCGCCGTCGATGACTTTAAGCGCGTCCGCGACGTACTTTCCGTTCATCGCGATCTTCAATTCTTTTCCGTGCAATTCTCCCGCAACCGTTTCGGAAAGATTTCCCATTTCGGAATTTGCCGAAATGCCGACCGATCCGTTTTTGATATCGAGCACGATTAAATTGTTTTTATCGCCGCGCGTCAACACCGCCGCGCGTTCGATACTGTCGCAAAGTTCTTCCTTTCTCACGTATAATTCCGTTGTGAACTGCGGAGGAAAAATATTGTCTTTTTTTACGAACTCGCCGATATACAAACGGGAGAGAAGCACCGTATCCTCGAACGAAACCGAAAGGGTGTTTTTTGAAAAATTGATTTTTAAAATTTTATCGTCCCCTTCCGTCATACGGGAAATTTCGTTGAGCGTTCTCGCGGGGCAAACGATTTTCGAATCCGATCCGCCTTCCACGGCACATTCGGACACCGCCATTCTGAATCCGTCGAGCGCGGTGGCATAGAGCTTGTCTCCGTTTTTTTCCAAAAGGCAACCTTTTAAAATGGGACGGGAATCGTCCGTCGCGCAACAAAAAATCGTTTTCGAGATCAGGCTTTTAAACGCTTCTTCTTTGATTTCGAAGCAGTCCGTCGTATCGTCTTTTCTCACGAAAGGAAAATCCGTCGCAGGCAAAGATTGAATAAAGGAACGAGAATCGTCGTACAAAATTTCCACGCCTCTTTCTCCCGTCGCCACGGTGACCGTTTTATCGGTTATTTTGTTTAAAAAGTCCGTAAAATATTTTCCGTTGACGAGAATCTCGCCTTCTTCCAACACGTCGGCACGAATTTTTTTCTCGATGGAAATTTCCCCGTCGTACGCCGTCATGACCAGCGAATCGTTTTTCGCCGCGATTTTGATACACTCCAAAGCGGGATTCAACGTTCTCACCGCGCACGCCTTGGAAACGGTCATCGCGCTTTCGGAAAGAACAAGTCCTTCTGCTACGAATTTCATTTTCTCGATTACTCCTTACACGAAACCAAGCCGACTTTTTTTAGCGGCTTATATTTCATTTTACCATATCTTTTTATCTTTTGCAAGCAAAAAGCTTTTACCGAAGAGAAAAAAATTTTTCTTTTTTTTTCTTGACGGAGTTTATGAAGGAAGAAAATACGAGATCGCCGCGTCGCTAACGCTCCTCGCGATGACAAGGGGGAGAGCGTTCCGCCGCCGCACGATGACAGGGCGGGTGCATTGCGCACTCGCGCTTTTATTGTCATTGCGAACCCAGTCAGGGGTGAAGCAATCTCGTCCTTTCGCGCCCTATCCCGTCATTAGAGTTGTGTCAAAATGTCCTCTTTTCTGTCATTGCGGAAAATTTTCGATTTTCTTAGCGAAAGAGAGGAAGTCTAAGTGATCGCGGCAATATCGTCCTTTCTTTTTCCCGCAGGAGATCGCCACGCTTGTTTTACAAGCTCGCGATGACAGAGCGAAGAAATGTCATTGCGAAGGAGGACGTAGTCCGACTGCGGCAATCTCGCTCTATTTGTTACGCTCCATGTAAAAGATCGCCACAACACGCCGAGACGTGCCTCGCGATGACAAAGGGGAAGCAAACAGGCTCGCGATGACATAAGGGAAAACAAAAGCGTGCTTGCGATAACAGAAAAAATTCACCGCACAAGAGATTGCCGCAGTCGTGCGCGGGGATCGGGACGCGCACTCCTTCGCAATGACAGAAAAAACATTGAGATGACGTTTCCTCACTGTCATTGCGAGCGTAGGCGCAAACCGTAGCGCGGCAATCTCGCGATGACGAAAGACAGAGCTTTTGCTCGTCGGCAAAAAAAATTAAGACCGTCGAAAAATATCTCGAGCCTTGATTTATTGATGATATATATAAAATGATTTATATTAGTAATAGTAGTAGGTTCGGTGGAAAAGTGGATAAGTTTTTGTTTTGTGTTGTTTTAACGGAAAATCGGTGTAAAAATAAGAAAATAGATAAAACCGAGTTTATAAAAAGATTGTTTTATGTTGTGGATAACTTAGTTAAAAAGTGTGGATAAGTTTGTGGAAAAAATGTGGAAAGGTGGAAAACGGCAAAGAAAGCGAAAAAAACGGGTTGTTTTATTATGGTATTTTGTGTATAAAAATATTTTCGAGACGAGTTATCCACATAAGTTATCCACAATGTGGACAACTTTTTACACAGTCTGTGGATAACAAGCGAGTTGAAATAGTTTTTTTACAAAAAAAACGGCGACGAAAAGAACGAAAAAAAATTATTCGTATTTGACGGGGAAAGGATTGATTTTTTTTTCGATGCGTGTTATAATAGGTTCGTTATGAAAAAATTTCTTGACGTTTCCGTATACGAACAACGAATATCTAAAGAAAAAAAAGAAAAATTCGACGCTTTTAAAGCGCTTTTAATCGAATACAACGCGCGTTTTAATTTAACGTCCGTTATAGACGACGAAGGTATTTTTTATAAGCATTTTCTCGATTCTTCCGCCGCGGCGGATTTGATGAAGAAAGACGCTTTTATTTGCGAAGTCGGTTCGGGCGCGGGGTTTCCTTCGATCGTTTTGAAGATTTTAAGGGACGATTTGTCCTTTTCTCTTGTGGAAAGCGTAGGGAAAAAATGCGAATTTCTTCGGGCGGTTGTGGATAAACTCGGACTTTCGAATATGCATATTTTCAATATTCGTGCGGAAGAGATGGCTCGAGATAGCAAACATCGGGATCGTTACGACTATGCGGTGGCGCGCGCGGTGGCGCGAATGAACTCGCTTTGCGAGTATTGCATGCCTTTCGTGAAAAAAGGCGGAAAATTCATTGCGTACAAAAGCGGGGATTTAGAAGAAATTTCGGAAGCGGAAAGCGCGTATAAAGCGCTCGGCGGGGAGTTGGAAGACGTCTTTTTATATTCGTTGCCGAAAAATTTCGGAGAACGCTCGCTTGTCGTGGTAAAAAAGGTGAAAAATACACCCGAACGCTATCCGAGAGGGCAAGGAAAGGAGAGAAAAAATCCGTTATGAGCGAAGAAAATAAGATTGAAACGTGCGCGTTTACGGGGCATAGAAACATCGAAAGCGATTTTTCTACGAAGAACTTAAAAAAAGCCGTGGAAGAGTGTATTCGAAACGGTTGTAAAATTTTTTATTGCGGAATGGCGCGCGGGTTCGATTTGATTGCGGCGAAAATCGTGGAAGAAAAAAAGAAAAACGGGGCGGACGTAAAATTAATCGCGTGTCTGCCCTGCCCCGATCAGTCGAAATATTATTCGGCGGCAGAAAAGAAAGAATACGAAAAGCTTTGCTCGTCTGCCGACGAGGTGGTTTTGCTCAGCGACGCTTACACGGCTTGGTGTATGGCGAAACGGAACGAATACATGGCAGACAGGGCAGACGCTTTGATTGCGTATTGCAATAAAGATTTCGGGGGAACTGCTTATACGTTGCGGTATTTTTTAAGAAAAAAACAGGGAAAAATTTTCAGAGTGTAAAAAAATTTTTAGTTTCGATAAAGGGGAAGTTTGCAAATAAGGCGAACGTTTTTTTCGCCGTTTGGCAGGCTTTTTTTATTGCGAGGATATTTGTTTTTGTCATCGGGAACACGCCGCACTCTTTTTTTTCTGTCATCGCGAGCTTGCCGTTTTTCGTCCGCCTCTGTCATTGCGAAGGAGTGCGCGTCCCGCGCACGACTGCGGCAATCCCCTGCGTCGTTATCGGGAAGCGAAAGGACGAGATTGCCGCGCTACGGCTTATGCCTACGCTCGCAATGACAATATTGTAACGAGATTGCCGCGGTCACTTCGTTCCCTCGCAATGACGGTGTAGGCACGAAAGGGCGAGATTGCCGCAGTCACGTTCGTTCCTTCGCAATGGCAGTGTGGGAACGAATGAGTGAGATTGCTTCACCCCCGACGTGGTTCGCAATGACAATGTTCACCCCCTGTCATCGCGAGCTTGTGAAACAAGCGTGGCGATCTCTTGCAGAGGGTGTAATGGAAGGACGAGATTGCCGCGCTACGGCTTATGCCTACGCTCGCAATGACAGTGTTGCAACGAGATTGCCGCGGCATGTTCCATGCCTCGCAATGACAAAATAGGCACGCGCAGGGGTGAGATTGGCGCAAAAAAAAGTCCGAAAAAATCGGACTTATTTTTATACATATAGAATAAAATATTTATTTTACGCGTTGTCGAGGGCGTGTTCTAATTTCGTCTCTCCGGACAGAGTATATAAATCGAATTCGCTGTCGATATCGAAGTCCTCGTTCGAGTCGAAGGCGGCGAGCTTGGAGACGGACACTTCGTATGCCGTCATGACGCGAGTTTCCGTTTCCGAAAGTTTTTTTTGGTATTCTCTGCTTTGGATGCGCCCGGAAATAGCGATTTTTTCCCCTACGCAAAGATTTTTTACGAATCGCGCGTTTCTGCCCCAGGCGATACAAGGGATATAGTCGGATTTGTTGTAAGCTCTGTTTACCGCCACCAAGACGTCGGCTATTTCGCGATTAAACGGCGTCGTTCGATACACGGGCGGCTTGCAGATATAGCCGGAAAGCAAAATGCCGTTGGGATTTCTCCCCTCTTCTTCCGGTAAAAATTCTCTGACGAAGACGGTGAGCATAAGCCGCGATTTTCCGTTTTCGATTTTATTGTAACTGCGAAACTGACCGGAAACGCAAATGCGTTTTCCTTTAAAAAGTTCGTCTTTTTCGATAAGACGTTCGCTGACCGTGATCGGAAGAATGTCCGCTTGACCGGAAAGCCGCATTACCCGAACGAGAAATTCGTAAAATCCCTCGCCGTACACTTCGTGGGAAAACGTTCCGTCGGAAACGATTTCGCCCGTTAAAGAAACCCGATTGCTTTTTTCTACATTGTAACTCATAAGAAACCTCCGTTTTTTTTGTTTTTCTGTTTTTGTATTTTTATGCGTTTAATTTTTGTTTACCCGTGTGGTCGATCGTGTAATTTTCTTTGTAAATCAACTCTCCTACGGGAACAAATCGAAATCCTCTGTTTCGAAGAACGGAAAAGATGACGGGAAGTGCTTCCGCGGTGTGCAATCCGTTGTTGTGACAGAGAATGATAGAGCCGCTTTTTACGCCGGAACAAACGCGCGAGGCGATGTCTTTTGCCGATAAATTTTTCCAATCGAGCGAATCGACGTCCCACTGAACGGCGGTAAATCCCGTTTTTTCGCATGTTTCGATGACTTTATCGTTATAATCGCCGAACGGCGGTCGAAAAAGAGTGGGGTTTATTCCCGTTATTTCTTCGATTTTTTTCGAAGAAGAGGTAAGTTCTTCCTCGATTTTTTCTTCGGAAAGTTTGCTCATGTACGGGTGCGTTTTGCTATGCGTGCCCAGCTCGTGTCCCGCTTGCGTGATTTTTTTTGCGTAATCGGGATTTTTTTCTACCCAGAATTCGACGGCGAAAAACGTGCATTTTACGTTGTGACGATCAAGTTCCGTTAAAATCGCGTCCGTATATTCTACGCCCCAAGCGCAATCGAACGAAATCGATATTTTTTTATCGGTTCTGTCCACGCAGTAAATCGGCAGTTTTCGTTTTTTCGCGAACGCGTCTACGGCGTACGAGCCGACCGTTATCATCGATATGATTGCCGCAAGAGAAAGCGCAATCAGGCAAACGGCGAGAGAAAGCCTTTGTTTTTTGACGCATATGATTTTCACGTTTTACCTCTTCTATACTATCATTTATTTTTTTGATTTTTCCGAGTACTTTTGTCGAATAAAGAATTTTTTTGTGGTTTTTATTATTACTCTTTTCGCTTCGAGCGCGCTTTGCGTATTCCCCGTTGTCGTCGCGAGCTTGTGAAACAAGCGTGGCGATCTCTTGCGGGGGGGGAAGGACGAGATTGCCACGGTCACTTCGTTTCCTCGCAATGACAGAATAGGCGCGAAAAAGGACGAGATTGCCGCGGCATGTTCCGCCTCGCAATGACGGTGTTGTAACGAGATTGCCACGGTCGCTTCGTTCCCTCGCAATGACATTTTCCCCTCCTGTCATCGCGAGGCGCGCTTCGGCGTGCCGTGGCGATCTCAAGAGGTTGTTTGCAACTGTGTCCGCGATGGCGATACGGGCGATGAAGAGAGTGAGATTACCGCGATCGCTTTGTTCCCTCACAATGACGACACCCACCTCTTGTCGTCGCGAGCTTGTGAAACAAGCGTGGCGATCTCTTGCGGGGGGGGAAGGACGAGATTGCCACGGTCACTTCGTTTCCTCGCAATGACAGAATAGGCGCGAAAAAGGACGAGATTGCCACGGCATGTTCCGCCTCGCAATGACGGTGTTGTAACGAGATTGCCACGGTCGTGCGCGGGGTGCACGCTCCCTTGCTTACGCAAAGAAAATCAGAGATTTTCCGCAATGACGGTGTGGAAAAGCGCGCGCAATGACATTTTCCCCTCCTGTCATCGCGAGGCGCGCTTCGGCGTGCCGTGGCGATCTTGTGATTTTATCGTATGAATAAATTTTTTAATTTATGCTTTTTCATAAATATAATTTACTTGACAAATTTTATTTGCGGTGTTACAATAATAAACGGAATAAAAAATATAACATTATAAGGAGAAATTATGGAGAATATAAACGAGACGTATATTCTCGAAGTTAAAAATTTAAAGAAAACGTTTTCGCTTAATAAGAAGCAACGGAAAATTTCAAAGACGAACGAGAAGAAAAAAGTCGCGGTGGACGGACTTTCTTTTTGCGTAAAAAAGGGGGAGATTTACGGTCTTTTAGGACCGAACGGCGCGGGAAAGACGACGACGCTTCGAATATTGTCCACGCTTTTAAAACCCGACGAGGGCGAAGCGACGATTGCGGGATATTCGCTTTTAAAGGAAGCGGAAAAAGTGCGTTCGAAAATCGGGTTTTTAACAAGCGAATTGAAGTGCGACGAATTTTTTACGCCGTCTTTTTCGTTTGATTTTTTCAGCGAACTGAGAAATATTCCCGTCGACGTTCGAAACGAAAGAAAAAAAGAGTTGTTTTCTTTGTTCGGGATCGATCGTTTTTCCGAGACGAAAATCGGCGATCTTTCCACGGGTATGAAGCAAAAAACGGCGATTGCGATCAGTCTTGTTCACGATCCCGATTTGATTATATTCGACGAACCCACCAACGGGTTGGACGTGTTGACGGCAAAATCAGTTACGGATTTTTTGGATTCTCTTCGAAAGAGAGGGAAAACGGTGCTTTTGTCTACGCATATCTTTTCCCTTGTCGAAAAAATATGCGACAGAGTCGGCATTATTATCGACGGAAAAACGGTAAAAGAAGGTTTTCTCTCCGATTTAACGAAGGAAAAATCGTTGGAAGATAAGTTTTTCGATATCTATGCAAGTGTTAAAGGAGGGGAGCAGGTATGAGATCAATCCTCGTTATAACAAAAAAAGAGTTATCTCGATTTTGGAAAGACAAGCGTTTGTTTCTTGCGTTGTTTTTGCCCGGAATTTTGATTTACGTCATTTATTCTTTTCTCGGCGGATTTTTCGTCGATATGTTTTCGGAAGACGCGGAGTTTTCTCCCGTCGTTTACGTTTACAACCTTCCCGCCTCTTTTAAAGGCGAATTCGACGTTCTCGAAAATACGGGCGTTTTAAAAGTTGTAAAAGCGAACGAAGGAGATCTTTCCTCTTTGGAAGAAAACATTAAAAACAAAGACGATTCGATCGACGCGCTTGTTTGTTTTCCCGATGATTTCGCGCCGAGTGAAGACGTCGCAAACAAACAAACTATAAGAATTATTTATAATTCCACACGAACGGAGAGTTCGACGGCTTATCAAATCGTGTCGACGGTTTTAAACGATTTATTATCGACGGCAAGCGTTGCTTCTTTCGATTACGTTTCGGAAAAAGACATGACCGCCATGATCTTTTCCATGGTTGCGCCGATGCTTTTGCTCGTGTTTATGTTTGCGGGGTGCTCCTCTATCGTTCCTGAATCGTTCGCGGGAGAAAAAGAGCGGGGCACGCTCGGCGCGATGCTTGTAACCCCCGTGAAACGGAGCTATATAGCGGCGGGAAAAATTTCGGCATTGTCCGTTTTGGCGTTGCTGAGCGGAATTTGCAGTTTTTTGGGATTATATTTTTCGTTGCCGAAACTGCTTGAAGGATCGGGCGTGTCGTTTTCCTCTTCCGCTTATACGGCGGGCGATTTTGCGATGATGCTTTTTATCGTGCTTTCCGCGGTGCTGTTTATCGTTGCGGTTTTGTCGCTTGTGAGCGTGTTCGCAAAGAGCGTGAAAGAGGCGACGAGTTTCGTCGGACCTATGATGATCGCGGTGATGTTGATCGGTGCGTCCACTATATTTACGGGGACGGACGCGGGGAGTATCGCTTTGTATCTGATTCCGATTTATAACAGCGTACGCGCGCTCGGCGGGATTTTCTCTTTTGCCGCGTCGCCCGTTCGCGTTGCGATCACTTGCGTGTCCGACGTAATTTGGACGGTCTTGTTGTCTTTATTGCTTTCGAAAATGTTGGATAACGATAAGATTGTATTCGAAAAATAAAGTTATTGTTTTTTTCCGTTCTCGTTTGTCGTCGAGAGGTGCGCTTTTCGCGTGCCGTGGCGGTCTTTTTGCGGGGGTGACGAAAAGGGTGAGATTGCCGCGGTCACTTCGTTCCCTCGCAATGACATCCCCTTTGTCATCGCGAGCCTGTGTAAACAGGCGTGGCGATCTCTTGCGGGGGGGCGAAAAGGACGAGATTGCCGCAGTCGGACTATGTCCTCCTTCGCAATGACAGTGTTGTAACGAGATTGCCGCGGCATGTTCCATGCCTCGCAATGACAACCGGTCGGGCTACGTACTCCCTCGCAATGACAATAGGGAACGTCATCGCGATGACGGTGCGGGCGGCGAAAGGCGGTTTTTTCGTGCGGAAAAGTAAAGCCGAAAAAAACGGCTTGCATTTTGTTGCTTTTTTTTGATTTTCGTGTTATAATAGAGGGCGACGAGGAAAGACGGACATGAAAACCTTATTGCAAACGACGAATGCTTATAAAATTTTATCCTCGCGTTCGAAGCGGCATCATGCGTATTTGTTGTTGTATTCGGACGTAAACGTCGAGAGCGCGTTGAAGGTGTTTTCCTGTTTGTTTTTTCCCGAAAACGAACGAATCGAAACTTTGATAGAAAACGGAAATTTTTCCGATTGCGTGTTTTTGCCGGAGAAAGGGAAAAAATTCACCGTGGAAACGGCGGAAATATTGAGCGAAGAAGCCGCTCTTCGTCCCGTGGAAGGGGCGGAGAAGCTTTTTGTGTTATCCGATTTTTCCGAAGCGACGCCGCAAGCGCAAAATAAGCTTTTAAAAATTTTGGAAGAGCCGCCCGAAGGCGTTTATTTTCTGCTTTGCGCGAGCAACGAAAGCGCGGT
Source organism: uncultured Oscillospiraceae bacterium (assembly GCA_964538475.1). Classification (GTDB taxonomy): domain Bacteria; phylum Bacillota; class Clostridia; order Oscillospirales; family Oscillospiraceae; genus Faecousia. The sequence goes on along the minus strand of CAZIGE010000011.1, from coordinate 15,759 downwards.
GTTGCCTACCGTTCGATCTCGAACGGAAAAATTGCAGATTCCCCCGTTCTCCATAGAAAACATCGTTGCTTTTTTAAAGCGGAATTATCCGAATTCTCCCCGCTTCGAAGAAGTGGCGGCTCTTTCCGGCGGCTATCCCGCGAAGGCGGAGCAATTGCTTTCGGGAAACGTATTGACGGAGCTTACTTCCGCCGCGTTCGCGCTTGTTTCCGCGCCCGAATTTTCCCTTCCCGCGCTTATTAAAAAATACGGGGAAAGCGGATACAAAAAAGAGCTTTTATCTCTTCTTCGCATGATTTACAGAGACGCTCTTTTTTTAAAAACGGGAAAAGCGAGCGTGTATTTGCTTCCGAGCGAAAAAGATAAAATTTCTTCCGTTTCTTCTCGTTTCTCTTCGGCCGCGCTTATTTACGCGCAGGAATGTTTGCAAGACGCGGAAAAAGACGTTCGTTTCAACGCGACGTTTTCTCAAACGCTTGAGTTGACGCTTGCGAAAATAAATCGATTCAATCAAGACACGGTAGCACCGTAAAGGTTAAAATATGATAAAAGTAGCAGTAGTAAAATTTAAAAACGGCGGAAAATTGTATTATTTCGCTCCGAAACCCGGAGACGTATACGCCCGCAACACTCCCGTTATCGTGGAGACGGCGAAAGGAATAGAATACGCGTGGATTGCGTATCCCGAGCGCGAAGTGGACGAAAACGAAATCGTTTCTCCGTTAAAGCCCGTCATTCGCATTGCCACGGAAAAAGACAAGAAGTTTTTCGAGTCTTGCGAAGAACGCAAACCCGACGCGATCGCGAAATGCAAAGAAAAAATAGAAAAGCTCGGCTTGAACATGAAACTGATCGATTGCGAGTTTACGTTTGACGGAACGAGACTCGTATTCTACTTCACCGCGCCGAACAGAGTGGATTTCAGGGAACTCGTTCGGGAACTTGCCGCCTTGTTCCGTATGAGAATAGAACTTCGACAGGTGGGCACGAGGGACGAGACGAAATATCTCGGCGGCATCGCGCCGTGCGGCAGGGTTTGTTGTTGTGCGGGGAATATGCCCGAGTTTAAAAAAGTAAGCATTAAAATGGCGAAAACGCAAGGGCTTTCGTTAAATCCGGGAAAAATCAGCGGGCTTTGCGGACGTTTGATGTGTTGCTTGAGTTACGAGAGCGATTACTATGCGGAAGCGTATAAAAAAGTGCCGAAAATAGGCGCGGAAGTGACTACGCCGGACGGTTCTGGCCTTGTCGTTTCGGTGAATATGCTTAAGATGCTTGTAAAAGTGAAGATAGAAGACAAACAGGGCGGATTGATTTATAAAGATTTCCCTTCCGACCGAGTGCGCGTGAAAAAAGGCGGATTCGTTCCGAACGCAAGCGACGACGAGGACGACGAGGAATTGAAAAAGTTGGAAGAATGAGAAAAAAATTATATCACGTGTCGGCGATTCCGAATATAAACGTGTTGCAACCGCGTGTGTCCACGCATAAAAAACCGTATGTATACGCAACGGCGTATCCGAATTTTGCTTTGTTTTTCGGAGGGAAAGAAAGTTTCGGCGATTTTGACGGCATGTACGGAATAAAACGGAAGAAGCCCTATTTTTACGAATGTTACGAGGGCGCGTTGAAAAGACGATTTTTCGGAGAGGTCTGTTATATTTACGAAGTAGATCCTTCGAATTTTAAAAAAGGGAAAACTTCGTTTTTCGGGGAAGAGGTCTGCGAAGAACCCGTTAACGTTTTGAATTGCGAAAAAATAGAAAACGTATATGAATATTTATTAAAACTGAACGAAAAGAAAAAAATTCGTTTGCATTTTTTCAAAGACACGAAACGGTATAAAGAAACGATCGAAAAACACGTTTTCGATCGGCTTGTTCGATTCGGCGTTTCGGAAAAGAAAGACGGCGAAACGTACGCGTTTTGTAAAGAACGTTTCCCGTCCGTCGTGGCGCGCTTATCGAGCGAAACCGTGACGAAATAACGCGTACTTGCACGTCCTTTTTGAGGCGAACCGATAAACGGTCCACGATACCGTGGGCAGGTATGCGATGAACGGATAAAAGGAGTAAGGAATGAAACTTGATTTCGAGTCGATAAAAAAAATTACGGTCGGATCGGTGGATACGTGGCAGGAGGAAGACGGTGTTCACTTTTCCAAATGCACGAAGGAACAACGAAAGATTTGGGAGACGGTAGATCCTCTCAGGTCGAACGCGGCGAAAGCCACGACGGGAATTCGTTTGGATTTTTACACCGATTCGACTTTTTTGAACGTGGAAACGTCGGCAGGCGGAAAATTCGAAGTGATTGCGGACGACGTGTGTTGCCGTCGGTTCGTAAAAAACGAAAACGAGGTTTTGAAATTTTCGATCGATTTAAAAAATCGGGACAGAAAACACGTGGTCATCGTTTTACCGAGCCATAGCACGGGCGTGATTCGTTCGATCGCCATAGACGATTCGGCGAAAATAGAGCGTCGGCGTTTCGATAAGAAAATTCTTTTTTTAGGGGATTCGATCACGCAAGGATGGGATTCTTTTTTCGATAGCGGTTCATACGCCTATCTCGTCGGCGAACGGTTAAACGCGGAAAGCGTGATACAAGGAATCGGCGGGGCGTGTTTCGAACCCGAAACGGTTGTAGACATAGGCTTCGACGCGGACACGGTATTCGTTGCGTACGGAACGAACGATTTCGATCGCAGGAATTCCATATCGGAGATAAAGCGAATCGCGGACGAATTTTTGAAGAGATTGAAGAGCATATATAAAAAGGCGGAAATTTTCGTAGTGTCGCCCGTTTGGAGACAAGACATCGAAAATCCCCGAAAATGCGGCTCTTTCGAAGAGTGTTGCCGAGCGATAAAATCGGCGGCAAACGAGAACGGAGCGAGAATAATCGACGGAGACGAATTATTGCCGCATCGAAGCGATATGTTCGCCGACGACGTGCACCCGAACGATTTCGGATTCGCGGAATACGCGTTTCGTCTTGTAAAAGCGATGAACGATTGACTGTTTTTAGGAATTTTTATGACAAAAAAAGAAGAACGGTAAAACTTTGCTATAGGGGGCATTGTTAAGACGCTCTTTTACGGAGAGTCGAAAGGGCGAGATTGCCGCGTCATGTTCCATGCCTCGCAATGACAGTGCGGGGCGTGCGTGTCCGCCTTTTCGGTTCGAGAACGAAAGGGTGAGATTGCCGCGGTCGTGCGCGGGGTGCGCACTCCCTCGCAATGACAAAAAAAGTAACGCGCGCAATTACGGTGCGGTGGACGAAAGGGCGGGATTGCCACGTCTCTAACGCTCCTCGCAATGACATTCTCCCCCTCCTGTCATCGCGAGGCACGCTTTAGCGTGCCGTGGCGATCGCTTGCGGGGTGTAATAGAAGAGAGAGATCGCCGCGTCGCTTCGCTCCTTGCTTACGCAAGGAAAATCAGAGATTTTCCGCAATGACGGTGCGGGGCGTGCATGTCGCCCTTGCGGCGCGAGAACGAAAGGACGAGATTGCCGCGGTTGTGCGCGGGGTGCGCATTCCCTTGCTTTCGCAAAGAAAATCTAAGATTTTCCGCAATGACAAAAAAGTAACATGCTCAATGACAACGCGGCGCGAGCGTACACCTTTGCGACGACAAAAAGGGATAACGTGCTTGCAATGACAAGATAGGGCGCAATGACGCAGAGGCGACGTTTCGGCAGAACGAATAACGGGAACAAAAGGTGGCGGAAAGTATGGAAAAAAAGCCTTACGAAGAAGAGATTTTAAACGCGTTCGATTTTTTGATCGAGCGGGGGTTTTCGTATTCGTATACGTACGATAAGGGATCGGATTCTTCGTGCGTGTACATATATCGACTGTCGCGCGGGCGGGATTATTTCGATTTTCGCGCGGTGTCCGGCGGCGGAGAGGGTGTGTTTGTGGCGTTTGCGAACGGGGAATACGCCTTTCCGAATTTTAAGATTCGGCATAAAAAAGAATTTCGCGTATTTCGAAGAAAGCATTTTTTTAAAAAAGCAACCGTCGCCGAAAAATGGGCGTTTGCGGGAGAGCTTTTAAAAAAGGAAGCGGCGGACGGGACGTTGTTCGGCGTGCGTTTATAATCGGACACGGGTGTGCTTTTTGCGAGAACGCTTTTCGTTTTTCTGTCATCGCGTGTAAAAAAAGGACGAGATTGCCGCGGTCGTGCGCGGGGGCGCACTCCCTCGCAATGACACTGTTCTGTCATCGCGAGCCTGTGTAAACAGGCGTGGCGATCTCCTGCGGTGGGGTGAAAAGGGCGAGATTGCCGCGGTCACTTCGTTCCCTCGCAATGACAGTGTGTGGCGTGCGTGGCGATTTCGAAAGATTGAAAAAAGAGCGGAAGAAAAAATTTGCGAAAAATAAAAGAAGAACGTAAAATTTACTTGACGAATTCGTGTGCGTATGATATAATCTATAAGGTCTTGAGGAAGACCTTACGCGTGACGGAAAGCAGACGTGTACGGTGTTCGACGTGAATCACGAAAGCTTGGTGCGAACGGGAGATTGCCTTTTGCGGAAAACGCGGAGGGCGTTTTTTTCATGTTTTTCGCGGCGAAATGCCGTAGAGATAAAAAAATTTTTTTACAAGGAGATGTAAAAATCATGGAACTCGTTTACAAGGTAAAAGACAGACCGCCGTTCGGCAAAACGGTCGTGTTCGCGTTGCAGCAGTTGCTTGCCATTCTCGCGGCGACGATCGCAGTGCCTACGGTCATCGGCAACGGCATGTCTCAGTCGGCGGCGTTGTTCGGCGCGGGCGTCGGAACGCTTGTGTATCAACTGTTTACCCGTTTCAGAAGCCCTGTTTTCCTCGGTTCTTCGTTTGCCTTTTTAGGCTCGATGGCGGCGTCGTTCGCGGGCGCGGCAAGCGCGCAGGCAGGCTATGCGGGACTTTTAATCGGTGCGGTATTCGCGGGACTCGTGTACGTGGCGATCGCGCTCGTCGTTAAAAAATTCGGCGTTGCGTGGGTAGACAAATTGATGCCTTTGGCGGTGATCGGACCGACGGTTGCGATTATCGGTCTTTCTCTTGCGGGGAACGCGGTCGGCGACGCGGTCGGGCATGTGGCGCAGGACGCGAGCGGCAACTACGTTATGAACGCGCACGGAATTTTGTGCCTGCTTTGCGCTATCGTGACGCTTCTCGGGGTTGTGATCGCTTCCGTTTACGGGAAAAAGATGATGAAAATGATTCCTTTCATTATCGGTATTCTCGCGGGGTATGTCGTTGCGTCGTTGTTTACGGCAGTCGGCTGGATCGCGGACAAAGAGTTCTTGAAAATCGTCGATTTTACGAAGTTTAAAAACATGCAATGGGTGCCCGATTTTACCTTCACGGAAGCGTTTAAGGGATTTAAGGATATCGACGGCGCGTTTATCGGTACGATTGCCGTGGCGTATATTCCCGTTGCGTTCGTTGTTTTCGCAGAGCACATTGCAGACCACAAGAACCTTTCTTCGATTATAGGCACGGATCTTTTGAAAGATCCCGGACTTTCGAATACCTTGCTCGGCGACGGCGTAGGCTCGATCGCGGGCGCGTTCTTCGGCGGTTGCCCCAACACCACTTACGGCGAATCGGTCGGTTGCGTCGCGATTTCCGGAAACGCTTCGGTTTCGACGATCACCTTGACGGCGATCATGGCGATCCTCGCGGCGTTCGTAGCTCCGTTCGTCACCTTCCTCGCAACGATTCCCGCTTGCGTTATGGGCGGCGTTTGCATCGCTTTGTACGGCTTTATCGCGGTTTCCGGTTTGAAGATGATTCAAAAAGTAGACCTTGACGACAATTCGAACTTGTTTGTCGTTTCCACCATTTTGATTGCCGGCGTCGGCGGCATGGGATTGAAGTTCGGCGAGATCCTTTTGACGAACGTTGCTTGCGCGCTTGTGCTCGGCATTATCGTCAACGTCGTTTGCAACGCTCGCAGAAAGAACGAAGCGGTTGCGATCGAAACGAAAGAAGAAACGGAAGTAGAAGCGGAAGCGGCGGAAACTTCTGCGGAACAAACGGAAGAGTAACGAATAGACGTGTGAATGTAAAAAAACTGCGGACGAGGAATGTTCTTCGTCCGTATTTTTCTTTGCGAGGGAGCGAAAGGGCGAGATTGCCGCGGTCGTGCGCGGGTGCGCACTCCCTCGCAATGACAACGCGGCGACGAAAGGGCGAGATTGCCGCGGTTGTGCGCGGAGTGCGCACTCCCTCGCAATGACAGTGTAGGCGTGCGTGTACGCCTTTGCAATGACAACGCGGAGGCGGCGGGAGTGAAACGACAAAAAGGAAATTCTGTTCTTTTCGACGGGGAACGACGGTTTTTTTCGGAATACGCATCGTTTTTATCGCATAACATAGAACACAATGCGTTAGGAGGATGTCATGAACGAAGAAATCGAATATGCGGAAATGTTGGAAATTCCCGTGTCGACGGTGAACGTCGTGCAGAAGCGGAGCAGGAAAAAAAGCAAAAAGAACGAGCGTTTGGAAGAGAGTTTGATCGACAAGATCAACGAGAAAATCGGGCGCGGCGAGGCGGAAGAAAAAGCCGAAGAGGAAACCGTTTATTCGGACGGGGAGCGCGCGTATATTTCGCCCGTTCGGGAGATCGAACGGGCGAAGGAAAACAAGGCGCATAAAATCGTGCTCGGGGCGGAGTTTGCTATGGCGTGCGTGCTTTGCGGCGGAATTTTTCTTACGAACGTGTTTATGCCGACGAGCGCGATCAATACGTTTTTCCGTTCGTTTTCGGCGCAAAAAGAGACAAACGCGCGGTCGTATTCCGATTTTACGCTTTCCGGGATCGCGGGGGATTATTCGGACGCGGAAGTTAGCGTTTCTTCGGCGGGCGTTTTATCGTTTACGGCGAAGGGGCACGTGTATCCCGCCGCGGACGGCGAGGTTTCTTCCGTCGTGCAAAACGCGGACGGATCGTACGATTTGCGCGTGGCGTATGCCGAAGATTTTTACGGCGTCGTCAGCGGGCTCGACGTCGTGTATTACGAGGCGGGGGCAACGGTGAAGGCGAATATTCCCGTCGGGTACTCGAACGGCGAAAACGCCGTCAGAATGACGTTGTACGCGGGCGGAGAACTGTTGACCTGTTTTACGGTCGACGAAGCGGGCAATCTTATTTGGACGGAAAAGAACGCGTGAGTTCGTCCGAGGCTCGGCTTGAAAAAGAAAAGCGAAAATCCCGAAAAAAATCGATCGTTCGCGTGCACCCGTTGTTTTTGCTTCTCGGCGTATATTACAGTTTTACGGGGGAATTGTTTTCTTTTTTTCTTTCCGCCGTCGTCGCGTTGCAACACGAGTGCGCGCACGCTTTTGCCGCGGCGAAAAGAGGATACGTTTTGAATAAAATGGTGTTGATGCCGTACGGGGCGGTGATCGACGCGGATTTTTCCGACGTGTCGTTTGCGGACGAAATCGCCGTTGCTCTTGCGGGCCCGCTTGCCAATTTTTTAACGGCGATCGGGTTTGTCGCGCTTTGGTGGTTGTTTCCCGCGACGTATCCGTATACGGACGGCGCGTTTTACGCGTCGATGTCCGTTGCGATCGTCAATCTGTTGCCTGCGTATCCGTTGGACGGCGGCAGGATTTTTTGCGCATGCCTAAGAAGAAAGTACGGGGAAGGCAAAGCGAAAAAAATCGGAAAAATCGTCGCGTGTTGCTTCGCTTTCCTTTTCGCGGCGGCGTTTTGCGTGTTTGTTTTTCGAGGGGAATTCAATTTGTCGCTCGGGATATTCGCGGTGTTTTTGCTTGCGGGCGGATTCGGAAACGGAAAAGAAGAGCCCGCGGCGTATGAAAAGATTCGTTATTCTTTCGAGGAAAGTTTAAAGCGCGGCGCGGAGGTGAAACGGGTTGCCGTATCGGAAACGTGTACCCTTCGGCGAGCGCTTTCGTTTACGGAAAAGGGAAAATATTTGGTTCTGGACGTATACGACGGGCAGGAGAAAAAAGCGGGCGAGATCGGGCAAAACGAGCTTGCCGCTTTGTTCGAGCAAAGCGCGGCGTTCGATCGGCTTGGCGATTTATTGCGAAAAAAGGCGGAAAATTCGGCTTTTCGGTGAAAAAATCGTGAAAGCTCACGGAAAAAGCCTTGCTCCGATCAAGAAATTATGGTATACTGTTTGAGTACGTATCATGCTCGGTCGATTTTGTCGAGATGCCCCGTGTCATCGCGAGCCTGCCTTGGCAGGCGTGGCGATCTTTTGCGGAGTGACGTTTTTCCTGTCATCGCGAGCCTGCTTTGGCAGGCGTGGCGATCTCCTGCGGGGTGGGGACGAAAAGGACGAGATTGCCGCGGTCGTGCGCGGGGTGCGCACTCCCTCGCAATGACAATCCCTCCCTGTCATCGCGAGCCTGTGTGAACGGGCGTGGCGATCTCTTGCCGTGGGGTGCAGTAGTGTATGAGATTGCCGCGGTCGTGCGCAGGGTGCACACTCCCTCGCAATGACAAAGACATTGCTATGATCCCTCGCAATGACAGAATCGCGGGCGAAAAAGCAGACATGCGTTTTAAGGAGATTTTTATGCAACCGTTGCCCGTTACGGTCGGCGGTGTGTTTTTTTAGTGAGAGAAAGCGTCTGGAGCAAGCTATGAAGAAGGAATGGTTTTTTGATCGATTTTGCGGACGGCAATTCGTTGCGTTGTTGGAAGACGGAAAGTTGTCCGAATTCGCCGCGGAAGAGGAAGCGGACGGAGAGATCGTCGGGAGCATTTATAAAGGAAAGGTCATGAACGTGCTTTCGGGCATGAACGCCGCGTTCGTATATTGCGGTTTTTCGAAAAACTGTTATCTGTCTACGGACGAAGCGTATGCGGATTGGTCGAAATACGATTCGGCGGACGCGAACGGTTTTTTATACGACAATACCGTGTCTGCGTTGAAGCCGGGCGACGAGGTGATCGTGCAAGTGGTGAAACCGCCGCGCGGCAACAAGGGCGCGAAGGTGACCACGCACCTTTCGTTTGTGGGAAAAAATCTTATTTACCTTCCGGGGACGGAATTTACGGGCATTTCGAGAAAGATCGTCGACGAGGAAACGCGGACGCGTATTTTAAAATTCGTGGAAAAATTGCGAGGCGGCGCGCACGAGGGGTATATCGTTCGGACGAACGCCACGAAGGCGGAAAAACGGGATTTGAAACGAGAGTCCGCGTATTTGAAAAAGCTTTGGCAAGGCACGGCGGAACGCGCGAAAAACGCAAAAACAGGTGATTTGTTGCATCGCGATTCCGAACTTCCCGTTCGTATCATGCGAGACAGTCTCGGCGACGAGGTGGAAGCGATGCACGTCGGCGATCAAACGCTGTATAAGCGTCTTGTTTCGCTTTCGAAAATGCGCGAGGACTTTTCCGAGAAAAAAATATCGTTGTACGAGGGAGAACGTTCGCTTTTTCACGAGTACGGGATTATGCGACTGTTGCGCGAAGCGGTGAAACCCGTCGTATCTTTGGAAGGCGGAGGGTATATCGTCGTCGATCACGCGGAGGCGATGACGGTGGTGGACGTGAATACGGGCAGTTTCGTGGGCGAAAGCTCGCTCGAAGAGACCGCGTTCGCGGTGAATATGCGTGCGGCGGACGAAGTCGCAAGGCAGGTGCGCCTTCGCAACGTAGGCGGAATCGTCGTTGTGGATTTTATCGACATGGCTTTGCCCGAGCACCGAGAAGCGATCACGGCACGGCTCGGCGAATTGCTCGGACGAGACAAAGCAAAATGCAAAGTGTTGCCCATGAGCGAATTTTGCGTGACGGAGTTTACGAGAAAGCGCGTGGGCAGGGAAGTTTTATCCTACTTCGTGAAACCTTGCGAAGACTGCAAAGGAAGGGGGTATGTCTCTGCCGACGTGTTCGTTGCGACGGAGATTCGCTCGGATTTGATGAACCGTTTCGGCGAGGGATTCGAGTCCGTCGTGGTGGAACTCAACGACGGATTGATGAAAAAGATTCTCTCCGACAAGCTTTTGTCCGAAGAGGCAAAAACTCGTTGGAGGGACAAGCGGGTGTATTTGATTCCGCACAAAACGTTCGGAGGGGCGGAATATATCGTTCGCGGCGAAAAATCGGATATTTTGGAATTGCCCGACAACGCGCAACTTTTGTATTAAGCGAGAGATTGCCGCGGTCGTGCGCGGGGTGCGCACTTCCTCGCAATGACAGTGTGGGCGTTCGTGCCTGCGATTGCAACGACAAGGTGGGGACGGAGACGAAAGGGCGAGATTGCCGCGTCGCTTCGCGCCTTGCAATGACATTTTCCTCGCCTGTCATCGCGAGCCTGCCTTAGCAGGCGTGGCGATCTCTTGCCGTGGGGTGCAGTAGTGTATGAGATTGCCGCGGTCGTGCGCGTGTACCACGCTCCCTCGCAATGACAGTGTGGGGGCGTTCGTGCTTGCGATTGCAACGACAGGGCGGGGACGGAGGCGAAAGGACGAGATTGCCGCGTCGCTTCACGTCTTGCTTGCGCAAAGAAAATCAGAGATTTTCCGCAATGACGGTTTATTATCCCCGCCTGTTATCGCGAGCCTGTTTGCTTCCCCTTTGTCATCGCGAGGCACGCCAAGGCGTGCCGTGGCGATCTCTTGCGGGGGAACGAAAAGAGTGAGATTGCCGCGGTCGCTTGCGCTCCCTCGCAATGACAGGAAGACGGCGTAGCGTTTCTCCGCAATGACGGTATGGGCGGCAAAAAAAAGGAGTGCGCCCGAACGGGAACGCTCGGGCGCGAAACAAGGCTTACCGAGAGGTCAGGCTCGGTAGAGACGGCGAATGTATTTTTTCTCTTTCCAAGAAATTTTTCCGTCGAGGGAAACGGCGCAAAGGCAAAGCATGACGACGTCCTTTTTTAAATCTTCGTCCTCGAGGTCGAGAATTCGAAGCATTTCTTCCGTATATTCGGCGATTTTCTTTTTCGCGCCGAGAACGTCTTTAAACGATTCTTTGACGGAGTGAAGTCCGAAATCGTAGCCGAAAATTTTAATCAAAGCGGGATAAATCAACAGATATTCCCGTTCGTCTATTTTGCCGTCCGCCACGACCGAACCGACGATAAACCCCGCCAACGTTTCGACGGGATCGACGTCGAGAAAATCGAGGGAAGAAAGGCGCGCCAAGATCTTTACGGATCTTTCCGTAAGAAGCAATCCCCTTTCCGCCGGAGTCAGTTTTTCGTATGCATCGCACAATTTTTTAAATTCGAACATGATTTATTTTTCCTTTTTTCTTAAAGAGGCAAATCTTTTTTCGTGAAACGAGCAGAGCCTAAAACGTATCCGACGATGCCGATCGCAAGCAGAATAAAGAACTTCCAAACGAACGCGCACGTGCCGCTCGTGATCGAGATGACGTCGAACAAAGAGATCACCGTCACGTAGTTAAACGCATTAAGCGATTCGAGGCGAACGACCGAGGGAAGAACGGGGCTTCCGAACAAGCCGAGCATTGCCGCGACGAGCGCGAAAATACTCAGTCCGCCGCCGATCGACATGGAGCGTTTGCTTCGATCGAAAAAGCAAGAGGTGAAAAAGCAAAGTCCCGACAAGGCGAACAAAACGAGGAACGCGCCGAGGTTTAAAAGGATCAGTTTTCCGTACGTCAACGCGACGTCTTCCGCGACGATCGAAAGGCATACGCAACCCGTAATCGTCGTGAGCGTACACATGGCAAAGAGCGAGCCGACAAGGAAAACCGCCTGCGTGAACACGACGGAAATACGTTTCACCGAAGTGGAGAGAACGTACGCCATAGAGCCGCTATCCACTTGCCCCGCGACGAGGTTGTTCGACGCCATGATGAGGTAAATGATCGGGAGCAAAAGCCCCGCGAGCTTATAGAAAATAGAGCCGACGACGAGGGTGTAAAGATCCGCTTTTCCGATCTCCTCGAGTGCTTCCGACACGGCGGAAGGAAGCGCGGACAAAAAGCTTGAAGAAATTTCCGATGCGAGCGACGATTTTTTCTCCGCGACGGCTGCAAGGTACGCTTCTTCGGTTTCGAACGCGCCGTTTCGATAGGACTGCGCCAATTCGTCGAGTTCGTATTCGAGTCTGCCGCGATAAGAAGCGACGGAGGTTTTCGCCGTGTGACGGATCGCCTCGTACGTATAGCCGAACGATTCGTATTTTTCCCGCGTGACGCCGTAGGAAGACAACGCGGAAACGAGCGCGGCGGTGTTTTCTTCTTTTGTCATGTTGCCCGCAAGGAACACGGGCGCGCAGACAAACGCTCTGTCGGCGCGATATTCGACGCGAGCCGCGGAAGCAAGGTATTCGGACGCGTTCCCCGAAGCCGCGGCGACAAGCACGGAGCTTACGTCGTAGCTTTCGGGAACGGGTTCGTCGTTTTCGGCGTAGAACGAATCGAACGTGCCGTTCGGGTTCAAGGCGTACATCACGCATCCCGAAAGCTCTTGCGCTTCCGCAGAGTCCGCCGCGTAACCGAGATCCGCCGCTTTCTCGGCGAGATACGTTTGCAATGCTTCGCACGAAGCGGCATACGCGGACGCTATCGCTTCTTCCTGCGAAAGGGACGAATCGGGCGAAGCGAGCGCCGCGGCGACGTTTTGCGCGAACAACGCGTCGAACTTTTCAAGTCCGTCGGATACGTCCGAGTAGTAAGAAAGGGCGCGTTTTTGCATTTGCGAATCGATTTCCTGCGTGATGATCGTGTCCTGAACGGAATTTTTCACGTCTCCGATGTTGCCGCCGCCGGAGATCAACATGACGCACGCAAGCATGAAACAAACCGCGAACGAGATGATCGCCCACATCGTTCCGTTTGCTTTGCAAGATTGTTTGAATAAAGCTTTACTGAACATAAAAATTCTCCTTTTTTATTTTTTTCTCCGATTTCGAAAACAGAATATTTTTAAAATGCGTTTCGAGGGTATACGGAAGCTCCGAAACGAACTTTACGTCGTAATTTTTCAACACGCCGAGAAGAGACGCCGTATCCGAAGACGGCAGACGCACGGTCACCTGATCGTATCGATCCTGCAAACGGATTTTTTCGAAATTTTCCGTTAAGAATCTTCGATAATCTTCCGAGGTGCGGAATTCTATTTTGAAATCCTTTTTCTTCGGGTGCTTGATCTCGTTCATGTCCACCACGTCTACGATTTTTCCGTTATCGATGAGCGCGACTTTGTCGCAGGTTTTTTCGAGTTCGTCGAAACTGTGACTGCTCATGAAAATCGTTTTCCCTTTGGCGTGCTCTTTTTTCACGATGTCGAGAAAGGTTTCGCGCATAAGCGGATCGAGGCCCGTGGTCGGCTCGTCGAGCACGATGATCGGCGCGTCGTTCATGAGCGCGGCGACAAGCGCGGTTTTTTGCTTCATGCCCTTGCTCATGCGCTTTAAGTTCGCGCGGGGATCGAGCTGCAGGCGTTCGATCAATTCGTTGGCGTAAGACATATCTTTCAGATTTAAAAAATCCGCCTGACACTTTAAAAAATCGACGCCCGTCTTCAAATCGGGAAACGCGATTTCGCCGGGGACGTAGCCGATTTTTTTCACGATCTCGTCGGAATGTTCCCAAGAGGACAATCCCGACACGAACGCACTGCCCGAGGTCGGCTTTAAAAAACCCATGATGTGACGAATGGTGGTTGTTTTGCCGCTGCCGTTCGTTCCGACGTATCCCGTCATTTCGCCTTCCGCGATCGATAAATCGAGGTTGAACACGCCCCTGCCCGCTCCGTAATCTTTGGTCAATTGTTTTATTTCGATGACGTTCACGACAGTGCACCTCCGAATTCTTTGTCTTCTTTGTAGAATTTCATGAAATAGTCCTCGAGCGTTTCTCTTCGATTGCCGAACGAAGTAACGGGAAGGACGGACAAAAGCGCGATCAAAGCGTTTAAATCTTCGTCTTCGACGGAAACGTAAACTTCGTTTTGCGTTTCCGAAAGAAGGGAAAGCGAAGGGATTCGTTTGCCTTTCGATAAAAATTCTTGCTTTGCCTGCGGAGTTTCGAAAGCGATCGTGTAATATTTTCGCGACGCGTGCTTTAAATCGTCGGCGACGAATTCGGAAACGATCCTGCCGTCTTTGATGATGGCGATTCGATCGCAAGTGGAATCGATTTCCGAGAAAATATGGCTTGACAAAAGAATTGTTTTGCCGCGTTTTTTCTCTTCCCGAACGAACTCGACGAATACTTCCTGCATGACGGGATCGAGGCCGCTTGTCGGCTCGTCCAAAATCAACACGTCTGGATCGGACATAAACGCCGTTACGACGGCAAGTTTTCGCTTGACGCCCAAACTCATGCGCTTCGTCTCGCCCGACAAAACGGCGTCTTCGAGCTCGAATAACGTAAGCATCTCTTTCAATCTCGCTTCGTTGCGAATATTTTGCAGGCTTTGCATCATGCGGATAAATTCCCGACCCGTAAGCCCTGCGGGCAATGCGATTTCGCCCGGAATATACCCGACGCGGCTTAGTATTTCGTTATACTTTTCGAACGTTTCTTTGCCGAAAATTTTCACGCTGCCGCTATCCGGCTTCGAAAAGCCGAGCAGATGGCGAATCGTAGTGGATTTTCCCGCGCCGTTCGGGCCTAAAAAGCCGAACACTTCGCCTCTGTCCACGTGTACGGAAACGTCGAACACGCCCCTGCCGAAGCCGTAGTCTTTGGTCAAATCGACCGCTTCTATCACGTGCGAGGTTTCGGTTCGAGCGTTAAAAGTTTTTTCCATGTTTTTTTGCTCTCCTTTATGAACACTGTTGACATTTGAACCGTGTTGTATTATAATATAAAAGAAAACAAAAGGAAAGCACAATAATTTTATCATTGTTTATATTTGAACGGTGTTTAAAAATGTGTTTAAGAAAGAGAAAATGAAAGCGAAAAATCTGAACAATTCTTCGAGAAAGACGAAAAAACTGATTAAAAAAGTGTTTGCGGAGATGTTGGCCGAAAAGAAGGATTTGGTGAAAATATCGGTGAGCGAGCTTTGTGTGCGAGCGGAGTTGAGCCGCGGAACGTTTTATTCGCACTACGACGATATTTACGGCGTGGCGGAAGAGTACGAAAACGAATTGATCGACGCCTTTTTCGATAACGCGCGCCTTGTCGATTCGCAAAACATTATGCAATTCATCGATTCCGTTTTCGAGTATATCCGAAAAAACGACGAAAATTATCGGTTGCTCTGCAAATCGAACGATTTTTTGTTTGCGGCAAAAAAATTAACGGCGATCGCTTCGGGAAAGCTTTTAGAACTTTGCGCGAGCGACGATCGTATTAAAAAGCGAGATTTTATCGAAACGGAAATTCAGATCTTTTTGGAGGGACTGCTTTGCGAATACGTCAAATATTGCAGGGGGTACACGACGAAAACGCTTGACGATTTTTACGCTTATACGAAATTTTGGGTGCAGAATTTCATCGCGTCGCGTTCCGCTTAAACGAAAAACGTCCGAAGACGTTTTTTTTCTGTCATCGCGAGCCTGTGTGAACAGGCGTGGCGATCTCCTGCGGGGCGGGAGACGAAAGGACGAGATTGCTACGGCATGTTCCGTGTCTCGCAATGACAGGATAGGGAACGAAAGGACGAGATTGCCGCAGTCGTGTGCGTCTGCACACTCCTTCGCAATGACAGTTTGGGAACTTGCGCTTTTGCGATGACATTTTCTTTCTGTCATCGCGAGCCTGTGTGAACAGGCGTGGCGATCTCCTGCGGGGCGGGAGACGAAAGGACGAGATTGCTACGGCATGTTCCGTGTCTCGCAA
>CAZIGE010000010.1:0-36897 GCA_964538475.1 uncultured Oscillospiraceae bacterium | reverse complement strand
TAAAGTATTTGAAGTCCATGAAAGAATCTATTATCTCCAATCAAATCGGCAGAAGCGGCACAAGCATCGGTGCAAATATCCACGAAGCACAGTACGCACAGGGAAAAAAGGATTTTGTTTCAAAGCTTGAAATTGCTTTGAAGGAAGCAAGTGAAACCGGTTATTGGCTTGAACTTTTGTATAGAACAAACTATATTGATGAGCAAACATTCAAAACACTTTCTGCTAAGTGTACATCTTTAAGGGCAATGCTGATCGCATCTTGCAGAACCGCAAAGGAGAGTGCGAAATGAAGATTTCAATAGATGATTTACAGGCTTATTTGGCAGACAGATATTGCGGCTGGGCAACCGAACAGAGTATGTTTATGAAACTGGTGGAAGAAATAGGCGAGGTCGCAGAGGTGCTCAATAAGCGAGCCGGTCGTAAAGCTTCTGACGAAAACGATCTGTACGAGCAATTAGGCGTTGAACTTGTGGATATGATACACTACATTGTTGCCATTGCCGCAATTAACGATATTGATCTCACAACGCTCATGATCGAAAAAGATAAAAGGGCGTCCGTCAAGTATCATCACACAATAAATCTCGAAACCTTCTTATCTGAGAGAAAATGATTTGGTGTACTTATCGCTTTTCTTTGCCAAATTTACGCACCGTTATACTGCTCTTTCGCAAAAAGAAAAGTCGCGTAAGCGGCTTTTTCTTTTTGCTCTCTTCGTTCTTCTCTTTTCACTCTTCGCTTTTCTCTTGATCTTCCGTGCAACTTTTTCACAGAAAACTAAGAGAGAAAAGGAACGGTGCTTTGCTACGCAGAGGTTCAAATCTCTGACACGAATGGCAAAAAATATCTTTTTTACAGTCCACTGCCAACAAAAAAGTCCCTTTTGTCCATCGGACAGAAGGGACTTTTTTGTGTGATGCGTTCCGGCCGGAACGGGATGTATGCCTCATTGGGGATCGGATCCGCCGCTTTCCCTGCATGCCGCGCCGTACTTACACAGCAGGGACATCAGGATAAACATCACGCCCGTCGCCACGCTGTCGAAGCCGTCTATGCTGAGATCTTCCACATCCGGCATGCACTGCGCGATCACGCCCCTCGCGACCTGCGCCAGGACTGCCGCCGCAAGGGGGATCCAAATGACCGAAATGCCCAGATGCAGCAGTTCATCGGCACCGTCGACGGTAAAAGGCGTACCGGCGCGCAGCTCGTTATCAAAATAGCGGTACGCCATGCGGGAAACGAAAAGCTCGCCGATGCACAAAATCGCCCCCACGACGATGGCCGCCCAGACCGTCCCCTCGCTGATGTCCGCTTCGCTCTTGAGGATGCTGTGCAGCGTCACGCCGCCTACCTTGACGGTCTCTGCACCGATAAGCATGGCGACCGCACCCACTGCGCAGCCGCAAATGCCGACGATACAGCAGACGGAAAGAATCTTGCTGCATATCTTTCCGATTTTGGAAAGGGTTTGGATGGTGCTTAATGCTTTCATGGGAATGTCCTTTCTGCGCTTTTCGGCGCGGAAGGCTGCGCAGAATGCCGCGTACGACCGCCTGCCCGCCCCGCTGCCTGTTTCACGCGTTATCTTTTCTTATAGATCACGATCTGCGGATCTGCGCAGTTTTCCCCATATGTACAGATGAGGATGAAGTTTTCCCGCGCGGTCACGCCAAAACAGCTTTTTCCGCTCCCATCGGAGAGGTTTCTGACCTGTGCGCCCAGATACACCTCGTCGTCCCGCAGGAATTTCACCGTGCCGCCGGGTACGGGGTATTCCAGGTTGATAAAGTTTCCCACCAGCGGATACAATTCCGTGACCGGCTCCATTCCGTCTATGTGCAGTGCATTGATCTCGTCCAGCAAGTCCTGCTTGAAGGCATGGTAATTTTCCGCTCCGTCGGTCAATATATATTTTGCCACAAAGCATTGCCTGCCGAAGGGGCAGCCGTTTGTCTCCGCACAGCCGGGGCAGACTTCTTTGGACGGACATACGGCGCAGTTTGCGCCGCAAAGTGCTTCTTTCATTTCGCTTCGACTCCTTTTCCTGTTCATAGAATATAAGCAGCTTCCGCAAAATGCAGGATCCCGCACGCCTCTAAGAGAAGCTGACATTCTGGAACACGCATTCTGCATCAGCAGTTTTATTATACTCCATGGTAGAAGAAAGTCAAGACTTGCCCGACATTTTTCGGATGATTTTTTACAGCACCATCAGCAGCGTACCGACCACGATCCCCGCAAGGCCGATCGCCGCCTTTTTCGTCAGCTTTTCACGGAACACGACATAAGAAAAGCCGATCGTTACCAGAATGCTGAGTTTGTCGATGGGGACGACCACACTTGCAAGGCCGTCCTGCAAAGCCTTATAATAGCAAAGCCAGCTTGCGCCGGTGGCCAGACCCGACAGGCAAATGAAGCCCAGCTCGCCTTTTTCGATGGCTTTCAGCTTCGCCTGCTTGCCCTGCACGAATACCATCATCCACGACATGACCAGGACTACGCCCGTGCGAACGGCCGTACCCAGATTGGACTCCACGCCGGAGATCCCGACTTTTCCCAAAATAGAGGTCAGCGCGGCGAAAACGGCGGAGGCCAGCGCATACCACAGCCAGCGCAGCCCCTTTCGGCTGCTGCCCGCCGCGGATCTTTTCTCGATCATCAGCAGCGTTCCCACGGCGATCAGCACGACACCGATCAGTTTCGGCACGCTGATACGTTCATGCAAAAAGAGGAATGCCAGCAGGATCGTCAGCACGGTGCTCGATTTGTCGATGGGTACCACCTTGTTGATGTCCCCGAGCTGCAACGCCTTGAAATAGCACAGCCAGCTCGCCCCGGTCGCCAGACCGGACAGGATCAGAAACAGCAGCGTTTTTCCGCCGATGTCGGGAAGCGTCGACTGCGAACCGACAAGAAATACCATCAGCCACGAAAAGGCCAGCACCACAACGGTGCGGATGGCGGTCGCCACGGTGGAATCGGTCTTCCGTATTCCGCACTTGGCCAGAACAGAGGTCACGCCCGCAAAAAAGGCAGACCCGATCGCAAACAGGATCCACATAGTAACTCGATCTTCTTTCTCCGAATAATATTTGCAGCGGTCGATGCCGCTGCCGCGCATGAGCGCGCTAGGCCGCTGCATCGATCTGCGCGTCGTCCGTAAAGCGGATCTCCAGCCGATGGGGCAGGCAGATGATGGACGCTCCGCCGTCGCAAAAGCCGCGGCGGACGCAGAAACCGTCCGGGCAGTCAGCTTCCGTCACGGCGATCTTTCCGTCGCGAACGGTCACGGTATTGCTGCCGTATTCGGTTCGGATGGTGAACTGCTGATCTTCGGCCAGCGAGATCGTATACAACAGCTCGCCGTCCGATCGGATCTGCGCGTAGCCGACCTGCGTGCGCGGGCGAAGCAGCCATGCGCTCAGCCCCAGACAAACGAGCAGCAGTGCCGCAAGCAGGATGATCCACAGGCGGGTACGAAGCATCACTTTCCCGCCTTTCTCAGCCTGCGGCGGAGCACGGGCGCGGCGCAGCACAGGATCGGCACGAGTACTCCCGCGTAAAGCAGCGGCGAAACGGTTTGGGCGGGCGCGGTAGTCGTCGGCGCGGACGGTTCGGTCGCGGGAGGCTCGGTCGCGGGCGGAGCTTCCGTCTGCGGCGCGTCCAGCACGGGGGTCAGCAGCTGCGCCAGCACGGCGTAGCCCTGCATGTTGGGATGCAGTCCGTCGAAGGTCAGCCCCTCTTTGCAATACCCGTCCTGCCCGACGAAGGCGCTGTAGGCATCCACAAACAGCACATCCGTCTGCTGCGCCATCACCTCCAGAACGGTGTTCAGCCCTGCGATCCTGTCCTGCGCGTCGGTGTAATAGGCGGGGGTGGTCGGCAAAACGCTGATGAGCACGATGCGTACCTGCGGATTGCTTTCCCGTAATGCGGCGATCATTTTTCGATAATTTCCGACGATCTCGGCATTGCTGATGTTGCGGCCGATGTCGTTGATACCGCACAGAAACACAACAGTGTCATACTCGCGCTGTGCGACATGGGAGATGCGGCGAAGCAGTTCGCGGGTCGTCTGGCCGCCGATGCCGTAGTTTGCGCAGTCCGTGCGGCCTAAAATGCCGTTCCAGTCCACCGCGCCGAGGTGTTGCGTATCGACCAGCGGATTTTGCACGATGCTGTCTCCGACGAAGGCAATGCCGCTGTCGGGGCGCAGCCACTGCCCGTCCGTGCGGGGCGGTACTTCGCCGTCGCCTGCGCGCAGCGTGATGCGGTGCAGCACGGTCTGCCCGCTTTTGAGGCTGTAGCACTGGATCTGATCCAGTCTGGAAAGCGATGTGCCGTATGCGTGCGTAAAATTCTCATAGGAAAAGCAGCTCAGATACGAGCCGTCCTCCGTTGCGACGGTCATGTCGGGATAGATCGCGACCCATGGCGTATCGCCCGAGGCGCTGGAAAATGCCAGATAGATCCCGACTTCCGACCCGCTGTATTCCACGCACAGGCTGCTGCCGACGGGCATTTCGCATGCGTCCCATTTTCCGCCGGCGTGCGCGGTGTAGAAAAAGCCCAGCGTCGTGCCGGAGCTCGAGGCAGAGGCCAAACCGGAAAAGAGCACCTGTTCGCCCCGCAGCGCGTCCGCATCGGGGAGCGCGGGCATCGTTTCCACCATGAAAAGGCGCAGGAACGTCGTGTTTACCGTGTCGCCCGGCTGACAGGTTTGCAGGCACAGACCGTCGATTCCGTCGAAGCTGCCGCCGCAGGCGGAAAGCAGATTGTTATAGCCGAAATACGCGTAGCGAACGCCGTCTTCGAGCATGGTGCAGGTGGGAAAAACGGAGATCCGGCGCTTGCCCGTCAGTACGAGGCAGAGCTGCGACGGCGCGTCCTCCGAGGCGGTATACACGGCGCACAGGCTGCTGCCGGGGCGCCATGCGGACGGGTCTGCGGACACGGCAGTGTCGGCGGCGACCGCCCAGTTGCCGACTACGGTACACGCCCCTTCATACAGGATCTCTTCGGCTTCGCGTGCGGCGACCGCCTGCGCACGCAGCGGGAGCAGGCAAAGCAGTATGGCGGCGCAAAGCAGCGCGCGGAGAAAACGCATCCGAAATTCCCTCTTTCCCGGGGCGCGGAAGAGGATGCACCGCGCCCCGCTGTTTTTGTTACCATTGTACAATAACGGCGGTCTGTTTTTCAACAACTAAAACGAAAAAAACGCGACAAAGCGCAAGAATGTTGACGGCTGCGAAAAGCGGAAGTATAATATTGCCCAAACGAAGGAGGAGAGGGAAATGAAGCAACGCATTTTGCCGCTGCTGCTGGCGGCGCTCCTGCTGCTGAGCGGATGCACCGCGCACCCGTCGGCGGATGATACCACGCCGCAACAGACGCAGCCGCAGGAAACACAGCCGCAGGTTTACCGCAATCCATATACCGCACAGGAGGTCGTGACACAGATGAAGATCGGATGGAGTTTGGGAAACACACTGGATGCCCCGGACGGGGAAACCGCATGGGGAATGCCTTTTACCACGCGGGAAATGATCGAAAAGGTCTATGATATGGGCTTTCGCACGCTGCGCCTGCCTGTGTCGTGGGGAAAGCATACCTCCGGCGCGCCGGAATACCGCCTGGACGAGGCGTGGCTCGCGCGTGTGGAGACGCTGGTCGATCAGGCGCTGGAACTGGGGATGTACGTTATTCTGAACGTGCATCACGATCTGGACTATTACATGCCGACGGAAGAAAATGAGGAAAATGCCGTGGCCTATATCCGGGCGATCTGGCAGCAGCTGGCGACCCGCTTCGCAGACAGGGACTACCACCTGATCTTCGAAACGATGAACGAACCGCGCGTGCAGGGTGCCTCCTATGAATGGTGGGTCGATACCGAAAGCGAGGGCTGCATGAAAGCGGTGGACATCATCAACCGCCTGAACCAGACGGCGCTCGATGCCATCCGCGCGGCGGGCGGATGGAATGCCGAGCGGTTCGTGATGGTGCCGTCGTATGCCGCGAACAGCCGCGGTGTGCTGATCGACCGCTTCCGCCTGCCCGAAGATCCCGCCGAGGGGAAGCTGATGATCTCCGTCCATGCGTATTCGCCCTATGACCTGTGTCTGAACGTCAATTCGCCGCAGACGCAGTTCAAAAGCAGCGAGTTTAACGAGGTGATCTCCATGATGAAGAGCCTCAACTACCGCTATGTGAAAAAGGGCATCCCCGTCGTCATCGGCGAAATGGGCTGCATCAACAAAAACAACCCCGAAGATCGCTATGCCTGGGCGAAGGCCTATGTGTCGGCGGCGAAGGAGAACGGGATGGTCTGCTGCGTCTGGGACAACGGCATCACCGCCGGTGCGGGGGAGCTGTTCGGCATTCTGGATCGGCGCAAATGCAGCGTATTTGAAGCGTCGCAGTCGTATTTGCAGGGACTGATGGACGGTCTGGCGGATTGACGCGAGGGGAAACGGAGGACGGAATATGGCGATCACCTATTTGGCGGAAAAACAACTGTTCAAGCTGGACACGCCCGGTTCCAGCTATGTGCTGGGCATCGTGGAGGGCTGGCCGCTGCATTATTACTACGGAAAGCGCCTGCATCATGCGGATGCTTCCTATCTGGCGCGCACGGACGATCCGCCCTATACGCCGCAGCGGAATATGCGCGATAAATCCAGCTTTCTGGACTGCGCGCCGATGGAATACCCGATGGGCGACACGGGCGATTTCCGCGAGCATTGTCTGGAGGTGTGCGATGCGAACGGACACAACGGCGTGGAGGCGAGATACCAAAGCCACCGCATTTTCCGCGGGAAAGAGCCGCTTCCGGGTCTGCCCGCGACATTCGGCACGCCGCACGAATGTGAAAGCCTGCAAATATCCCTGCTGGATGCGCGGCTCGGGCTGGAAGTCGTGCTGCAATACACGGTGTATGAAGATCTGGATGTGATCACCCGCAGCGCCCGCATCTGCAATCACGGTGCGCCGCTGTATCTGACGCGGGCGATGAGCGTGTGTCTGGACGAAGAAAACAGGGGATTTTCCCTTCTGACGCTCCACGGCTCCTGGGGGCGCGAGCGCCATATGCAGTACCGTACGATCGGACGCGGGCGCACGGGACTCGGCTCCGAGCGCGGCGAGAGCAGCCATCAGGATCACCCGTTCCTCGGCCTGACCACGGCGGATATTTCGCAGACGACGGGCGAGGTCTACGGTATCCATTTTGTCTATTCCGGCAATTTCAGCGGGCAGTGCGAGGAAAACCAGTTCGGCTCGGTGCGCACGGTGCTGGGCATTTCGCCGTATAATTTCAGATGGAAGCTGGAAAACGGGGAATCGTTCCAGACGCCGGAGGCGGTGCTTGCCTATTCCGCGTGCGGATTGGGGCATATGAGCCGCACTTTCCACGATCTGTACAGAAAGCACCTCATCCGAAGCCCCTGGCGCGACAGAAAACGGCCGATCCTGCTGAACAACTGGGAAGCGACCTATTTCGACTTCAACACGGAAAAACTGTTGCAGATCGCCCGCGAGGCGGCCGAACACGGCATAGAAATGCTGGTCATGGATGACGGCTGGTTCGGCGACCGCTTCGACGATAACCGTGCGCTGGGCGACTGGTTCGTCAATACGCAGAAGCTGCCCGGCGGGCTGGAGCATCTGGTGCGGGAGGTCAATCGGCTCGGGCTGAAATTCGGGATCTGGATGGAGCCGGAGATGATCTCCCCCGATTCGCAGCTGTATCGGGCGCATCCCGACTGGGTCATCGGGATCCCCGGGCGGGATGGCACGCTTTGCCGCAACCAGTATGTGTTGGATATCACCCGTCCCGAGGTCCTGGAATATGTATGGGAATGCGTCGAGCGCATCGTCGGCAGCGCCAATATCGAATACCTGAAATGGGACATGAACCGACAGCTGACGGATATCGGCAGCCTCGGCCTGCCTGCCGATCGGCAGGGTGAAGTGTATCACCGCTATGTGCTGGCCGTGTATGAATTGCAGGAGCGGCTCGTGCGGCGCTTCCCGAATTTGCTGCTGGAAAACTGCTCCGGCGGCGGCGCACGGTTCGACCCCGGTATGCTGTATTACGCGCCGCAGATCTGGACATCCGATGATACCGACGCGGTGGAGCGGCTGCTGATCCAGGAGGGGACGGCGCTGCTGTACCCGCTGTCGTGCATGGGCGCGCACGTTTCGGACTGCCCCAACCATACCGTCGGGCGGACGACACCGTTTGAAACGCGGGGGCATGTGGCACTGGCGGGCACGTTCGGCTATGAGCTGGACATCACGGCCATTTCGCCGCAGGAGCGTGCCATGATCCCGCAGCAGGTGGCGCTGTACCACAGATACAACGATCTTGTGCGCGAGGGCGACTATTACCGCCTTGCGTCCTATCGGGAAAACGGCCTGTATGACTGCTGGCAGGTCAGCAGCAAGGACGGAAAGACGCATCTTGTCACATTCGTGCAGGTGCTCGGAACGCCCAACGGAAAGCGCCGACGTATCCGATTGCAGGGACTGCAACCGCAGGCGACATACCGACTGGAGGGTACGCAGACATGCTACGGCGGCGACCTTCTGATGTATGCGGGGCTCCCGCTGGAGCAGCTGTGGGGCGATTTTCACTCGAAGCTGTATCTGCTGCACCGCGAGTAAGGCGTTTAGCTAAATTAAACTTAATTAATTAAGAGGAACTATTGGCGAAGTTGCCAAAAAGCGGTAAGTCAATTCGTGCAATTAAACAAAAAACACAAAAACACTTGTAAAGGGCGATGGTTTATAGTAATATTGACTATAAACCATTGCCCGTTTTATATTGTTTCGGTCGCTTCGGCGCGAAAAAACGGGGAAGCTAAATTAATTAAGCTAAATTAAATCGAACGCGGGATATCCCGCGTCGTGCTGTGCTTCTCACAGCACGAACAGGCTCTGTCGAAAGGATCGTTCACCGTATGAAAAAAGCAGTTTCCATCCTGCTGGTTTGCGCCGCGCTGGTCGGCTGCACCCCGCAGACTCCCGCCGAAACACAGCCCTCCGCCACGCAGGCTCCCTGGGAACAGGAGCAGATCGGCGCTTTTGAAGCGGAGGATGGCGTATGCGTCGGGAATGTTCGGGTCGAGCAGGGCGGTGTGACGGGCTTTACCGCCGACGGGGACAGCTGCACCACCGAGGTGCAGATCGGGCAGACCGGCTTTTATGATCTGGAATTCCTGCTCAAATCCGCGGGCGGGGAAAAGACGAACTATGTGCTGGTCGACGGTGAGCGGGTCGGCACCGTCACGATCTCGGGGACGAAATACGCGCGCGACTCGATTCGCCGCGTCTATCTGGAGGCGGGCAGCCATCGGATCGGCATCGAAAAGTACTGGGGCTATGTCACCTGGGATAAGGTCATCGTGTACACCTCCCGCCCGCTGACCCCGGAGACCTATCAGGTCAGCGCCAAGCTGGTCAACGAACATGCAACGGAAAACGCCAGACGGCTGTTTTCCTATCTGTGCGACAGTTACGGCAGCGTCATCCTGTCCGGGCAGTATTGCGATACCGGCATGAGCGGTTGGGAAAACAGGATGCTTGCCGAAAATAACGGCGGGAAATATCCCGCGGTGCTCGGGCTGGACATGGGATATTATTCCCAGACGGGGCGCGATCACGACGTTGCTATTAAAACGACCGAGCAGGCGATCGCCTGCTGGGAGCAGGGCGGGATCGTCACGCTGTGCTGGCACTGGCTCGCGCCCGAAAAGTATATCACAGGTACCTGGTATTCTGCGTTCCGCCCGGAAGAGGTCAGCATGAATTTGACCGCCATGCTCAACGGCGAGGACGACGAGGGGCTCGCCCTGCTGCTGCGCGACGTGGACAATATCGCGCAGGAGCTGCTGAAAATGCAGGAGGCGGGCGTGCCTGTGCTGTGGCGGCCGCTGCACGAGGCGAGCGGCGGCTGGTTCTGGTGGGGCAAAGAGGGCGCGCAAACCTATAAACAGCTCTATATCCTGCTGTATGAGACGCTGACGGAGCAATACGGCCTGAACAATCTGATCTGGCTGTGGAACGGACAGGATGCCGAATGGTATCCCGGGGACGAATATGTGGATATCGTCGGTATCGACATCTACGCGGGCGAGCATGTCTATACTTCGCAGGTCGATGCGTTCCTGGAAAATCTGGACTATTCGAACGGGAAGAAAATGGTGGTGCTCAGCGAAAACGGCACACTGTTCGATCCCGACCTTGCGGTGCGCGACGGCGCGATGTGGGGTTTCTTCTGCACATGGAGCGGCGAGTTCGTTATGAATGACGGCCTGAAAAAGACCTATTCCGATCAATATACCGAGATCGAAATGCTGAAAAAGGTTTATAACAGTGAATACGTCATCACCCGTGACGAGCTTCCGAACCTGCACACCTACCCCATTCGGGAGGACGCGCAATGAACGGCCTGTTCGGCGCGGAGGGAAAGCTTGCGCAGCTGCTGGATCGGCTGGGGCAGATGGTGGCGCTCAGCGCCCTGTGGCTGCTGGGGTGCCTGCTGATCCTGCCTGCGGGCGGTGCGACAACGGCGCTGTATTACGCGGTGACGAAATCCGTCCGCTTCGGACAGGGCGATGCCGTGAAGGAATTTTTCCGAAGCCTGCGGGCGAATTTCCTGCGCGGGCTGGCCGCGTTCGGCATGGTCGTGCTGTGCGCGGGGCTGCTGGTGCTGGATCGCAATATCCTGACCCATGTGGAGGGGAAAGCACCGTTCAAGGCGGCGATCCTGCTGCTGAGCGCACTGACCGTGTTTGCGAGCGTGTACATTTTCCCGATCCTGTCCCGATTTCGCATGTCACCGGGGCGGGCGCTGGCGCTGGCGTTCACCATGAGTCTGCGGTGCTTTCCGTACACGCTGCTGATCCTGGCGACGGCGGTCGTGGGTGCGATCCTGCAACTGTACTTTTTGCCGATGGCAACGGTGTTGCTGATGCCGGCGGTATGCTGCTACGGCCTGAGCTTTTTCGTGGAGAAGGCACTGCGCCGCTACATGCCGCCGAAGGAAGAAAACGAAGACGCTTGGTATTATTCATAAAAGAGGGGCGCGATCATGATGAAGCAAAAAACGACAGGGAAACGGATGGCTGCCGCGTTGTTGGCGGTCGTCTGCGTGCTGTGCGCCGTGCCGGTGACCGATGCACAGGCCGTCACGCAAAACACGATAGACGACTACGAGCAGATTGTCAGCCGCTATGCCACGCAGACGGACAGCCTCGGGTTCGAGGAATATCTGCTTTTGCATGAACAGACGCGTCCTGCGGCAAAGATCACGCTTGAGGCCGAAACGTATGTCCGTTACGAGGATGACAACGGCCGGTCGCCGACGCTGTATCACGATCATCTCGGGATGGACGGCGTAAGCGTCCTGACGGACGAAAGCTCCCTGATCGAGTTCGAATTTGAGGTGTCCGAGACGGGATATTACGACATGTCCGTGCTGTATTATCCGATCGAAGGCAAAAATTCCGCGATCCAGCGTAGCATTTTCCTGGACGGGGAGCTGCCCTACAGCGAGCTTTCTCTGGTGGAGCTTCAGCGGATCTGGCGGGCAGATATCGACGGCGAGGTCGTTGACGGGAACGGCATCGTCCGCAAGGAATGGCAGAGCGACAACCAGGGAAACGACATGAAGCCCTCCATGGTGGAGCAGCCGCAGTGGATCGAAAGCCCCGTTTATGACTCCGAAGGCTATGTCACCACGCCGCTGGCACTGTACCTGACGGCGGGCACGCACACGCTCACCATCACCGGCCTGCGCGAGCCGATGCTCCTGCGCAGCGTCAGCTTTTCCAATTCCACCGATGTTTCCGATTACGAAACGGTCAAATCCGCGCTCGACGGCAGCGGCTGCACCGCCTCCGCCGGGCAGATGATCCGCATCGAGGCGGAAAATGCCGCACGGACTTCCTCGCAGATGCTCTATGCGCAGCAGGATCAAAGCTCTCCGGCGGTCTACCCGGCCAGCGCGAAGGAACTGCTGAACAATACCATCGGCGGCAATTCCTGGCGGCTCAACGGCCAGTGGATCGAGTGGGATTTCACGGTGGAGCAGGCGGGCTATTATAACATCGCCCTGTTCGACAAGCAGAATTTCGTCAAGGGCGTGTATGTCTCGCGCCGCATCACGATCGACGGGCAGGTGCCCTTCAAGGAAATGGAGCATTACGGCTTTACCTACGCCTCCAACTGGCGGCTGGACGTGTTGTCGAACGATGCGGGTGAAGCGTATGCGTTTTATCTGGATGAGGGCGAGCATACCCTGCGCATGGAGGTGGTGCTCGGCGAGTTTGCCGAGGTCATCAGCAGCGTGCAGAGCTGCGTCACACAGCTCAACGCGATCTACCGCAGCGTTATTCGCATCACGGGCGTTGCGCCCGATGAATTCCGCGATTATGAGATCGAAGAGAACCTGCCTGCGCTGGAAGCGGAGCTGGTGGCGGTGCAGAAGGAGCTGGACGAAGCCATTTCCGCGCTGCGGGCGCTCATCGGTACGGGAAGCGACAAAGAGAGCGTGCTGATCACCATGCGCGATCAGCTCGATGAACTGATCTACGATCAGGAGCGCTTCACCGAGGTGCTGGACTCGTATAAGATCAACGTCCGCGCAACGGCAAACTGGATCACGCAGGTCATTGCCCAGCCGTTGCAGCTGGACAGGATCTATGTCTATTCGCCCGATGTCACCGTCGAGGTGGAGCGCAACGGCTTCTTCTCCAGACTGTGGCATGAGCTGCGCCGCCTGTTCTGGTCGTTCATCATCGATTACAATATGGTCGGCAATGTCAGCGATGACCCCGATGCGACAACGATCACCGTCTGGATCGGAACGGGACGCGATCAGGCCAACGTTATCAAATCGCTGATCGACTCCACCTTCACCCCGACCTCCGGGGTCAATGTCAATGTGCAGCTGGTGGATATGAATACGCTGCTGCGCGCGACGCTGGCGGGTGAAGGGCCGGATGTGGCCATTCAGGTGCCAAATACGAACGGCGCGGCCGGCTCGGTGCTCAACACCGGCAATGATTCGGCCGTCAACTACGGCATCCGCAACGCGGTGCTGGACTTGACCCAATTCGACGATTACGAGCAGGTCGTGACCCGCTTCGACGAGAGCGCCCTGGTGCAGCTGCAATTCAACGGCGCGACCTACGGCCTGCCCGAAACGCAGACGTTCCCCATGATGTTCTATCGAAAGGACATTCTGGCAGAGCTGGGCATGGAGCTCCCGCAGACGTGGGACGATGTCAAGGTCGCCATGACCGTTCTGGCGAAAAACCAGATGGAGTTCGGCATGCTGCCGGGCGAGTCGGTGTTTGCCATGCTGCTGTATCAAAACGGCGGCGCGTACTATTCCGAGGACGGAAGCACCTCCGCGCTGGACTCGGAGGAAGCGATCAATACATTCAAACAGTACTGTGAGTTCTACACCGATTACAAGCTGGATAAGGAAACCAGTGTGGAGCAGCGCTTCCGCACGGGCGAATGTCCGATCATCATTGCCGATTATACGCTGTACAATAATTTGCAGGTATCCGCACCGGATATCGACGGCCTGTGGGGCATTGCCCCCGTGCCGGGTACGGTGCAGGCGGATGGCACGGTGGATCACAGCGTAGGCTGCACCGGCCTGACCAGCC
The DNA here is from genome assembly GCA_964538475.1 of uncultured Oscillospiraceae bacterium. Taxonomy (GTDB): domain Bacteria; phylum Bacillota; class Clostridia; order Oscillospirales; family Oscillospiraceae; genus Faecousia. Next base: position 23,203 of record CAZIGE010000010.1, on the reverse strand, counting down.
TGATCATGTCCGCGACCGAGGAACCGCAGGCGTGCTGGGAATTCGTGAAATGGTGGACGGATGCCGAGACCCAGACCGATTTCGGTTATGAAATGGAGAGCCTGCAGGGCGAGGCGGGACGTGTGCCCGTGGCCAATCTGGAAGCATTCCGCAATATTGCCTGGAAAGCGTCGGATATGGAGGCGCTGCTGGAGCAGTTCGTCTGGGTCAGGGGGATCCCGCAGGTACCCGGCGGCTACTACACCTGGCGTAATGTCAACAACGCGTTCTACACCGTCACCACCGATACCGATACGGCTTCTCCGCGTGAGCAGCTGATGGATAAGGTCGTGCTCATCAACAACGAGCTGGCCTACAAGTGGGACGAATTTGATCTGCACAGGAAGGACTGAGAATGATGGAGGAAATGCGCACGAAAGGGCGCGGCGCGAAAAGGCTGCGCACCGGGGGCGGCATGACCGGATACCAGACCAGAGCGGCCTGGCTGATGTTGGCACCGTATTTTATCCTGTTTTTCCTGTTTACGGTGTTGCCGGTGCTGGCCTCCATGGTCCTGTCGTTCACCGATTTCGATATGCTGCAATGGCCGCAGTTCGTCGGCTGGGACAATTATATCCGCCTCCTGGTCAACGACGATCTGTTTGTCAAATCGCTGAAAAACACACTGATCTTCGCCGTTATCACCGGCCCGATCAGCTATCTGATGTGCCTGCTGTTTGCGTGGATTATCAATGAATTCTCCGGCAAACTGCGTGCATTTCTGACACTGATCTTCTACGCGCCGTCTATCTGCGGCAACGCGTATATGATCTGGCAGATCATCCTCAGCGGCGACCGCTACGGTTTCCTCAACGGTATCCTGCTCAAATGGGATATCATCAACGAGGCGATCCTCTGGATGAAAACGGAGGATTATGTGATGCCCATGCTGATCGTGGTGCAGCTGTGGCTGAGTCTGGGCACGGGCTTCCTGTCCTTCATCGCGGGCTTGCAGACCGTGGATACCTCGCTGTACGAGGCGGGCGCGCTGGACGGCGTGAAAAACCGCTGGCAGGAGCTGTGGTATATCACCCTGCCCGCCATGAAGCCGCAGCTGATGTTCGGCGCGGTGATGCAGATCACGCAGTCGTTCGCCGTGGCGGACATCTCCATCCAGCTGGCGGGCAACCCGTCGGTCAACTATGCGGGCGCGACGGTGGTCACACACCTGCTCGATTACGGCACGGTGCGCTTTGAAATGGGCTATGCCTCGGCCATTGCCACGGTGTTGTTCCTGCTAATGGTCGGCAGCAACAAGCTGGTGCAGAAGCTTCTGAGGAGGGTCGGCGAATGAAAAGAAAGATCCGCTTGCGCAGCAGAAAGCTGAACCGCTCCGTTGCGGGAAACGGGCTGCTCTTTTTCCTGATGGGCATTTTCGGCGTGCTGATGGCGCTGCCGCTGGTGATGATCGTCAACAACGCGCTCAAACCCCTTGACGAGCTGTTCCAGTATCCGCCGAAGCTGTTCGTGAAAAACCCCACGCTGGACAATTTCACCGATCTGTTCGTGGCGATGAATTCTTCGTGGGTGCCGTTTTCACGCTACCTGCTCAATACCGTTATCATCACCGCCGGCGGCACGATCGGGCATGTGATCCTGGCTTCCATGGCGGCCTACCCGCTGTCGAAGCATAAATTCCGCGGCAAGGATATCCTGTTTCAGATGGTCGTATTGTCGATGATGTTCTCGTGGACGGTCACGCAGATCCCCAACTATATGATCATCTCCTGGCTGCATATCAATAATAATTATCTGGCACTGATCCTGCCTGCATCGGCGTATGGCATGGGCCTGTACCTGATGAAGCAGTTCATGGATCAGATCCCCGATGCGCTGATCGAATCGGCGCGTCTGGACGGTGCGAAAGAGTTTCGCATTTACATGCGCATCATCATGCCAAACGTCAAGCCTGCATGGCTGACGCTGGCGATCTTCCAGTTCCAGCAGATGTGGGGCAATACCGGCTCCATGTTCCTGCGCGACGAGGAACTCAAGCCGCTGCAATATGCCCTGCAACAGATCGCGGCGGGCGGCACGGCGCGCGCGGGTGCGAGCGCGGCGGTCACATTCATCATTGCGGCCATCCCCATTATCTTTTTCCTGATCTGCCAGAGCAGCGTTCTGGAAACGATGACCACATCCGGCATGAAAGACTAGGAGGCAAGCGTATGAAGAAAAAAATGCTTCGGATCGCGGCGCTGCTTCTGGCCGCGTTATGCCTGCTGACCGTACCGGCTGCGGCGGTGGATGTGCCGTATGATACCTATAATTATGACTATTGGGAGGAGATCGTCCCGACACCCGCGGCTTATGTGCCGAGCGGGAGCATCACGGGCGTGAGCCTGCAGATCGGCGCATTTTCCAATCCGCAGGATATCTGCGTCGCCCCGAACGGCGACCTGTATATCGCCGATACGGGAAATAACCGCATCGTGATCGTCGACGGCAAAACAAGACAGGTCAGTGCCATCCTCGACTCGTTTGATAACAACGGCAAAACGGATTCTTTCAACGCGCCTTACGGCGTATGCGTATCCGAAAACGAGCAGCTTTACATCGCCGACCGCGAAAATAAGCGCATCGTGGTGCTGGAGTTGGACGGCACGCTTGATCGCATCGTGCAGGATCCGCAGTCCGACGTGCTGGGCGAGGGCTACGTCTTCAAACCCGTCAAGATCAGCGTGGACTACGCCGACCGTATTTACTGCATCGCGCAGAATATGTTCCAGGGCATCATGGTGTTCGAAACGGACGGACAGTTTTCCGGCTTTTTCGGAACGATCAACGTAACGCTGTCCCTTTGGGAGAAGTTCTGGAAAAAGATCGCCACCAAAGAGGAACGCAAAAATCAGACTCTTTACATTGCCACGGAATTTACCGGCATGGATATTGACGAGCACGGCTTCGTCTACGCCACCAATATCGACACCGCAGGCGTGCAGGCCGTGCGCCGTCTGAACCCCCGCGGCGAGGACGTGATCAAAAAAGGACAAAACGAAAACGTCGGCGGCGATCTGTGGATGAACGGCTCGGGCGCGTTCTCGGGCGTCAGCCAGATCACGGATGTCGTTTACCGCGGCAGCGGCATCTATTCGCTGCTGGATCGACTGCGCGGGCGCATTTTCACCTATGACCATGAGGGCAATCTGCTGTATATCTTCGGCGGCAAAGGCACGCAGGAGGGCACATTCAATACCCCCGTCGCCATCGAGCAGTGGGGCGACAGCCTGCTGGTGCTGGATGCGAACCGCACCGCGATCTACTGCTTCGAAGCGACCGAGTACGGTACGCTGATCAACGAGGCGGTGCAGCTGCGTTTCGACGGAGACGAGGCGCTGGCCGTGCCGAAATGGCAGCGCGTGCTGGAGCTGGACGAGAACAACGAGCTGGCAAATTCCGGTATCGGAAAGGCATATCTTTCCGCCGGCGATAACAAGACGGCCATGAAATATCTGAAGCTTGGCATGAACCGCGAGTATTACTCGGTCGCGTTCAAGCGCTACCGCAGTGAGCTGCTTCGGGAATATCTGCCGTATGTGCTGACAGGCGGCTTCGGCATCGCCCTTGCGCTGTGGCTCGGGCTGCGCATCGCGCAGAGCGTGAAGGAAAGGAGAGCGTCCCGATGAAAAAGCTTTTCTCCAAGGAAACGTGGCGCTATCTGCTGCACACGCTCAATCATCCTATGGACGGGTTTTACTGGATCCGCCACCGCGATCACGGCAGCGTGCCGCTCGCGGTGCTGATGGTGATCGGGTTTTCCCTCTGCTTCTCGATCAACCGCATCGGCGCGAATTTTATCGTAAACGATGTCGAGCCTGCAAGTGTGGACTCTCTGGAAGAATTGACCGGTGTACTGGCACTGTATGTGCTGCTGTGCGTGGCGAACTGGTCCGTCACCTGCCTGATGGGCGGCGAGGGGCGTATGCGCGATATCGCCATCGCGGTGGGTTACAGCTGCGCGCCGCTGATCCCCGCGTTCCTGCTGGCTACGGGCATGAGCCATATCATCACCGAGGATGAGGCGGCGTTTTACACGCTGGCCATCGGCATCGGCGTGGCGTATGCCGTGATCCTGATGCTCATCGGCATCATGCAGGTGCACAATTATACGCTGGGGCGGACGCTGCTGACGCTGCTGCTGACCTTTGTGGCGATCCTTATCATCATTTTTGTCGGACTGCTGCTGGCCGACCTGATCGGACAGGTCATCAATTTCTTCCGCTCCTTGTATATCGAGCTGATTTTCCGAATTTAGGGAGGTGGACGTTATGGCAAAAACAAAAAGAAGCGCCGCACCCAAGCTCGGGAAGAGAATTTTGTGTGTGGTGCTGGCGGTCGTGCTGGTGCTCGGCGCGTGCTATGCGGGCGTTTATCTGCTGCGCTATACTTTATACGATGCTTATCGCGACCACCTTTCCTCGTATACCTACGAGCAGGGAACCGAGCTTGCTGCGGGCGCAGCGCTGGACGGATATCCGGGCTATCGGCTGGTGAGCGAGACGCAGCAGCTGGCCATGTACCTCAACGAGGAAACTTCGGACATTGCTATCGCCGATAAGCGCAGCGGCAAGATCACCTTTGCCGTCCCGCAGGGGGCGCAGGATGATGCCGTGGCGAACAATGTCAACAAAAACTACCTGCGCTCGCATCTGATCGTCAACTATTACACGCCGAACCGCACGGAGGGTATTTACGACTCATATTCCATGGCGGTGGAGCGCGATCAGGTCAGCTACGAGGCGATCGAAGGCGGCGTGCGGGTGATCTATGAGATGGGCGATTTTTCCAACTCCACCGGCATGGTGCCGATGTATCTGAGCGAGGAAAAATTCGAAGAGATCTGCGCCCTTCTTTCCGAGGAGGAGGCCAAGTCGCTCGGCCGCTATTATTCCACCAACTCCGATGTCGGCGGCATGCGCCAGCTGCTGAAAACCGCACGAAGCAACCGCATCGTCCTGCGCAAGATCGAGGCCATGCTGGAAACGGCGGGCTTTACGGAAGAGGACTACGCCGAGCAGATGGAGCTGGCGGGCAGCACCGTGAGCATCCCCATTTCGTTCGTCGTTGCGCTGGAATATCGTCTGGAAGGCGACCATGTGGATGTCAGCGTTCCCACCTGCGCCATTGAGGAAAACGGCGGCGGCGCGATCTTCAAGCTCCAGCTGCTGCGCAACTTCGGCGCGGCGGACGATACGGAGCAGGGCTACCTCGTCGTACCGAACGCAGACGGCTCGCTGATCTATTTCAACAGCGGAAAGACCGGTGCGCCCAACTATACCCAGTATATTTACGGCATCGACCCGCTGGATGCCGATTACACGGTGACGGAAAAAACGGACAATGCTTCCATGGCGCTCTTCGGCATCTGTCGGGAGGACAGCACCATTCTTGCCACCATTGAAGACGGCGCGGCGCTGGCCGCCGTGACGGCGGGCATCGCGGGCAAGATCAACAGCTATAACTATGTGTATACGACGTTCGTCCTGCGCGGAAGCGAAAAGCTGGAAATGTTCGGCACGACGGGCAACGAAGCGACGCTCCCCATCGTGGAGGATGAATTATATGACTGCAATCTGACCGTGCGCTACTCCTTCCTCGGGGACGACTGCACCGGCTACAGCGGGATCGCCAATTACTATCGGCAGCGCCTGCTGGATGAAGGTGTGCTGACCGTACAGCAGCCGCAGGAGAACATCAAATTCTATTACGATGTGATCGCGGGCGTGGAAATGACGGAGTATTTCCTGGGCAAGCAGTATATGTCGCTGACGGCTATGACGACTTTTGAACAGGCCGGCCAGATGGCGCAGCAGCTTTCGCAGGCGGGGATCGCCTCGCAGGTGATGAACCTGCAGGGCTGGTTCAACGATGGGTATTATCACGACGCGGCCAATCACATTTTCGTCAACGGCAAGCTCGGCGGGAAGAAGGGACTCGAACAGCTCAATGCGCTGCTCGCGGAAAACGGCGGCGTGCTCTGCGCCGATGTGGCGTTCCAGAAGGTCAGCTATGAAAGCGCCGGGATCTGGTTCAACTATCGGGCGGAAAGCTCCAAGTATTACGGCAGCGGCTACGTCGCGAGCTTCGGTCAGGTCAACCCCACGACTCTGCGCCAGACCTCGTCACTGGGTTATTCGGAGACGATGTACGACCTCGTCTCCCCGAAATTCCTGGGAAGATACGTCGAAACGTTTGCGGAAAAATTCGAAAAATACGATGTCGACGGGATATCTCTGCGCGACCTCGGCAACACGCTGCAATCGGACAAAAAACGCAGCAATGTCATCCATCGCGAGCAGGCGCTGGACGTGGTCAGGGCGCAGCTGCAAACGCTGGCCGACACACAGCGCACGCTGCTCGTGAACAAGGCCAATGATTATGCATGGAGCGTCGGCACGGATCTTCTGAATTTGCCGCTGGACGACAATGCCTACATCCTTGTGGATGAAAACATCCCGCTGTATGAGATGATCGTGCACGGCTGCATCGACTACTGCGGTACGGCCTACAATCTGACCGATACGGACGATCCGCAGCGGCTGCTGCTGACCATGCTGGAATACGGCGCGTCGCCGCACTTTGTTTTCACCTGGAAGCAGACCTCGGAAATGAAGTACTCCGGCATGAACGGCAGCTACGCCACGACATTCTCCACCTGGTTCGATACCGCCGTACAGGTGTACGGTGAGCTGAACAGTGCGCTCAGCCGTGTATCAGGCGCGACGATCGTGCAGCATCAGATCCTACAGTCCGGTGTGCGTGCGGTCACATACGACAACGGCGTTACGATCTATGTCAATTACAATGTGTTCGATGTGACCGTGCAGGGCGTGAATGTCCCCGCCATGGGCTACAACATCGTGTAAGGGGGTACGGATATGAAGAAGAAACGAATGACCCTCTCCCAAAAGCGCATGATCAGCGGCTATCTGTTCATCCTTCCGTGGCTGATCGGCTTTCTGGTGTTTTATCTGCGAAGTCTGTTCATGACGGTGGAATTTTCTCTGTCGGAGCTGACCATGGATGTGGTCAACGGCGGCTACAAGCTGGAATTCAAAGGACTGGAAAATTACATCTACGCTTTCACCGTGCACGGCAGCTTCAAACAGATCCTGACCACTTCCGTGCTGGATATGGTCATCGATGTGCCGCTGATCATTTTCTTCAGCCTGTTCATGGCGCTGCTGCTGAACCGGGATTTTAAGGGCAGGACGCTGGTGCGCGCGATATTCTTCCTGCCGGTGATCCTGAACGCGGAGGCGATCGTCGATGCCATCGAGACGGCCACCGTCATGGTCGGAACGGGCATTTCCTCGTCCAGTTCCGAAATGTCCGACGCAGCCTCCACCGGTATGGGCATCAATTACTACATCGACCTGTTCGGCAACCTGATGCTTCCGAAGCAGGTGCTGGAATACATCGTCGGCGCGGTCGACCGCATCACGGGCATCATCTCCGCCTCGGGCGTGCAGATCGTTATTTTCATCGCGGCGCTGCAATCCATTCCCGGCTCGCTGTATGAGGTTGCCAAGATCGAGGGCGCCACGGCTTACGAGACGTTCTGGAAGGTCACCTTCCCCATGGTCATGCCCCATATCATCACCAACGTCGTTTACACCGTTGTGGACAGCTTCATTTCCAGCGATGTGGTCGATCTGGCGTATACCACGGCGTTCAGCGATTTTAACTACGGCCTCAGCTCGGTGTTCAGTGTCGTCAGCACGCTGGTGACATGTCTGATCCTGGTGCTGGTGTGCGGCTGGATCCAGAAACGCACTTTCTACTATAACTGAGAGGGGAGAACGCGATGCTTGCAAAAATCAAACGCCTCGGCCGCAAATATACCGGCGCGCTGCGTGATGATGCGACCGCCTGGAACGAAAAGCAGGCGCTGGCCGCCGGTGCAAAGGGTCTGGTGATGGGGCTGTTCCGTGCGATCATCATCGTGGGGATCTGCTATGTGATCCTCGCCCCGGTGTTCGGCATTGTGGCCAACTCCTTCTTCTCCAACAAAGACGCGTATAACCCGATGGTCTATCTCATCCCGCAGTCGCCCACGCTGGAGCGCTATGAAATGGCCATCAAGATCATGGACTACCTGCCCACGCTCGGAAGGTCCATGCTCTATACTGTAACGCTCATGCTGTTGCAGATCCTGGTCTGCTCTATGGTCGGCTATGGCTTCGCACGCTTTGATTTTCCGCTGAAAAAGCTGCTGTTCGGCTGCGTGGTCATCATGATCGTGATCCCCACGCATACCATCATGCTCCCGCTGTACATGACCTTCAAGACATTCGACCCGCTGGGGCTGTGTACGCTGATCTTCGGGAAACCACTGTCGTTCATGGCCAGCACGACACCGATGTATATCCTGACGCTGTTCGGCTGCGGCCTGCGCTCGGGTCTGTACATCTACATTTTCAACCAGTTCTTCCGGGGTCTGCCCAAGGAGATCGAGGAGGCCGCACTGGTGGACGGCGCGGGGATCTGGTACACTTACTTCCGTATTATGCTGCGCAACGCGATGCCCTCCGTGATCACGGTCGCGGTGTTCTCGCTGGTCTGGCAGTATAATGATACCTTCTATGCAAAGCTGTTCCTCGTGCCGCAGGATCAGGCGATCGGCCTGCGTATTTCCTCGCTCGTGGCCAACATCGCGAACCAGTTCCAGATCATGGATAAAACCATTCAAAACCTGTATCTGGATGCCGGTATCGTGCTGATGATGGTCCCGGTGATCCTGATCTATGTGGCATTGCAGAAGCACTTTATCGAAGGCGTGGAGCGAAGCGGTATCGTCGGATAAGCCAAACGCTCCGCACGGGATACATGCACAGAATACAGGGAGGTGAGTGCGAAAAAACAGTAGATCGGCGTGTTCCTACCCCAAAAACAACTCATATTTTAAGGAGGACAGAAAAGTGAACGTAAAGAAACTGATGGCATTGGTGCTGGCCTTTGTGATGGTGCTGGCGATGGCAGCCTGCACAGATCAGCCCGATCCGACGACGAAACCCACCGAACCTTCGGCCAAGCCTACGGAGCCGAACCCGACCGAGCCGCCGGCAAAACCGCAGCCCGTGGAAGCCAGCGTCGATTTTGAAGACGGCAATATGGGCTTCGTCGCTCTGTATGAAGGCATGGCCAACGCCGACGCCTCCACGCTGGAGCTGGTCGATTACAACGGCTCCAAGGCGCTGAAGATCACCAACGGCTCCGGCAAGGTCCCCTATGTCGCCATTGACGTTTGGAGCCTGCTGGGCGAAAAGGCAGCCGAGGTCGCGTCCATTGAAATGACCATGGGCATCGAAAACCCCGGTGATACCTTCTATGCCTGCTCCGGCGAGGTCAAGCTCTGGTCCACCAAGGAGCTGAGCAAGACTGCCTACGGCTGGTCCGTCTATCTGGAAAGCAAGAACCCCAAGACATCCGTCATCACCCTGAAGGATCAGGCCTTCTCGGCCGAGGAAGCGCCCATCATGGTCGTCACCCTCAATACCGATAACGGCGCGTCCGCCGGTGTCGGCAATGCAACGTGGTACATGGATAACATCCGCTTCCTGAATGCCGCGGGCGAGTTGATCGCCGCCGATACGACCGTGCAGTTCGCCGAGCCGAGCGGCTTCTCCGGCGAAAAGGATATGTCCAACCTGGCATACCTGAAGGCCGATACCGTTTCTCTGGACGGCATGTCCGGCCTGAGCGGCACCGCTTGGTATCAGGACGGCGTGTCCATGACCGACGATTTCCGCGCTGCGCTCGTGCCCGGTGCGATCATCGAGATCGAATTCTCCTCCACCTCCGGCGATATTTGGATCGTTATGCCCGACTCCGCCGCAGGCTGGATGCGCGTGGAGCAGCAGACCGCTGCGACCAACAATTCCAAGAACATCTGCCAGATCACCTATGAGCAGATCGCCGCGCTGTGCGGTGAGGACGTCTCCACCTGGGGCGACCGCCTGCAATGCGAATCCAGCGGCGAATGGACGGTCTACTCCGTCAAGGTCGGCCGCAACGCCGGGCTTGTCCGCTCTGCTGCCAAGACGACCTGGTTCGAAGGCTCGATCGCCGAAGGCGCATGGGTGCAATCCGGTATCGATCTGACCGAGGATATGCTCGCCGCGCTCGTGCCCGGCACGCTGATCGAAGTGCAGTATACCACCACCTCCGCGACCGGTGACATCTGGATCGTTATGCCCGACTCCGCGAACACCGGCTGGACGCGCGTGGAGCAGCAGACCGCTGCCTGCAACGGCACCACTATGCAGATCACCTATGAGCAGCTCGCCGCCGCCTGTGGCAGTGAGAACCCCGCCGACTGGGGCGCAAGATTGCAGCTGGAGTCCGACGGTGAATGGGAAGTCTTCTCCATCAGCCTCGTCTCCGCCAAGATCGTCAACACCACCGGTGATACCGAGCTGGCCGGCTTTGCCTGCAAGGGCGACGCGTGGGGCCAGAACGGCTTTGAGCTGACCGCCGAGCAGATCGCTCTGCTGCAGCCCGGCGCAGTCATCACCGTCCACTACACTTCCGACGACGGCATGCTGTGGGCAGTCATGCCCTGGTCCGCCGCAGGCTGGATGCGCATCAACGCGGACAACGGCACGACCCCGGCGTGTGACGGCTCCGTACTTCAGGTCAGCTATGAGCAGATCGCTGCGCTGTGCGGCGAAGATGTCTCCACCTGGGGCACGATGCTGCAATTCGAATCTTCCGGCTCGTGGGAGGTCTACTCCGTATCCATCGGCATGGCACAGTAACGGCCGGCCCGCATTGCAATTAATAGGAGGATAAATTATATGAAGCTTACAAAGAGAATTCTTTGCGTGCTGATGGCAGCCGTGATGCTGTTTGCGCTGGCCGCCTGCAACGTGAACCAGACACCGACCGACCCCAACTCGGATGCCACCAAGCCCACGGAAAACAAGAAGCCGAACAGCGACACGTCGACCCGCACGATCACCATCGGTGTGTGGTGGGACATCTACTATGACTCCACCCACGAGACGCTGGAGGACGACCCGTCCTACACCGGCTCCGTGTCCGATCAGATGCGTTTTGACGTTGTCAAGGCGGTCGAAGAAGCTTACAATGTCAAGTTTGAGTATGTCAACCTGACCTACACCGGCATCACCGAGTCCATCAACACCTCTATTCTGGCCGGTACGCCCGAGTGCGATATCTACCTGTGCGATCTCGGCATGGGCATCCCCGCTGCGATGAACGGCCTTGCGCTGGATCTGTCCACCGTTCTGCCCGCCGATGCGGACATCCTCTCCGACCAGACCGTCCTTAACTATCTGGATCTGGGCGACGGCAAGGTCTGCCTGATGAAGCAGGTCCTTGGCCAGAACACCGTGGAAGCCACCATGCCTCTGGCTTTCAACAAGCAGATGCTGGAAAATGCTAACCTGGAAGACCCCCGCGAGCTGTATAAGCGCGGCGAGTGGACCTGGGACAAGTTCGTCGAATACTGCACCGTCCTGACGCAGGATACCGATGGCGACGGCGTTGTGGATCAGTACGGTTTCACCGGCTTCAAGGAAGATGTCTTCTCCCTGCTGCTGATGTCCAACGGTGCTTCCATTGCCGCCGGCAACACCGAGGAGCTCAGCTCCGCGGCGACCGTCGAAGTACTGGACTTCTACTCCAAGCTGTATAACGAGTATAACGTCTGCGAGCCGTACACCTGGGAAGACAACGGCGACGTGATGCGCTGGACGTATCGCAACGGCAACATCGCCTTCTGGCCCTCCGCTGCATGGATCGCAGCGAACAACGCCGACTACGACTGGGACGGCTCCGTCGGTTCCACGCTGGCGTTCGACACCGTGTATGTCCAGTGGCCCGTCGGCCCGAGCGGCAACAAGGAGACGAATAAGGCCAAGCTGACCTCCGGCTCCTTCTGGTTCATCCCCAACAACGTGAAGGACCCCGAGCTGGTTTACAACGTCTTCGAAGCCCTGTCCAACTGGTATCTGGACGATGTGTCCATCCGCGACGACAAGGAGACCATGTGGTGGTGGTACGCCTCCACGGCGAAGGACGAGCAGCTTCAGGAGGATAACTTCAACACCATGTTCGAGATCGGCACCCGTGAGCAGTTCGACGTTTACCAGTCTCTGGGCGTCAGCTGGGATCTTGAAGCGCTGATCAAGGGCGAGATCACCGGTTCGCAGTTCGCCGAGACTTATCGGCAGCTGTATCAGGATGCGATCGACTCCTACTTCGGCTGATCGGATCTGACCTCTGCGACTTTACAACGGCGGGTCTGCGCAAGCAGACCCGCCAGGAGGAACTATTTGTGGACAATCTGTTTGCAATTGACGGCAAATTTGCCCAATTCATGAATTTTCTCTGGAATTTGATCCTGCTCAGCGTGCTGCTGGTGGTGTGCTGCATCCCCGTTGTGACCATCGGCCCGGCCTGCTGCGCGGCGTATTACGCGGCGGCGAAATCGATCCGCCGCCATAACGGCACGGTCGCGCGCGAATTTTTCCACGCGTTCCGCGAAAACCTCAGGCAAAGCATCGCCTTCGGTCTGGGATATCTGGTCGTGCTGTTTTTTCTTCTGCTGGACTGCGCCTATTTCTACGGCAATGAAAAGGCGGGCAGTCTGGAACTGCTGTACCTGTTTTACGGGCTGATCGTTGTGGTCGTTGCCCATATGCATTACGCATTTCCCATTATTTCGCGCTTTTCCCAACCGATTTTTCAGCATTTTCGCATGGCGACGATTTTGACGTTCCGCCATTTACTGTCGTCTGTTTTACTGCTTCTGCTGTTTGCCGCGGCGGCGGTCGGCATTTTTTTCATGCCCTGGGGTATTCTCCTGTTCCCGGGTCTGTGCGTGTACGCGCAGACATTCCCGATGGAGCGGATCCTGCGCGGCTGTATGCTGCCCCCCACGCCGGACGAAGAGGAAAAGTGGTATTATCAATAAAAGCGGCAAACACCGCACGGCCGACGCGTTCTGCGCCGAATGGATCGTGCGATTTTTCCGCAAACTCCGAAACGCTGCCTGTAAAACGCAGGGTTTCCCATATTACCGCAGCATTTGCTGCGCAGGAGGATCGTTATGACAAAGGTTAAAATGCTCTGCCCCCCCGTCCCCAATATTCCGTGGCAGGAAAAGCCGGAAAATCTGACCGGCGCACCCATCTGGCGTTATTCGGAAAACCCGATCATCGACCGCAATCCCGTCGAGGGCGTTGCCCGCATTTTCAACAGCGCCGTCATGCCCTATGAGGATCGCTTCGTGGGCGTGTTCCGCGGCGAGCAGACGAACGGCGTGCCGTACATCTATCTCGGCTGGAGCGAGGATGCGATCCACTGGACGTTTGAGTCCGAGAAGATCCCCTTCGTCAACGAGCAGGGAGAGCCGTTCATGCCGCTGTATGCCTATGACCCGCGTCTGGTTAAGGTGGAGGATACCTATTACATCATCTGGTGTCAGGACTTCTGGGGCGCTTCCATCGGCATGGCGAAAACTACGGATTTCAAGCACTTCGTGCGGTTGGAAAATCCGTTCATCCCCTATAACAGAAACGCGGTCCTCTTCCCGCGCAAGATCAACGGAAAATTCATGCTCCTGTCCCGCCCCTCCGACTCCGGCCATACGCCGTTCGGCGATATTTTCCTTTCGGAAAGCCCCGACATGGTCTACTGGGGTCGCCATCGCCATGTGATGGGACGCGGCTCGAAGTGGTGGGAGTCGGTCAAGATCGGCGGCGGTGCCGCCCCCATCGAGACGAGCGAGGGCTGGCTGCTGTTCTACCATGGCGTTACCGGCACCTGCAACGGCTTCGTCTACTCCATCGGCGGTGCGATTTTGGATATCAACGAGCCGTCCAAAGTGCTCTACCGCTGTGAAAACTTCCTCCTTACGCCGGAAAAATGGTATGAAGAGCGCGGTTTCGTGCCGAACGTCTGCTTCCCCTGCGCCACCATTCACGACAGCGAGAGCGGAAAGATCGCCCTGTATTACGGCTGCGCCGACAGCTACGTCGGCCTCGCTTTCACACAGGTGGACGAGATCGTGGCTTATATCAAAGAACACAGCGTCCTGTGCTGGGACGATACGGACATCGGAAAACGGTAACTCAAAAAAGCGGGCATCTGCCCGCTTTTTCGGGAAATGCCCACCGAAGGAGGCACTATGGAACATTCACGCTTTATCCCCGCGGACGACCCCGCGCTGCAATACATGGGACGCATCGATCGGGATGACCCGAAAAATCCCGTCTGGGTCTACCCGTGCACCTGCGTGCGCTTCCGCTTCAGCGGCACATGGCTGAAAGCGGAGCTGACCAACCTGCACGGTTGCTGGAGCAATTTCCTCGGCGCCCTGATCAACGGCGAGGAGCGCTGCTACCGGCTGGAAAATGACGTTCGGCAGCAGATCACACTGGCCGACGCTCTCGCGCCGGGCGTGCACGAGATCCTGCTGTTCAAGCGGCAGGACTCCTGCCACCTGATCCGCCTGCACGGCTTCACACTCGCGGCGGACGGGGAGGTTTTCCCACCCGAGCCGCTGCCTGCACGCCGCATCGAGGTCTACGGCGACAGCGTATCCGCCGGAGAAGTTTCGGAAGCGGTGCAATACTGCGGGCAGGTCGATCCACCGCATGACGGAGAGTATTCCAACAGCTATTATTCCTACGCGTGGTACGCCGCGCGGCAGCTGAACGCACAGCTGCATGACATCGCACAGGGCGGAATCGCCCTGCTGCCCGGCACGGGCTATTTCCACGGGCCGGATTATCAGGGGATCGAGGTCATGTACGATAAGATCCAGTATTTCGACCAGATCAGCCCCCCGAAGCCATGGGATTTTTCACGCTATACGCCGCATGTCGTCATTCTGGCCATCGGGCAGAACGACAATCACCCGAACGACTACATGACGGACTACGATCACCCCGACAGCGTGCACTGGCGCGCGTGCTATCGTGCGTTCGTGCAGCGGCTTCGCGCGATCTATCCGCGGGCGCACATCATCCTCAGCACCACGATCCTGAACCACCACGAAAACTGGGACAGATCCATCCACAGCGTCCGGCAGGAGCTGAACGATGCACGCATACACCATTTCCTCTATAGCCGCAACGGCTGCGGCACGCACGGCCACATCCGCGCGCCGGAGGCCGAGCAGATGGCGCGTGAGCTGAGAGCCTTCATCGAAACGCTGGATCGGGTATGGGAGGATTGAGCGATGATCGATCATGAAAGAGGTATCCTCAACAGCGGCGATCAGAGCCGCATTCGCGCATGCATGGCGCGCGCGGCCGCAGGGGAGCCGATCACCGTCGGCTTCCTGGGCGGCTCGATCACGCAGGGCTCGCTGGCTTCCTCACCGAAAACGTGCTACGCCTACCTTGTCTACAGCTGGTGGGCAAAGACATTCCCCAATGTGCGCTATGTCAACGCGGGCATCGGCGGCACGAATTCCCAATTCGGTGTTGCGCGGGTGGAGGAAGACCTGCTTGCCTGCAAGCCCGATTTCGTTCTTGCGGAGTTCAGCGTCAACGACGAAGATACGCCCCATTTTCGGGAGACATACGAGGGGCTCGTGCGCCGCATCCTGAAAAGCGGCTGTGCCCTGATGCTCCTGCAAAATGTCTGCTATGATACGGGCAACAACGCCGAGTGGGCGCACCTGCCCATCGCGCAGCGGTATCGCGTTCCGTGCGTCAGCGTCAAGCCGACCCTTTTCGACGCGTTGCAGCGTGGCGCGCTGCGAAACCGCGACATCACGCCCGACGATCTGCATCCGAATGATGCCGGCCATGCGCTGGTCGCGGCGGGCGTGATCCACCTGCTGCAAAAGATTTGGGAAGCGCCCGCCTGCCCGACAGACGACGCGCCCCTGCCCCCGCCGTGTACGGCGAACCGCTATGAAAACAGCCGCCGCTATCGCGCGGACAATGCCGATGCGCTGTGCAACGGCTTTGACCCCGACCCTGCGCCGCAGACCGATATCACGCAATGCTTCCGCAGGGGGTATACCGCCCGGCAGCAGGGCAGCACGATCACATTCCGCGTCCCGGGGCGCTGCATCGCGGTGCAATATCGAAAATCCGTGGCGCAGCCGACGCCCGTTGCGACCGCATGGGTGGACGGGGCGCACGAGACACGGCTCGACGGCAATTTTGACCAGACATGGGGCGACTGCCTCTACCTGCAAACGCTGGCCGAAGGGCTGGAGGACGGGATGCATACCGTCACCGTTACCGTTACGCAGGCTTCCGAACGCGATGTCGTGCCGTTTTATCTGGTCAGTGTGATAGGAGAATGATGATGTTTCCGAAGAATTTTATCTGGGGCTGTGCTTCCAGTGCCTACCAAATCGAAGGCGGTGTCCATGAAGGCGGAAGAGGACAGAGCATCTGGGATACCTTTTCCCATACGCCCGGCAAGATCTACGAGGGGCAAAACGCGGACGTGACCTGCGATTTTTACCACTGCTTCCGCGAGGATATCGCCATTATGCGCCAAATGGGTGTGCAGGCCTATCGCCTGTCGCTGAGCTGGCCGAGAATTCTGCCGAACGGTGTCGGCGAGGTCAACGAGGAAGGCATTGCCTTTTACAATGCGGTGTTTGACGAGCTGCTGAAAAACGGGATCGAGCCGTATATCACGCTCTATCACTGGGATCTGCCGCAGGTGCTGTATGCGCGTGGCGGATGGAGCAATCCCGATTGCGTGTCGTGGTTTGCGGAGTATGCGGCTGTGGTCAGCCGTGCATTTTCCGACCGCGTTACCAATTTCATCACCTTTAACGAGCCGCAGTGCTTCACGGGCATCAGCCATCTGCACTGTGCGCACGCGCCCGGCGTGAAGCTGTCGCAGCCCGAGCTGTTTCAAATGGTGCACCATGTGCTCAAGGCGCATGGCGCGGCTGTCATCGCGCTGCGCGAAAACGCCGTGCGCCCCATTCGGGTCGGCTATGCGCCGACCTGCGGCATGGTCTATCCGAAGTCGGAAACGCCGGAGGATATCGAGGCGTGCCGCCGCTATCTGTTCTCCTGCCCGGATGACCTGAGCAACTGGACATGGAATGTTCCGTGGTTTTCCGATCCGGTCTTTTTGGGGAAATATCCCGAGGACGGGCTGAAAAAGTATGCGCCATACCTGCCCGAGATCACGCCCGAGGATATGGCGCTGATCCACCAGCCGCTGGATTTCATGGGCGAGAATATTTACAACGGCATCCAAATTTGCGCGGGTTCCACGGGAGAGCCGGTTTATGTAAACCGCGACCCCGGCTTTGCGCTCACGGGAAACGATTGGCCGGTCACGCCGCAATGCCTGCGCTGGGGACTGAAATTCCTGTACGAGCGCTATCGGCTGCCCATTATGCTCACCGAAAACGGTATGTGCAATCGGGATGTGGTGTCCTGCGACGGGCGCGTCCATGACCCGCAGCGCATCGACTTCCTGAACCGCTACATTCTGGCCATGAAGCAGGCCATGGACGAGGGCGCGGATGTGCGCGGATATTTCCAGTGGACGCTGACGGACAATTACGAGTGGGATCAGGGCTACCGTGACAAATTCGGCCTGATCTATGTCGATTTCGTTACGCAGCGCCGCATTCGAAAGGACTCGTCCTATTGGTATGAGGAGCTGATCCGCACCAACGGCGCGAATTTGCAGCCGGACAGGCAGATAAAGTACCTTTCCGCGCTTCCCACCGATGCGCAGCCGCTGTGGCACTACCCGCAGCAGACCTGTGCGGACGTGTCCGCGCCGCTGCTGCTGTATGTCGAGCAGGGCTACGGCACGCTCAACAGCATTTGCCTGAAGGCGGGCGATGTGCTCTCCCTTCCGCCCGATTACGGAAGGATCGAGCTGCATGGCGACATGCGCCTGACTGCCTTGCGATAAAAAAACACGCAGAGTCGGCGCATGGCCGACTCTGCGTATCGATCAAAGGAATGTCCGCATCTGCTGAAGCAGCGCGCGGGTCTTGTCCGCGGCGGCTGCCATCGTGTCCGCGCGGGCGGACAGATACAGCTTCAGCTTCGGCTCCGTCCCGGAGGGGCGCACGATCACCTTTTCCGTCTCCGTGGCGAATTGGAGCACATCGCTCGCGGGGAGCCCGGTGTCGCCATGCAGATAATCGACAAACTGCGTCACGGGCGCGCTGAGCAGCGCCTTCGGACCGTCACAGCGCAGGCGCGACATGATGCGCT
Organism: uncultured Oscillospiraceae bacterium; assembly: GCA_964538475.1. Classification (GTDB taxonomy): domain Bacteria; phylum Bacillota; class Clostridia; order Oscillospirales; family Oscillospiraceae; genus Faecousia. The sequence continues at coordinate 4,967 of CAZIGE010000010.1, read as the reverse complement.
GCATCGTTTCCATGCCGTCGGCCCCCTCAAAGGTGAAGCTTTCCAGCGCATTGTGATAGCACCCGTGCCGACGGTACAGCGCGTCGATCCCCTGCGCGAGCGTCATGCCGCGCCGCCGATACCATGCGGCCATTTCGCAGCACAGCATGGAGGCATTCACGGCGTCTTTATCCCGAACGTGCGCGCCGGAGAGATAGCCGTAGCTTTCCTCAAAGCCGAACAGGAACCGCTCCGCTTTCGCGTCGCGTTCCAGCGCGGCGATCTGCTTGCCGATGAATTTGAAGCCTGTCAGCACGCGCCGCAGCTGCACGCCGTATTCGTCCGCAACAGCCTGTGCCATATCCGTGGAAACGATGGTCGTAACGGCAACGGGATCGCGCGGCATCGTGCCGAGCGCGATGCGGCGGCGGCAGATATAGTCCAGCAGCAGAACGCCCATTTCGTTTCCGCTGAGCAGGCGGTAATCGTCCCCGTCGGGAACGGCGGCACCCATCCGATCGCAGTCCGGGTCGGTCCCGAGCAGCAGGTCGGCATGTACCCGGCGGCACAGCGCCAGCCCCTCCTGCATGGCCTCGCGGATCTCGGGGTTCGGGTAGGGGCAGGTCGGGAAGCGGCCATCCGGCTTTTCCTGCGCAGGCACGAGCGTTACATCCCGCACGCCGATGCGCCGCAGGATCTTGCATACGCATTCCGCCCCCGCGCCGTTGAGCGGCGTGTAGACCAGCTTCAGATCCTGTTCGCCCGGCTCGGCGACGCTTTGCTGCTGCACCGCGTCCAGAAACGCTTCCAGACAGCTGTCGGGGATCTCGTGGACAAGTGCATCATTCACGTCGATGCGGACATCGGCAAACATATCCAGCTGCTCGATCTCGGCCAGCACGGCGGCGGCCGTTTCGGGGGTGATCTGGCAGCCGTCCGCGCCATAGACCTTATAGCCGTTGTATTTGGCGGGGTTATGGCTCGCGGTCACGCAAATGCCCGCGCCGCAGCCCAGATGGCGCACCGCCCAGCTCAGCGCGGGGGTAGGCTCAAGGCGGGGGTAGATCCACGCTTCGATCCCGTTGGCGGCCAGCACGCCCGCGGCTTCCCGCGCGAACAGGTCGCTCTTGATGCGGCTGTCGTAGGCAATGGCGACCTTCTGCGGCAGCGCTGTTTTTTTCAGATAATTGCAAAGCCCCTGCGTGGCGCGGCGAACGACATAGACGTTCATGCGATTTGTGCCTGCGCCGATAACGCCGCGCAGACCGCCCGTGCCGAAGGCAAGATCGCGGTAAAAGCGGTCGTCGATACCGGCACGGTCTGCCACGGGATCGAGCGCGCGCAGCTCCTCGCGCAGCTGCGGATCGGCATCGGCCTTATCCAGCCAGAGTTGATAAAGGGAGAGGGTATCCATGCTGTTACCTCCTTGTTTCATCTGTCGTAATGGTATCAAAAATCCCCTGAAAATGCAACACGAATTCGGAAATACTTGACGCGCAGGGGAAAATTCTTTATAGTACATGCAGAATGCTTCTGCCATGGGGGAAATGAAATGGACAAAAAAGTTCGTATGGCCGATATCGCGCAAAAGCTGGGACTGAGCGTCGTCTCCGTGTCCAAGGCACTGTCGGGGCAGAGCGGCGTCAGCGAACAGACTCGCGAAAAGGTGCTTCACCTTGCGCAGGAGCTGGATTACACGCCCCTTCGCACGAAGCCGCAGGATAAGCAGCGCACCCGCTCGGGCAACATCGGCATTCTGGTCGCGGACTGCTTTTTCGACGAAAACACCTTCTATTCGGATCTTTATCGCCATGTTCTGCACAGTTGCACGGATCACGGCTTTTCCGCCCTGATCGAGATCGTCAAGCCCGAGGCGGAAAAGAACTGCATCGTTCCCGCGATGATCTCGGGAAACAAGGTGGACGGGCTGATCTTCATGGGACAGATCGACCACACCTACCTGCGCACGATGACGAAACAGGGACTTCCGTTTATGCTGCTGGATTTTTACGATGAAAATCTGGAAGCGGACTCCGTTACGGGCGACAATGTCAACGGCGGCTGCCTGCTGACCAATCACCTGCTGGAAACGGGGTGCCGCGATATCGCTTTCGTGGGCAGCATTCGCGCGACCAGCTCCATCATGGATCGTTTCCTCGGCTATACCAAGGCGCTGTACCGCGCGGGGATCCCCGTGCGGGAGGAATGGATCCTGGAAGACCGCGATGAAAGCGGCAAGCTGATCCCCATCGCGCTGCCTGCGCATATGCCGCAGGCCTTTGTATGCAGCTGCGACGCGGTGGCCTACGCGCTGGTGGAGCAGCTGCATGGCATCGGATGCCGTATCCCGGAGGATGTGTCCGTTGTCGGTTACGATGACTATTATTATGCGCTGCTGTCGTCCCCGAAGCTGACGACCTATCGGGTCGATGTGGGCGAAATGGGACGCACCGCCGTGCGTCAGCTGGTGCGAAAGCTGCGCGGCAAGCACGTTTCCAGCGGAAATACGGTGATCAACGGCAAAAAGGTTTGCCGGGAATCGACATTGAGGTGAATGAAACTATGGAACGGATATCAAAAGCGGCACAGCGGCATTTGCAGCAGGTGATCCTGCCGTTCTGGATGCGCCTGCATGACGGGCGGCATGGCGGCTATTACGGCTTCGTGGGGCAGGATCTGGCGGTCGACCGCCACGCCGAAAAGGGCTGCATCCTGCACAGCCGCATCCTGTGGTTTTTCTCCGAGGCGGCGATGGCGCTGAAACGGGACGATCTGCGCCGCGAGGCGGAGCACGCTTACCGATTTGTGCACGACATCTGCATGGATCGGCAAAACGGCGGCGTGTTTTGGAGCATGCGCTATGACGGACAGCCGCTGGACACGACCAAGCATACCTACAATCAGGCATTCGCGATCTATGCGCTGTCGGCTTATTATCGCCTGACGGGGGATGCGAGTGCGCTGGACGATGCCCACGCGCTGTTTTCCCTGATCGAGGAAAAGTGTACCGACGAACACGGCTATCTGGAGGCGTTCACCGCCGACTGGCAGCCCGCGTCCAACGAAAAACTCAGCGAAAACGGCGTGATGGCGGAAAAAACCATGAACACGCTCCTGCACGTGTTCGAGGGGTATTCCGGCCTCTATCGGGTCGCGCCCACGCCCGCACTGCGCTGCGCGATGGAGCGCATTCTGGATATTTACGAGACAAAGATCTGGTCGCCGCAGCTGCAACGCCAGCTGGTGTTCTTCGACCGTACCTACCGGTCGCTGATCGACCTGTACAGCTACGGCCACGATATCGAGTCCAGCTGGCTGATCGACAGCGGCTGTGCGCTGCTGGATGATCCCGTGCGCCTTGCGCGCATCCGCGATATCGATCGCCAAATGGCGCAGGCGGCTTTCCTGCACGGCTACAGCGGGCGGTCGATGGCAGCGGAGTGCGACCGCGGTAAAACGGATACGCGCCGCATCTGGTGGGTGCAGGCGGAAACGGTGCTCGGTTTGACCAATTTATTTGAAAAAACGCAGGAGCGGCGCTATGCGGACGCGGCAGCCGATACGTTCCGCTTCATTCTGGAAAAACTGGCCGATGCCCGCCCCGACTCGGAATGGTTCTGGTGCGTGGATGAAAACGGCGTTCCGTACCCCGATATGCCGATCGTGGAGCCGTGGAAGTGCCCCTATCACAATGGAAGAATGTGCCTGGAATTGATGAGAAAGGATCCTGATATCTATGTCTGAACTGCATCCGATGTACCCCGTCCTGAAAGCGCGGCAGGAAGCACTGCTGGCCGCGAAAAACGAAAAACAGGATCTTTACAACGGCATTTACGACCGCTGGAAAAATCCCGTCCTGACGCGCGAACATATCCCGATCGAGTGGTGCTATGACCTGGATCGGCAGAGCAATCCCTTTTTTATGGAGCGGCTCGGCGTGAACGCCGTATTCAATTCCGGTGCGCTGATGTTGGACGGGCAGTATTATCTGGTTGCCCGCGTAGAGGGAAACGACAGAAAGAGTTTTTTTGCCGTGGCGCAAAGCGACAGCCCCGTGGACGGCTTCCGTTTTTGGGATAAGCCGGTGGAGCTGCCCGATACCTGCCCGTCGGAGACGAACGTTTATGACATGCGCCTGACCCGACACGAGGACGGGTGGATCTACGGCGTTTTCTGCTCGGAGCGGAAGGATACGCGAAGCAGCGACCTGTCGGCGGCTGTGGCGGCGGCGGGAATCGTCCGCACGCACGACCTGAAGCACTGGGAACGCCTGCCCGATCTGGTGACGCTGCGCTCGCCGCAGCAGCGCAATGTCGATCTGCTGCCGGAATTTGTCAACGGAAAGTATGCCTTTTTCACAAGACCCATGGATGACTTCATCGAAACGGGCTCGGGCGGCGGGATCGGCTTCGGCCTTTGCGCGGATATCACCCATGCGGTGATCGACGAGGAGATCATAACCTCCCCGCGCCGCTACCATACCATCACGGAGAGCAAGAACGGCGAGGGCGCAACGCCCATCAAAACGCCGCGCGGCTGGCTGCACATCGCGCACGGCGTGCGCAACACCGCAGCGGGACTTCGCTATGTGATCTATGTGTTCGTGACCGACCTGCACGAGCCGTGGCGGGTGATCGCCGAGCCGGGCGGATTTCTGATCGCACCGCGCGACCGGGAGCGTGTCGGCGATGTCGGCAATGTGGTCTTTACAAACGGCGCAGTCACGGATGCGGCGGGCAACCTGTATATCTACTATGCGTCCTCCGACACGCGGCTGCATGTGGCCTCCACGACGGTGGAGAAAATGCTGGACTATGCGTTCTGCACGCCGCCCGATCCGCTGCGCAGCCGCGATTGCGTGGCGCAGCGCGTCGCGCTGATCGAAAAAAACAGCCGCATCCTGCGGGGAATATGAAAAATCGTGCCCGGGCGAATAGGCAGGTGTTCATAAAACAGGTTTAGATCAAAATTACAAAATGAGCATCTGT
>CAZIGE010000009.1:0-37126 GCA_964538475.1 uncultured Oscillospiraceae bacterium | reverse complement strand
CCCGAGCAGTTTAAGGAATACCGCGGTGACCTGAACACCCCCGCGATCTCCCCCTGGCGCGATCGCCCGATCGAAGAAAGTCTCGATCTGTTCGCGCGGATGCGCGCAGGCGAATTTGAAGACAACCGCTACACCCTGCGCGCGAAGATCGACCTCGCTTCCGGCAATTTCAATATGCGCGACCCCGTTATTTACCGCATCCGCCATATGCATCATCACCGTCAGGGCGACAAATGGTGCATCTACCCGATGTACGATTTCGCCCACCCCATTCAGGACGCGCTTGAGGGGATCACGCACAGCCTGTGTTCGCTGGAATTCGAAAACCATCGCCCGCTGTATAACTGGGTGGTGGAAAATGTCTCCGTGCCGCATCACCCGCGCCAGATCGAGTTTGCCCGCCTGGGCATCGACCACACCGTACTGTCCAAGCGCAAGCTGCGCGCGCTGGTGGAAAACGGCTATGTCTCCGGCTGGGACGATCCGCGTATGCCGACCCTGTGCGGCCTGCGCCGCCGCGGCTACACCCCCGCCTCCATCCGCAGCTTCTGCGACCGCGTGGGCGTCGCCAAAAGCCCGAACACGATCGAATACGGCTTTCTGGAACACTGCCTGCGCGAAGATCTGAACGAAACGGCAAAGCGCGTCATGGCGGTGCTGGATCCCATTCGCCTGACCATCACCAACTATCCCGAGGGGCAGAGCGAGCGCTTCACCGTGGAAAACAATCCCAACGATCCGAACGCCGGCGTTCGCGAGATCAGCTTCTCCAAAAATCTCTGGATCGAAGCGGACGATTTCCTGGCCGAGCCGATCCCGAAATATAAGCGCCTGTTCCCCGACGGCCCCGAGTGCCGCCTGAAAGGTGCCTATCTGATCCGCTGCACCGGCTATGTTACGGATGAAAACGGCCGCATCACGCAGGTGCTGGCAACCTACGACCCCGAAAGCCGTGGCGGCAACCCCGCCGACGGCCGCAAGGTCAAGGGCGCAACGATTCACTGGGTCGATGCGGATAATTGTCTGGATGCCGAAGTGCGGCAGTACGACGACCTGTTCAGCGATCCCGATCCCGATGCCGCCGGAAAGGATTTTCTGGCATGTCTGAACCCCGAGTCGCTGAAAGTCCTGAAAAACTGCAAGCTGGAAGCCTCTCTGGCCGACGCAAGACGCGGCGAATCGTTCCAGTTCATGCGCCTGGGCTATTTTACGCCGGACAGCGTCGACTCCTCCCCCGCGCATCCGGTCTTCAACCGCAGCGTCAGCCTGAAAGACAGCTTCAAACCCGCAAAATGACCGTCTTCCCTGTTTTATTCTGCTCTATTCTATAAGGAGGAACATATTTTATGGAAATCGGAGATTATCGCCTGCGCGCGCGGCAAAATCTGTCCGGCAACTGGGGCATTTCCATTGCGGTCGCGTTCGTTGCTTCCCTGCTCGGCGCATCCGCAGGCGGTCCTTCCCTGAACATCGACACCGACACCCTGCAAGCTCTGGCGCAACTGCCGACATGGCTCGCAAACATTCTGCGAATGGTTCTCTCCGTCGCCGCCATTATGGCGCTGCTCGGCATCGCAGTCGGCGGCACGGCGGAGCTGGGTCGTTGCAGCTTCTTCCTGGCGCAGCACGACGGAGAAAAGCCGCGCTTTTCCACGCTGTTTTCCTATTTCCGCTATCACTTCGGTGGAGGCTTTGCGCTTCGGCTGCTGACATCGCTGTTTACCGCGCTGTGGACGCTGCTGTTTGTCATCCCGGGGATCGTAAAGGCGTACAGCTACGCCATGGCTCCGTATATCATGGCCGAGCACCCCGAATGGGGCGCATTGGAATGCATCACCAAATCGCGCGAGCTGATGCACGGGCACAAATTCGACCTGTTTTTGCTGAACCTTTCCTTCCTCGGCTGGCGGCTGTTGTGCCTGCTGACGCTGGGACTGGGCAATATCGTGCTGGAGCCGTATGTGCAGGCCTCTTACGCTGCATTTTATCGGGATATTTCCGGCATTTCGGTGTAAAACCGAACGAAAAACAAAAATCGATCACATCCGCTTTCCCGATCGGGGACGGATGTGATCGTTTTTTTCATTTACCGAATTTTGCGGCAGCGGCACGCATCATTTCGCGGATCGGGAGCTGATACGGGCAGCGCGTTTCGCACACGCCGCAGCCGATGCAGTCGGATGCTTTCTTCTCCAGCGCATCATAGCGGGCGTTGGCCCAGTCCGTCAGCTCGTAGCGCGTCAGATAGCCTTCGAACAGAAAAACGGAATAGATCGAGATCCCCACGGTGCAGGGTGCACAGTAATTGCACCGTCGGCAGAAGCTGTTGCCGAGCGCAGCGCGGATCGACGCGATCTTCTCTTCTTCGCGCGCCGTCAGCGGCGATCTGTCGGCATAGGCGGCGCAGTTTTGTTCCAGCTCCGCCACGGCCGCCATTCCCGGGATGACAACGTCGATATTGGAATTCTGTGCCAGAAAGCGCATGGCCAGCGTTGCATCCTCCAGCGCACCGCCTGCCATCGGCTTCATGCAGATAAAACCGATGTTCTTTTCGCGGCACGCGGCAAGGAGCGCCTCCCCCTGCGTTTCCACGATGTTATACGGGAACATGACCGTTTCGACCCAGTCATAGTCCAGCACCTGCCGAAACAGCTCTTTGGAATGCAGCGTGATGCCGATATGGCCGATCTTTCCCGCGGCCTTCGCTTCCAGCAACGCCTCCAACGCGCCGCCGGGCGCAAGGATCTGTTCCAGGCCCGCTGCGTTCGGATTGTGCAGCTGATACAGCTCAATATGATCCGTGCGAAAATTTTGCAGACTGATCTCGATGTCCCGCCTCATCGCTTCGGCGGTTTTTGCGCCGCTTTTCGTGGCAATGACGAAGCGGTCGCGCAGGCCGACAAGCGCCTCTCCCAGATAAGCCTCGCTGACCGAATATGCCCGCGCGGAGTCGAGAAAATTGACCCCCTGTGCCGCAGCAGCCGCCAGCAGTTCCGTTGCCGCGGAAACGTTCGCGCGTTGAATGGGAATGCCGCCTACCCCGACCTGCGAAATGCGAAGTCCCGTTTTTCCGAGAATACTGTAGTGCATACGTTACTTCTTTTCCTTTCTCTGCGCCTGCAGGTGCATGGACAGCACGGCAAGCGAGGTCGCCATGTTTTCGTTCTGCACCAGAATATTGGGCGGAACATCCAGATGTGTCGGAGCAAAGTTCCAGATCGCCCGGATCCCGCAGGCGATCAGCTGATCGCAGACCTCCTGCGCGTGTGCGGCGGGAACGGTAATGATCCCCATGCGCACCTTCTGGCTGTCGCAGAACTCTTTCAGCTGCGCCATCGGGAAAATAGGCTTGCCGCCGCTTGTCTGCCGCGCGACGGGGCTGCGGTCGAACGCCGCGCGAATGCGTACACCGTATTCTTCGAAGCCGGTGTAATCCAGCAATGCCTGTCCGAGCTTGCCCGCACCGATCAGTACCGCATCGGTCGTATTGTCGTAACCGAGGAACTGCTCGATATCGTCGATGAGCGCCTCGCGCAGATAGCCGATCTTGGGGCGGCCGCCGTCGGAAACCATCGCCAGATCCTTTCTGACCTGCACCTCTCCCATACCCAGCGCATTGGCCAGCGCGGTCGCGGAAATATAGGGGGAAGCGCCCTCCGGCATTGCCTTGAGATACGCCAGATACCCGGGCAGCCGCTTGAGCACCGCCTTTGAGATCTCTTTATGCTCCATAATGGCCTCCTGTTATCGATATGATTTTATATCGATATATTTTCGTATCGATTGTAACACAAGCCGCCGAAAAACGCAAGCATTTTCAAACGCAGCTGGTCTGACGAAGCATTTCCTTTTTCAGCCGCGCCATGATTCGCTTTTCCAGTCTGGATATATACGATTGCGAGATCCCCATGATCTGCGCCACTTCCTTTTGCGTCATTTCGCGGTGTCCGTTAAGCCCGAAGCGCATATCGATGATCTCGCGTTCCCGTTCGGGCAGCTGCATCAGCGCATTGCGCAGCAGATACAGTTCCACATCGTCCTCCAGCGCGCAGGTGACGGTGTCCTCCTCCGTGCCCAGAATGTCGGACAGCAGCAGCTCATTGCCGTCATAGTCCATATTGATCGGCTCGTCCAGCGATACCTCCGTCTTCTGATTGGCGATCTTTCGAATGTGCATGAGGATCTCGTTTTCGATACAGCGGGAGGCATATGTCGCGAGGCGGATATTTTTGTCGCGCCGATAGGTGCCGATCGCTTTGATCAGGCCGATCGTGCCGATGGAGATCAGATCCTCCAGATTGACCCCCGTGCTTTCAAATCTTCTGGCCAGAAACACCACCAGGCGCAGGTTATGCTCGATCAGCTGCTGCTTCGCCGTCTCGCTCCCCTGCTCCAGCTGTGCCAGCGCCTCCTGCTCCTGCTGTCCTTTCAGAGGCGGCGGGAGCACATCGCTTCCGCCGATGTAATAGATCTCTTCCTGTTTCTCCGCTCCCATACGGGTCAGCAGCCGTGCCGGATCCCACATCATATCTCCCCTCCTGCCAATGCCTGAAACGATCGCTCCGCGCCGATGGGATGCGGAGAAAACGCGATGATCCGCGCACCGCTTTTTGTGCCGATGCGCACGCCGGGAAAGCGCTTGGCCAGCAGCAGCCCGCTGCTGTTGCCCACCGTGCGATACGGGATCAGCCGAAGTCCGGGGATCTTCTGTGTCGCCACAGTCTCCACCGGGTCGCCGAGCTGGCGCGCTGTCAGATCCAGCAGCTGCATCCCGATCTGCGCGGATACGATCAGGACGCTTTCTCCGCTCACAGGATCACGAAGCAGATTTCCCGTATCCAGCAGTGCCGTCAGGTTGACCGTTCTGTCCCCGTAACGGATGCACACGGGCAGGTACTGCGCCGTCTCCCCCTCCCGCAGTAACAGATACACGATGCAGCCACCGGAAAGCGCAGCGGCGCACAGCCACGCTCTGTCCCCTGCGATCCCCGCGGCAAGGCCGCTTACGATCAGGTGGAAGAACACAAATACCGCCGTTGGGCGCAGGGCGCTCCTTCCGAAGCCGAATGCGATCCCCGCTACGCCGATCAGGCACGGCAGGCGAAATACGCTTTTCCCCAGAAAGCGCAACTGCGGATGCAGACAGGCGCCGGTAAGCACCGCGCCCACCCCGGCCGCCGCCGCGATACGGAGCAGCGGCGGCGGCACACCGCACTTGTCTCCCGCCCCGCGCAGCAGTAAAACATGCACCGAAAAATCCAGCGCAGCGATAAAACCCGTATGCCAGTTCATCCTGCTCCCCCCTGCATTTGAGATGGCTTCAGTATATCGCCGGATATGTAAAAAGAACGTCGGTTTGTGGTCGGGCGCGGCGGTGCGCTTCCGTCAGGGCGCGTCCCATTCCGTCCCCCTGCTGCCTGCGAGTGCAAAAATGCGGCAACCGATTTGCTCGGTTGCCGCTGTATCAGGTCGAAGGATTATCCGCGTGCCGCACGGTTTTTATGCTTTTCTCCGCTTTCGGGCGCGGCAGCGTCAGCTCGTGCCCGCATTTCAGGCAGCGCAGGCGCACCTGAGCCGCGACATCCAGCACCAGCCACTGCTCCGAACCGCACGGATGCGGCTTTTTCATGGTCAAAATATCGCCGACGCGAAGCTCCATTGTCATTTCCCCTTTATTTTCTCCCAGTATTGTCTGGCCGCCTGTTCCACCCGATTATCGCCGTACTCGTAATAAACGGCATCGCGCAGATCGTCGGGCAGGTACTGCTGTTTGACGTAATGATTCGGATGATCGTGCGGATAAAGATACCCCTGCTCCCGTTCCTGCGTATAGGTGTCGGCATGGACATTTTGCAGATGACGCGGGAAATCGCCGCCCTTTCCGCTTTGCACATCCGAAAGCGCTGCGGCGTAGGCCACATAGGCGGAATTGGATTTCGGCGCAGTCGCCAGAAAGATCACCGCATCGGAAAGCGGCAGTCGCGCCTCGGGAAGTCCCAGCTGCAACGCGCTGTCCACGCACGCCTTGACAATGGGTATGGCCAGCGGATACGCAAGACCGATATCCTCGCACGCCGAGCACAGGATGCGCCGACAGCATGCCGACAGATCGCCTGCCTCCAGAAAGCGCGCGAGATAATGCACCGCAGCATCGGGGTCGGAGCCGCGGATGGACTTCATCAGCGCGGAAAGGGTATCGTAACGGTTATCCCCGTCTCGGTCGTACCGCATGGAGGATTTCTGCGTCACCTGCTTCGCATCGGGCAGTGTCAGCGGGATCGTTCCGTTTTGCGGCTGTCCGACGGAAAACAGCACCTCCACGGCATTCATGGCTTTGCGCACGTCGCCGCCGCAGGCAGCGGCGATATGCTCCAGTGCGCCTTCCTCCGGGTCGGCCTTCAGCGCCGTGCGTTCTTCCATAAATGCCATTGCCCGCAGCACGGCCTTCAGCACCGCGGCATCGTCGAGCTGCTTGAATTCGAAGATCGTCGAACGGCTCAGGATCGCGTTGAATACATAGAAATAGGGATTTTCCGTTGTGGAAGCGATCAACGTGATCTTGCCGTTTTCGATATGGTCGAGCAATGTCTGCTGCTGTTTTTTGTTAAAGGACTGGATCTCGTCCAGATACAGCAAAATACCGTTGGGTGCCATAAATGTATCCAACTGCTCCACCATCCGATGGATATCCGCCGTGGAAGCGGTAGTCGCGTTGAGCTTATACAGCGTGCGATTCGTCTGCGTGGCGATGATGTTGGCCACGGTCGTCTTACCCGTGCCGCTCGGGCCGTAAAACACCATGTTGGGGATATTGCCGGAGTCGATCAGGCGCCGCAAAATGCCGTTTTGTCCCAGAATATGCTCCTGCCCGTATACCTCGTCCAGCGTCGTAGGGCGCAGCAGGTCTGCCAGGGGTCGGTACATCGCCATCTCCCTTTCGAAAATTTGTTTATGCCATCATAACATCCTTTTTCCCGGCCGTCAAGACAGCTTTTGCGATTATTTGGGAAAAAACACTTGCAATTGTGCGGTAGCTGTGCTATCATGCACATGATAAGAAAATGCAAAGAACGGGCTGTCGTGTGTCGGATACGTTTTTTCAGCGAGAGCGGATCGGTGAAAGCCGCTCAAAACGGGACACCCGGCTTTCTCCCGGGAGCTGCCGCCTGAAATTTCAGTAGGGACGGACGGGTGACTCCGTTATGGGTTGCGGGCGTTTCTGCGCCTTTAAGCGCGCCGTTTTCGGCGAATCGCGGGTGGTACCGCGGAAGGTTCTTCCTTTCGTCCCGATAGGGATGAAGGGATTTTTTATTTTTTCGATCACCTTGCAGGAGGAATACAGAATGAAGCAACAACTGGAAACCATTCGCGATGCTGCGCTTTCCGCATTGGAAAACGCAAGCACCCCCGCCATGCTGGAGGAGCTGCGTGTCCGTTATCTCGGAAAAAAAGGCGAGCTGACCGCCGTGCTGAAAATGATGGGCAAACTCTCCGCAGAGGAACGCCCCGTCATGGGGCAGCTGGCCAATACCGTCCGCGCCTCCATTGAAGCAAAGCTGGAAGAACGCAAGGCCGCCGCAAATGCCGCCGCGCTGGAAACGAAGCTGGCAAGCGAAGCCGTGGATGTCACCATGCCCGGCCGCGAAGTCGCCGTCGGCCATCAGCACCCGATGAATCAGGTCCTGCAGGAGATCCGGGAGATGTTCATCGGTATGGGCTATACCATCGTTGAAGGCCCCGAGATCGAGCTGGCCGACTACAACTTCACCCGCCTCAATACGGAGGAAGGACATCCCGCGCGCGACCGCAGCGATACCTTCTATTTTACCGACGACGACTCCGTGCTGCTGCGCACGCAGACCAGCTCCATGCAGGTACGCGTCATGGAGCATACACAGCCGCCGATCTGCATCCTCGCGCCCGGGCGCGTATTCCGCAAGGACGAAGCCGACGCGACCCACTCCCCCATGTTCCACCAGATCGAGGGACTCGTTGTCGCGGAACATATCACCATGGGCGACCTGAAGGGCGCACTGGTCGCGGTCATGCGCCGCATCTACGGGCAGGATGCCGTGATGCGCTTCCGCCCGCATCACTTCCCGTTTACCGAGCCATCGTGCGAAATGGATATGCAATGCCATAAGTGCCACGGCACGGGCGAGGTCGGTGGCAGCGTCTGCTCCACCTGCCACGGCGAAGGCTGGATCGAGTTGCTCGGCGCGGGCATGGTGCATCCGAATGTGCTGCGCGGCTGCGGGATCGACCCCGAGAAATATTCCGGCTTTGCCTTCGGCATGGGGCTGGAGCGCATGGCCATGGGACGCATGAAGATCAACGATCTGCGTCTGATTTTCGAAAATGATATTCGTTTCCTGAACCAGTTCTGAGGAGGAGATCGTATGAAACTGAACAGAAAATGGCTCAACGAAGAGTTCGTGGATCTTTCCGCCGTTTCCGACAGGGAATTTGTGGAAACCATGACCATCTTCGGCCAGAAAGTCGAAACCTACGAGCGTCTTGACCGGGAAATTCGAAATGTGGTCGTCGGCAGGGTGCTTTCCATCACCCGCCATGAAAACTCCGACCACATGTGGGTCTGCCAGATCGACGACGGCTCGGGCGAGCCGGTGCAGATCGTCACCGGCGCACAAAATGTGAAGGTCGGCGATCTTGTTCCCGTCGCACGGCATAATTCATATCTGCCCGGCGGCGTACACATCACCAAAGGGAAGCTGCGCGGCGTAAAGTCCAACGGCATGCTCTGCGGTCTGGAAGAGCTCGGCCTGACGAAGAACGATTTTCCCTACGCCATCGAAGACGGCATTTTCATCATCGAAGAGGCTTGCACGGTCGGTGATGATATCAACACCGTCATCGGCAACGACGATACCGTCGTAGATTTTGAGATCACCAACAATCGCCCGGACTGCTACAGCATTATCGGCCTTGCCCGCGAGGCGGCCGCCGCATTTGATAAACCCATGCGCCACCACGAGCCGCAAGTACACGGCAGCGACGCGGGCTCGATCTTCGAGCATCTGGACGTAGAGGTACCCGCGGAAAACCTGTGCAACCGCTATACGGCCCGCATGGTCACGAATGTCAAAATCGCACCCTCTCCCAAGTGGATGCGGCAGCGTCTGCGCGCCAACGGCGTGCGTCCGATCAACAACATCGTGGATATCACCAACTATGTGATGCTGGAATACGGTCAGCCCATGCACGCATTCGACTATCGCTATGTCGGCGATCGCAAGATCGTCGTGCGTGAGACCGAGGCGGGCGAAAAGCTGACCACGCTGGATGGAAATGTCCGCGATCTGAAAGCGGGAATGCTCGTGATCGCCGACGAAAACAGGCCCATTGGCCTTGCGGGCATCATGGGCGGTGAAAACTCCGAAATTCGGGGCGATACCGTCACCGTCGTCTTTGAGTCCGCGAACTTTAACGGCACTTCCATCCGCCAGACCGCGCTGGCGCTGGGTATGCGCACCAATGCCTCCGGAAAATTCGAAAAGAACATCGACCCCATGATGACCCTGCCCGCCGTGATGCGCGCATGTGAGCTGGTAGAGCTGCTGCAATGCGGCGATGTGCTGGATGGGACCATCGACATCCTGCACCACGTTCCCGCTGCGCATACCGTGGCGCTCGAGCCGGAAAAGATCAATCGCCTTTTGGGCACCGATATCCCCGAGGCGGATATGATCCGCTATCTGAACCGTCTGGAGATCCCCGTCAACGGCAGAGATATCCTCGTTCCCTCGTTCCGTCCCGATCTGAATCATATGGCCGACATTGCCGAGGAAGTGGCCAGAGCATACGGCTACAACGCCATCCCCATCACCGATCTGAAAACCGCCACGCAGGGCGGCTACAGCGCCGGTATGGTCGAAGAGGCAGAGGCCGGGCGGCAGTGCCGCGCCATGGGCTATAACGAGATCATCACCTATTCCTTCGTCTCCCCGGCAAGTCTCGATCTTGTCCGCGTCAGCGCCGACTCTCCCCTGCGCAACTGCCTGAAAATACAAAATCCGCTTGGCGAAGACACCTCCGTGATGCGCACGCTCGTGCTGCCCTCCATGCTGGATATCCTCTCGCGCAACAACGCCTATCACAATAAAGCCGCGCGGCTTTATGAAATCGGCAAGGTCTATCTCCCCGTTGCGGGGCAGCAGCTTCCCGATGAGCCGAAAATGCTGGTGCTGGGCACATACGGCGCTGGTGAAAGCTTCTTCACCCTCAAGGGCGAGCTGGAGGCGCTTTTCACCTCCCTGCGCACCCACAAAGCCGTTTACACCGCCTGTACCGACAACCCCTCCTATCACCCGGGACGCTGCGCGCAGATCAGCATGGACGGCACGATCCTCGGCTATATGGGACAGATCCATCCGCTCGTTGCGCGCAATTACGGGATGGAGCAGGAGGTCTACTGCGCCGAGATCAACTTCACACAGCTTCTGGCACATTTGCAGCCTGCGGCGACCTATACGCCCTTGCCGCGACACCCCGCCGTAACGCGCGATATCAGCATCGTCTGTGAGGAAGCGCTGACCGCCGGACAGGCCGAGGATATCATCAGCGCGGCAGGCGGAAAGCTGCTGCGCAGCGTCCGACTGTTCGATGTGTATCGCGGGATCGGTGTTCCGTCCGGCAAAAAGAGTCTGGCTTTCTCGCTGGAGCTTCGCGCCGACGACCGTACCCTTACGGATGCCGACTCCGACGAGGTCGTACAGAAGATCCTTGCCGCGCTTTCCGCACAGTGCGGCGCGACCCTTCGCTGAATGCCTTTACCTTTGTCGTCGGCGGTGCAGAGGTCTGCGCCGCCGACGACAGAATTTTCGCGCACCATGAAAAAAATACCATCACGGCTCTTTACAGAAAACAAAATTTCGGGTATAATAGCGTAGATCATACACAGGAGGTCGATATTATGACGGACAATAATACCATTAAATTCACCGTGCCGCAGGACGACAACACTAAAATGCGCCGCATTCTCAAAACCGTCTACGACGCACTGGATGAAAAGGGCTATAATCCCATCTATCAGATCGTAGGTTATCTTCTGACCGAAGACCCGACCTATATCACCAATTACAACAATGCCCGCACCCTGATCTGCAAGCTGGATCGGGACGAGCTGCTTCAGGAGCTCGTGCGGTGCTATCTGCTTGAAAAATGATCCCCCGCCGCGCGCCGCATCGGAGGGGCAGGTAAATCCTGCCAATTTTGCCGAATCGGTTGACTGCGCCGTCGGGATATGCTACAATTTTACCGTATTCAGCAAAGGAGGTTCAATATGGCTGAAGAAAATGCCGTTTTAATGTACAAGGGGCACCCCCTGATGCGTAAAGACAATCTGATCTACTACGGTTCCATGGCCGATTCGCACATCGTGATGCTTCAGATCCTGGAAACTCGCAAGGTCGGTGAAGAGGATGTCGCCACGCGCGTATCCGTGCAGTTGCAACTGACCGATCCCGCCGCGAGGAGCCGTGACCGCATCGTGAAAAAAAGCGAAAAAGACGGTCTTTACACCGCTATGGATCTCGGCTGCGTGTGGCTCGAGCGCGCACTGGCCGGCAAGTGACCTTTTCCCGCAGGAGAGATATATGAAACATTTTCCCAAGAAACTCACCGCAATTTTTCTGGCTGTCGTCGTGCTGAGCAGTATGCTCTGCATCGGCGTTTCCGCGACCGACCACACCATCAAAACCGGCGTCGGTGTCGTGCATGTTGCCGCAGGCAGCACGCTGCGCCTGCGCAGCAAGGCTTCCACTTCCTCCAAAACGCTGGCCTTTGCCCCCGACGGGGATGTTGTGATCGTCGAAGGCAAGATCGGAAACTGGTACAAGGTCATTTATAACCTGCAAGAGGGGTATATGTACGGCGATTATCTGCATGTGACCGCCGTCGAAAATGTCGAGCTGGGGTACGGTGTCGTCAATGATACCCGCGTCAATATGCGAAGCGGCCCGGGCACGGGCTACGCTTCCCTCGGCAAGTTCACTTACGGCGATAAGGCATATATCATCGGCATCAATAACCAGTGGTATAAAGTCATTTACAGCGGCAAGATCTGCTACATAAGAAGCGACTATCTGGATGTGACCGAGATCCCGTACGAAAACAAGTCCTCCGCGAACAAGCCGATCTTCTTTGTGGACGGGAAGTCCACGGGTGTCGCCGTCAGCGCGGATGCGTTGACCGGCGGGAGCACAGTTTTCCCCGAAGGGTCGACGCAGGCTCCCTCCGAGTCGGAAGACACCACGCCGGAGCTTCCGGCAGGCGAGCTGGCGCAGGCCATCATCGACACGGGCAAAAGTCTGATCGGCACGCCCTATGTCTGGGGCGGCACAACGCCCAAGGGATTTGACTGTTCCGGCTTTGTGCAGTATATTTTCCGCGTCAATGGCGTGAACATCCCTCGCATCAGCCAGTCGCAGTACGCCATGGGTACGCATGTTTCCAAATCGGAATTGCAGCCGGGCGACCTGGTGTTCTTCTTCAACACGAATAAGAACGTCATCACGCACGTCGGTGTGTATATCGGGAACGGACAATTCGTCCACGCCTCCAGCTATTACGGCATCACCATCGGAGAGTTGGAGAGCAGCTATTACCGAAACCGCTTCTACGGCGCAACAAGGATCCTGTAATATTTCTGCCGATGCATGGTTGCATCGGCAGATTTTTTTTGCATTTTCGGGGCATACTGGCAGTGTAATGCAACGGCAACTTCTTTTCTGTTGCCGAAAACACGGAGGTCGCCTATGTATGCCGATCATCGGCGCGGAAAGCACAGCTTTCTGCTGCCAAATCAGCCCGTTATCACCAACTGGGCAAGCGTTGCAGGGAAAAAAGAGGCGCAAGGGCCGCTGCAGCGTTACTTCGATCTGACTTCGCAGGACACATACTTCGGTCAAAAGACCTGGGAACAGGCCGAGCAGGAAATGCAGCGGCTCGCTTTGGAACGCCTGCTTGAAAAAAGCGGCATGACACACGATCGGCTCGGTGCGGTCTGCTCGGGCGATCTTTTGAACCAGTGCATCGTTTCCTCTTTCTCGCTGGATAACCTCGGCGTGCCGCATATCGGCCTGTACGGGGCATGCTCGACCATGGCGGAAAGCCTCATGATCTCCGCTATGGCTGTCGACGGCGGCTATCGTGACCATGTCGTCGCTATGTCCTCGTCCCATTTTGCGGGCTCCGAGCGGCAATACCGTTTCCCGCTCGGCTACGGCGGGCAGCGAACGCCGTCCGCACAGTGGACCGTGACGGGTGCGGGCGCGGCGATGGTGTCATCTTGCGGGCACGGGCCGCGCATATTCGGATGTACCGTCGGCACAGTCACGGAGCTGGGTGTCAAGGATGCAAACAATATGGGTGCCGCCATGGCACCCGCCGCCTATCACACGATCCGCACCCATTTTGAGGATTTTTCCCTTTGCGCCGAGGATTATGATCTGATCGTAACGGGCGATCTGGGGCAGCTCGGCAAGGAGCTGCTGTTGGAGCTCGCACGCGAAGACGGCCTGCCGCTGGGCGGACGGCTGGCCGATTGCGGCACACTGGTCTTCGACATTGACCGACAGGATGTGCACGCAGGCGGTTCCGGCTGCGGATGCAGCGCGATCACGCTATGCGGCTATCTTCTGGAAAAGCTGCGCTGCGGCAAGCTCGGGCGCATACTGTTCTGCGGAACGGGGGCACTGCTCTCCCCCACATCCAGCCAGCAGGGTCTGCCGATCCCCGGGATCTGTCACGCGGTTTCTATCATGGGAGGTGCCTAATACGGACTATTTGAAAGCATTTATCATCGGCGGCGCATTATGCGCCATAGCGCAGATCCTGATCGATAAGACTGCGCTCACCCCGGCCAGAATTCTGGTGAGCTATGTGGTCATCGGGGTGCTGCTCGGTGCAGTCGGAGTGTACGAGCCGTTCGTCGAATTTGCGGGCGCGGGCGCGACAGTGCCGCTGACCGGATTCGGCTATAACATCGCAAAAGGCGTGAAACAGGCTGTGCTGGAAGACGGCTTCTGCGGCATTCTGACCGGCGGCCTGAAAGCCACCGCAGGCGGCATCACGGCGGCGATCGTCGCAGGCGTTGCATGCAGCCTGCTGTTTAAGGCCAGGGATAAATCCTGACGAGCGGGGCAAACTACCCTCGGCAAACGCCGAATAACAAAACGGAGGATCATGCAATGAACGATCAGTCTTGCAGCAGAAATCAGAAGAAGCAAAATCAGAGTCAAAATCAGAGTCAGAATCAGAACCGCAACCAGACCCGAAACGAAAATCAAAATCAAAACCGGCAGCAAAACGAGACACAGAACAAGACCCGATAACGCACGACCTCCTTTGGGCTGTCCCAAAGGAGGTCATTTCTTTTTCGGGTTCCGCTCAGCAGCGGGCAAATCGTCCGATGTGGAAGAAATACAGCAGCTTCTCCTTCACGGGCTTTGCATAAATACGTTGCAGCGCATCGGCATACGTCTGTACCTGCGCACGATAGCGTGCAGCGACGGCAGGCAGTGTTTCCGATGTTACGAAGTCCGTCTTGAAGTCCACGATCGTAATGCCGTCGTCCTCCACCAGCGCGCAGTCCACAACTCCCTGTAACAGGATCTTCTCCCCCGCGCAGGCTGCATCATACTGTGCGGCATCATCCAGCACGGAGAATTTGAATTCGCGGATCACATTGTCCGCCGTGCGCAGTTTTTGCCCGAGCGGCGTTTGGAAAAAAGTATTCAGTCGGTTCGGGTCGACCAGCGCCCCTTCCTCGCTCGTCAGCAGATGGCAGCGTATCAGGCGATCCAATTCGGCGCGGATATGCGCCGCATCCGTACACGCCGCAAAATCCACAAACTGCATAGCTGCATGGATGGCATTGCCATACTCCGTGCCGCTTTTGCCCGCCTGCACGAATGTTGGCTGCCGCCACACGAACGGCGTATGCGCGCGCGGCGCAAATTCCGCCGCCTCGTCATCCTTCTCCCTGCCCTTTCTCTGCGTTGCCGTCTGCTTGGACGGTGCCGTAGTGGCAGGACTGTGCGGGTAGGAAAACGACAGCATCTGCGCAAGCTGTCCGATCTGCTGCGGCGCAGGCGATTCTCTGCGGGTCGTCTGTTCGGCGATCGTCTGCGTTACAGTCGGCGCGGACACCGCCTCGATCTGCCAGACCGTATCCCCGATGTGGGTCTGCTTCGGTTTCCCGCCCAGCGCAAACAGTGCCCCCGCCTCCGTGCGGTGCAGTGCCGTTAGGAGCACCCATGTTCCGGGGCAGCTGACCCGCCCGGTCAGTTCCTCCAGATCGCCCATATTCAACCGAAGCACCAGCTCCGACAGCTCTTTTTCCGCCCGCTGCGTGGCATAGGTCATAAACAGCCGATCCTTCGCCCTCGTCATCGCGACATACAAAACGCGAAGTTCTTCCGAAACGCTGTCGTGTGCCATGCGCGCGGCGATGGCGTTTTTCGCGATAGTCGGATAGCGCAGGCGCCGCGTGTGCTCCACCGCAGAAAGGCCGAGCCCCATTTCCCTGTGGCACAAAACCGCTGCGCGTCGATCTTCCGTATTGAAGCCGCGGGACAGGCCGCACAAAAACACCACGGGAAACTCCAACCCCTTGGATTTATGGATGCTCATGATCGTTACGCAGTCGTCGCCTGCGGAGTCCGCAGGTGCCGTCAGGCCGCGCTCGGAGATCATCTGAAGATGCTCCAGAAAACGTCCCGCATCCGATTTTCCCGTTGCCTCAAAGGCAGCGGCCATTTGCAGGAATGTCTGAAGCTCCTGCGCACGTTTTTCTCCGTCCGCGCCTGCGGCGTAAATGCAATCCAGCCCTGTCAGCGCAAGAATCTGCTCAAGCAGCACAGTCAGCGGCTGAAGCCGCGCGATCGTGCGCAGCTTTGTCATCAGCTGCACGAATGCAACGGATTTTTCGCCCGCATCGCATTGCATGGCGCGGTAGAGCGCATGATCGCGGTCTGCCGCTCGAATCGCGGCGAGGTCATCCGCCGTGAAGCCGAATACGGGGCTTGCCAGCACGGCCAGCAGCGGAATATCCGAGAGCGGATTTTGAATGACCTGCAACAGCGCGCAAAGCGTGGCGATCTGCGGCGTTTGCAGCAGATCCTCCGCGCCGCCGGACGCGCAGCGGATCCCGCGCGCCAGCAGCGCATCACGATAGTACATACCCGAGGAACCGGGCGAGCGCAGCAGGATCACGATGTCTCCCGGCGTGACCGCACGCGTCTGTGCGCCGTCGCGTACCGTGACGCCCTGCTCGAGCAGCTGCTCGATCTTCTGCGCCACGAAAGCGGCTTCCTCGGCATAGGTATCCTCGCGCACCTGCACCAGATACAGTCCGACCTGCGGATCATCCAGCGCAGGGAGTCCCTCCCCGCCGTTGAGTGCCTCTTCTTCGCCATAATGCAGCCCGCCGACCTGCGGCGACATGCACAGGGAAAATACATCATTCACCGCCGACAGGATCGCTTTGCCCGAACGGAAATTGCGGTTGAGCATCACCTTTCGCCCCATACCGGGCTGTGCTTTTTCCGCCGGAACATAATCCCTGTACTTTTTCAGGAATATCTCGGGGTCTGCCAGACGGAACTGATAAATGGACTGCTTGACATCGCCGACCATAAACAGATTTTGTTTCTTCTGCGTCAGCGCGGCGTAGATCTCGTCCTGCACGGCGTTGGAGTCCTGATACTCGTCGACCATGACTTCGCGGTATCTGTGCCCGATCTGCACGGCCGCCGCCGTGATCCCGCTTCGGCTCTTTCCATACAGAAGATCCAGCGTCTCATGCTCCAGATCGCCGAAATCCAGAATGCGCCTGTTGCGCTTCATTTTCGTGTATTCCGCATCGAATTGCTCGACCAGTGCGATCAGGCCACGAACAGAGGATGCCGAGCCGCCCAAATCGCGCAGCACCGCCTCCGAGCTGTCGGCAAAACAGGCGGTCTGCTTTTTCAGTTCCTCCTTGCACGCGTCCCGCACGGCCTTGATCTGCTGCGCCACCTCCGCATCCCCGCACTTGGTG
This sequence comes from uncultured Oscillospiraceae bacterium, assembly GCA_964538475.1. Lineage (GTDB taxonomy): Bacteria > Bacillota > Clostridia > Oscillospirales > Oscillospiraceae > Faecousia. The sequence continues at coordinate 20,064 of CAZIGE010000009.1, read as the reverse complement.
GGGATGCGCAGCGTACCGAAGTCCACCTGCTTTCGCCGGACGATCTCGTCCCATGTCGTGCTCTCGCGCAGGCTGTGAAGCTGCTGCACCGTATCCGCCAGATTGGCGGCGGGCTTTTCCCACCCCGCCGTCTGCGCCGCAGCCGCCGCACAGCGCTCCATCACGGCGATGCGCCGATCCAGCCAGTCGAACAGCGCCGCTCCAAGAGCCTGCCCATAGGGAGTCTGCAATGCGTCGATCCCATCCTGCGTCTCGGCGCATTGCAGGCAGTGGCGAAGCCACTGCTTCGGCCTGAGGTTGCAGCGGGCACTGTCGTAGACCTTCAGCACGATCTGCGGGATGCGGCGATCGTCTCTGCCCAGCCCCTGTGCGTCCGCAAAGGCACAAAAATCCGCATCGGCCGCAGCATAGGCTTTCTCCAAAACCGCGGTCACCGCCTTCAGGCGAAGCTCTGCGCACTCGTTTTCATCCGCCACGCGAAAATCGGCGGGGAGATCGGTCAAATAGGAAAACTCCTTCAGCACGACGGAGCAGAACGAATGCACGGTCGAGATCTGCGTCAGGAACAGTCTCTGAAACTGTCGCTGCAAATGGCGGTTCTCCGGTTCCTCGGCCATGCGCTGTGAGAGCTTTGCCGCGATCTTTCCGCGAAGCTCCGCCGCTGCGGCCTTGGTGTAGGTAATGATGAGAAATTCGTCGATATCGGCCGGGTCGGTCGGATCGGTCAGGCTTCGCATCAGGCGGTCGACCAGCACCTTTGTTTTTCCCGAGCCCGCGGCGGCGGAAACGAGCAGCTGACCGCCGCGATCCTCCACAGCCTGTTTTTGCTGTTCAGTCAGTTGTTCCGCCATCTTGTTCCATCTCTCTTTCTATCGCTTCCCAGAACTGTCGCGCTGAGATCGCCTTATAATTTCGCCGCTGCGGCACGCTCTGCCTGTGACAGACCGCGCCGTAAGGGCAGAATGTGCAGGCATCGTGGCTCGTTCCGCGGGTATAGGGATTCGGTGTTACATCGCCGGAGGCGATCTGGTCGACCAGACGACCGAGCACACGCATCACATACCGTTTCAGCAGGATCATCTGCCCTCTGTCTGCGAGGTCGCCGACAGGTTGGCCGTCTTTGTCCATCTTGCAGCCGAGCATATCCAGACGCTCCTGCGTCGTCATGGCCAGCAGGGAATCCTCATCCCGCAAAAGCAGTCCCCTGCGCACCCATTCTCCCCGCCTGAGCTTTTCCCAGGACGCGTCACAGGCGCTTTGCGTGGCCAGATACGGCACTCTGGCCGGGAAATACTGCACACCCGCAGGCACGATCGGGCAATTTGCGATAGCCCCACCCTGTTCTTCCAGGGCAAACAGATACAGCAGCATCTGCAGCCCTACGCCGTTGAAAATGTCGCAGTAATCAAAGTCCTTTTTCCCCGTTTTATAATCCACCACGCGCAAATACCCGACACCTGCATGCTCCCACAGGTCCACGCGATCCACGATGCCGCGCAGCTGTGCCGGGATCTTCGTCTGTTCGATACGGATCGGCGGAAGCCGTCCGTCCTGCGCAAAGGAAAGCTCGAACTGCACGGGGATATACTGCGCCTCGTGCAGCTCCCGCCACAGCTCCCCGACGACCGCAGACAGCTCCTGCTCGTTGCGTCGGAACAGATATTCCAGCCGCTGCGAATCCAGCAGGCTGTAGTGCTCCCGCGCGTATGCGTCGGAGCATGCGCTTGCGATGTCCAACGTGGTTTGCAGATCGACGGCCCGGAAGCCGCCGCGGCGCATCACCTCCGCAGCCGTACGTTCCAGCACATGGTGCACGTACGTTCCGAACTCCGCCGGATCGACCGTTGCTTCTTTACACTCCTTCGCGCGCAGTCCGTATTGCAGGAAATAAGAGAGCCGACACTCCGCCTGCCGATCTACCTGTGACGCGGAAAGCGTCAGGCGTTTGCCGTACAGCTCGGTGATATGCTGCGGGGATATCGTGCCGAGCGTATAGCCGTTCGCCGCGGCGATACGGGCATACTGCGTGCCGATCCCCAGCGCCTGCGCCGTATCCGCGTCGCCGGACGCGGCAAGCAGCGCAGCGGCCTCCATAGGTGTCTGCGCCGCAGACAGATACCGCCCCGCATCGATTTCGGTATGATCCGTCATCGTCAGCAGCCGACGATAGATAAACGACGGCTCATCCGAGCAGGTCAGCATGACCGATCGCGATGCGCCGCAGAAAACGCCGAAAATTTCCGCAAATTCCGATTGCAGTCCTTCCAGACTTCCTCCTGTCAGCGGTACCTGCAAGCTGCGCAGGAGCACCCGCTCCTGATCCGTCAGCAAGCCTTTCGAGCCGCTGTAGGCGGGGAACATGCCTTCATTTGCACCCAGCACGATCAGATGCTTTTCCTGCTGGCATCGCATCGCGCTGACATCTCCGGCTGTCACGGCATCCAGAACGGGTGGGATCGTGCCGACATGATATTGGCTCAGCAACAGGCGAAGCAGGCGTGAAAACTGCGCGTCATCCCAGTCCGTGGTGCCGAGGATATCATAAAGCTGTTCCAGCGCGGTCATCAGGATGTCCCACAGCTGGTTGCAGATCTGCGCACTGCGCAGGTCGCCGTCGCACTGCATCTGTTCTGCCAGTGCATCCAGCCTTTCGGCAAATGCGATCTCTTCCAGAAAGGCATACAGCGCGCGGATCTTTCCGTCCAGACGCACGGCCTTTTTCATCCCCTCGGCCAGGTGCAGCAGCGGCGTGATCGCCGTTTCGCGCAGACGGTTCAGTTCGTCCAGCAGCTGCTGCGATTCGTCCGACCATTTCCCGGAAAGGCCATCCGGGTGGCCGCTCCACGACTCGCGCCAGCGTTTCCCCGTGATATTCCACACGCGGGCATAGTTTTCCAGCAGGTCGCACGACTCCTGCGTCAGCGGCGACATTGCCGAACGCAGGTAGCGCAAAACATCCCGCTGCTCAAAGCCGTCCAGGACCGCATCCAGCGCGCCGAGCACAGTCACCATCACGCTGTACTGCGCCACGTCCTGCGTTCCCGCCAGATACAGCGGGATATCGCACTGTCGGAAAACGAGCCGCAGCGGCGCGGTGTACGTGGCAGGATCGGTGCAGACGATCGCGATATCGCGATAACGGCACCCCTGCATCACCCGATGCCGCACGGCCTGTGCCGCCGCGCGGCACTCCCGATACACCGAGCCTGCGCGCACCGGATGAATGACCTGCGCCGCCGCGCGGTCGGGGCGGATGTTGCCCTGAAACAGGCTTCGGCGCATATCGGCCAGCACACCTTCGGACTCGGGCAGTTGGCACACCCGGCAGGGCACGTTCAACGCATCGGCCATGCGCAGCAGCTGCGCCGCCGTCTGCCCCGCCCGCTCAAAGGCCATCGCGTGGCTTCCGGGCACGTCGCAGTTCAGGCAGACCGTGACCTGCGGCGAAGCATACAGCAAATGCTCCAAAACAGCCATATGCTGGCGGGTCAAGTCGGGAAAGCCGTCCATGTAAAAGCAGTGCCGCTGCGCGAAATCACCGTCGCGCAGCTGCTCGAGCACCCAGTTCATCCGATCACGCGGATCGCGCTTTCCGCGCGCGCAGATCGCATCATAGCTTTCCAGCAGAAGCGCCAGCTCGCCGAGCTTTTGCGCAAAAAGGCTGTCCTGCAGCGCGATCCGCTGCGATGCCTGCTTTAAGTCCTCCGCGCCGATGCAGCAGCGCTTGAATTCGTCCACCGCATCCACAAGCTCAGCCAGAAACTCCGGCTTCGTCTCCATGCAGGCATAGGCCTTCAGCTTTCCGCGCAGCGATCGGACCGCCGAGGCCATCGCCACCAGCCGCCCGCCGTTGTCCATGCAGCGCTCCGCGCCGGAGCCCGCCATCTGTGCGATGCGGTCGGCCAGTCGGGTAAAGGTCAGCACCTGTGCAAAGCGGCTCGTCGTATCCCCGGACACCGCACAAAGCCGCCGCTCCATATCGTGGCTGATGAGTTCCGGTACGATCAGGATCGTATTCGGTTTTTCCTGTGCAACATCCTGCGCCACACGGCGCAGGATCTCCCGCGTGCCGTCCGACTGATTGCGGCATAGGAGCAGGGTCAGCATAGCGTCACACCATCCTTTTTCTCTCTTAAGCCCCGTTTTTTATCAAACGGGCTTGGCGATGAACACCTCGGGATAATTGTCCCGCAGCATATTGCAGATAACGGCGGCATACTCAAAGCTCTCCACGATGCAATACACCGCCGAGCCGGAGCCCGTCATCTGATAGCCCAGCGCGCCGTAGCTGTTGAACACGGATTTGATATAGTTCAGCTCCAAATGTTCCTGTGTTACGACGGGATCGAACACATTGCACAGGTTTTGCGCGACCGCGCCGAGGTCGCCGCCGAGCAGAGCGCGTTCCATCGCGCGCTGGTCGGGGCGGTGAGCGATTGCCTTTTCGTCCAGCACCCTGTACAGTTCCGGTGTCGACACGGAGAACGCGGGCTTGCACACCACGAATACGCACTCCGGCATATTCGGCAGCGGCCTGAGGCGCTCGCCGCGCCCTTCCGCCATGGCCGTACCGCACAGCACGCAGAACGGAACGTCGCTCCCGATCTGTCCGCCCAGCTCGGCCAGCGCCGGCAGGGAAAGCGGCGAGCCGTAGTGGCGATTGAGCGCGCGCAGCACGGCGGCCGCATCGGCGCTTCCGCCGCCGAGTCCCGCCTGTGTGGGGATGCGCTTGGTGATGTGCAGCAGCAGGCCGTTCGGATCGCTGTCGATCGTGCGGAAAAACAGCTCGGCTGCTTTCCATGCCAGATTTTGCGCATCCTTGGGGATATCCGTGCGGTCACACACAAGTTCCCATGGTTTTCCCGTATCCAGATCAATGCGAATATCGTCACGCAGGGAGATCGCCTGCATCACGCTTCGGATATCGTGATACCCGTCGTCGCGGCGCCTCAGAACATCCAGCGTCAGGTTCAGTTTTGCGTAAGCGCCCTCGTAAAGCGTAGTCATTTGATTTTTCGTCCTTCCAGATAATATCGTTTTTCACAGGCGTGTCCCATGGAAAAGGTTTTGCGCGGCAATACGCCGCCGCAGATCACGCCGCGGAACAGCTGCTGTTTTTCCATAGGAGGCAGCAGAAATCCGACGCAATCAGGTCTGTTTGCAAGCTGTTCGAGCTCGGCTTCGCCGTGGATATAGTCGATCGTTCCGCCGTTTTCCCGCATCCACTCGTCCAGAAAATCCTGCAGGATCGCGACCGCCATTTCCCCATATTTTCGATCCAGCGTCAATGTGCCCCGTTCCCCTGCGCAAATATACGTCACCGGGAAGCCGTCCGCCCCCTGCAGGTGTGCCAGCGCCGACAGAAGCCCGCGCGCATCCACATCGAACACGATGCGGTGGATCGGTTCGAAACGCTGCGACGGATCACGGATGTTTTCCAGCTCCACCAGCGCGTAGCGCGCGGGATCGTCCGCCCGATCTGCCTGTGGTGCAGCGGCGCACAACGACTCGTAGCAGCTTTTTGCCGTTGCAAGGGAGTGGTTTCCGTCTCCGACCGCCAGCACGACCGGCGCGCCTGCCAGATCGGCATATTTTGCAGGCACGGCGGCAACGTATGCCCGAAATCGTTCGTCGAATGCATCCGCGTCCGCACCGCTGACCAGACGACCCGTGATATGCCCGCCGCCTTCCATCAGATCAAAATCGTACAGCAGCGGCAGCTGCGCTTTTTTTTGCGTAAGCGGTTCGATCAGGCATTTTTGATCGTCGTCGCACAGCATCAGCACATGCGGAAATTCCAGCGATGCATCCTGCCTGACCCGACGGCGGGGCGGGATGCGTTCAAGAACCGTCTTTTCCGTTGCGCGGATGGGGGAAGTCGACCCGGGGCGGTAATCATAGCACGTCAGATCGACCGCGCCGACAAGCCCCGGTCGGACAGCGCCGTTTTGCAGCATCCGCTCCACATAAATATAGCAATCGGCATAGGTTCGGAAAACGGATGAATGCAGATATTGCAGCATCGTCCGATTGATCACTTCCACCCGCTGCGCCTCATCGGCCGCGCCCAGCTCGGCCTCCGGCAAGATCATATGGATGGTCGAAGGCTTCCCCTGCGCCGTGTGCCGCACGCGCTCCCAGTAGGCTGCGTCGGACGTAAACTGGTCGCAGGCGATCACCGCCCACTCGGACAGCTCCGCCCCTTCGGGCAGGAGGATATTCGCACGTTGAAACATGGACATGGCTCGTGTATCCTTTCCGTCATATATTTTCTTTCAGTATACCGAAAAAATCGCAAATCGTCAACGAAAAAGCATAAAACATTTCCAACCGGGTATGCTACCTGCATCCGAAAAAACGGGAGGTAACTGTTATGGACATTCTCGCGCTGATCCTTTCGATCATCGGCTGTATCAACTGGGCGCTGGTCGGTCTGTTTTCCTTCGATCTGGTCGCCTGGCTGTTCGGCGCAGGTGCTCTGCTCAGCCGCATCGTGTATGTTGTGATCGGTCTGGCGGGCATCTGGTGCATTTCCTTCTTTTTCCGCCGCACCGCACTGTGCCCGGGGGAAGAATAAAAAGCGCGGCAGTTCGGTTTTCGAACTGCCGCAAGCTGTAGGTCGATCATTCCTCCGGGACTTCGCGCACACGCACGATGCAGGTGTAGGTCACGCCCTGATAGTCACACATGACGCGTACATAATCCTTCCCGGATGCCTCCGTTCCCGTGATGCGCACGCCGGTCGACGTCTGCTCCCAGGAAATATACGCATCCATGCTGGTATACCAGACGAGCCCGGAAACGGGCGCATCCGTTTCAGCATCCATCAGATAGATCGTCTGTTTTTCGCCGACCTTGATCGTAACGTCGCCCTTCGTCGGGTTGTCACTCGTGGAAAATCTGATCTTGTATGATGTCTGTACGGGCACCTCCACGTTGGAGCAGATGACCTTGCATTCTACCTTCTGCTGCCCGCACTGCGCGGTGATGACCGCGATCCCCTTGCCGACCACCTTGATCTTACCGTTTCCGTCCACGGTGACGACCTCGGGCGCGCTGCTGGTGAAGGTAACGAGCGAAGCGTCGATATCACCGCCGTAGAGCTGATATTCTTCCCCGTAGCGGGTAAAGGTCACATCTGTTGCGACCTTGCCGGAGGCGTTCACGAATTTCAGCTCGCCCTGCGGCTGCGACGGCTCAGTCTGGATCGGTTTGGTTTCGCGCACGACGGTACACACGAGCGTCAGCTCGGCGGTCTGATCGCCGCAGGTGATCGTAACGGTCACAGTTCCGTCGCGATACACGGTGATGCAGCCTGCATCGTCAACGGAAGCCGTCTCCGGGTCGTCGGACGTAAAGATCTTATCATCCGTAGTAGAGGCAGGCTCGAACGTCACACCGAGCGGGATGGGCGTGCCTTCGTAGGCGATGGCCTCCGTCTGCGGCAGAGTGATCGCCGTGCAGGGAATGCGCACACCGCCGATGTCCGACTGGCTCGGTGCATTGGTAGAACTGCTTGCTTCAGGCGGGAACAGATCCCTGTAATTGCGCACGACGTACACGCCGACGAACACTACCGCGACCAGCAGGATCAGCACGACGATCAGCAGCACCAGATTGGTCTTCTGCTCGTTATCCGACTCCTTGCGCGAAGGCTCCGCCTCGCGGCGCGGTTGCTCCTCTTTTTCGATCGGCTTCGACGCAGGTCTTTCCTCCGCAGGCGCGGGCTTTTCCGGCCGCAGGGGCGGGATCTGGCGCGTCGGCTCCTCTGTCGGGAGTGGGCTCTCCTGCTGCGGCTGTTTCACCGGCTCGGGCATATCGGGTCTTGCGGACGGTGCTGTGCTGCGCTCAGCCCGCTGTCGGTTCAGCTGCTTTCCGCTGTTGTGCCTGCGCACATTGGCGTGTGAAAAACGTCCGCCGCGGACATAATGATAGCCGCTGTCTGCCGCCGACTCTGCCGCATCGGGAACAGTCCGGTCGGCATCGCGTCTGGCCGTGCCGCAGATCGGGCACTGCGACGCTGTATCGGAATATGCGCTGCCGCATACATCGCAAATGATCTTGCTCATGATATCCTCCGTTCCGGCGCAGGGCGCGCCCGATTTGTGTTTTCATTATATCATTGATTTCGAAAAATACAACCGAAAAAAGCACAAATTTTATGTAAATTCAAAGTTAAAATGTTTTTATCGCGTTTTGTCGGCATTTACCGTGAAAATCCGAATATTTCGCATATTTTCCGCCGCAATGCGCGCATCGTCGCGCAACGGCGACGCATCCTGCGTTTTCGCTGTGCTTAAAAAATTATATATAATTGTGTTGCTTTTTCCGCTTTCATCCAGTATTATGGAGTTATCCCTGTATAGGAGGCGATTTTTTGCCTGAATTACAACCCGATTCCCCCATTCTGGAAGGACTGATCGCCGGGCAATGCTTCACCGCGCATGACGGTGTACATTGCTATCCCGCCATCGACCGTCTGTCCGGGGAGAAATATATCGTAAAAACGGTTTCCGTACCCGCCTCGGCGGCACAGACCGAGGCACTGCTGCTCACGGGCGCGATCCGCACGCAGGAGGATGCCGCGCAGTATTACGCCGTTCTGACCGACGAGATCGTAGAGGAAACGCGCATATTGAACGCCCTTGCGCAGCAGGGCGGTTTTCTGGACTGCCTGCGCGTCAACTGGGAAAAGCAGGACGACGCGCCCGGCTATCAGGTGCAGATCCTGTATCCGTACCGCGATTCGCTGGAATGGCTCCTGCGCAAGGAAAGTCTGACCCGCGCAGAGGCACTGCAAATGGCGCTGGAGCTTTGCGACGCGCTGACCGCCTGCCGCAATGCGGGGTATCTGTATGTCGACTTGAAGCCCGAGAACATCTTCCGCGATGCGCAGGGGCATTTCCGCATCGGCGATATCGGATTTGTATCCATACGCACGATGCAGTACGCCTCCCTGCCGGGGAAGTACCGCAGCTGCTACACCGCGCCGGAAATGTCCGACTGCATGGCGCAGCCGAACGGGTCGCTGGATACCTTCGCGCTCGGCATGGTGCTGTATCAGGTCTTTAACGGCGGTGCGCTCCCGTTTGCGGAGCATGTGCCTATCGGAACGCTCCCCCCGCCGCTTTATGCAGATTATGAGCTTTCCGAGATCATTATGAAAGCGTGTGCGTTTGAACCCGATCAGCGCTGGGACGAGCCGTCGCAGCTTGCGCAGGCGCTTTCGGCGTATATGCAGCGCAACAGTGTCGATGCATCGCCCATCGTCCCGCCGCCCGCAGCTGCGGAGGAAACCGAAGAAGAGGATGCCCCCGCCGACGAAGCGCAGGTCGAAGAATTCCTGCCCGAAATGACGCAGGACGAGCTGGAGCTCGCGCTGGCCGCCGAAGCCGCCGGGCAGGATGCCGATCTGGATGAGATCCGCTCCATCGCCGCACTGGCATTGGAGGACTCCGTTGCAGACTCCGCACTTCTGGCGCAGGAGTCGCACGATCCGTCCGATGAAGAAACCGGGCAGATGCTTGCGCAGGCCGATGAGCTGATGACCCTTACCCCTCCCGAGCCGGTCGTTGCCGCCGAGGCTGTTCCCGTCCGTGTTCCCGCGTCCGAGTCTGTCGAGCCTGTCGAGCCCATCGAGCCGCAGGATGCCCCGCCGATGCAGGACGCGCCGTCCGAACCCTCCGCAGCGCCCGTGCCGCACCGCCCAAAGAAGAAAAAGGCCGTCCGTTTCGGGCGTGTGATCGCCCTTCTGTTCGTGCTGGCCGTGCTTTGCGGCCTCGGTTACGGCGCTTACACCTATTACAACACAGTCTATCTGCAATATGTAGATGCCATTCAGGTCGTCGGAACGGACAGCAGCGCCGTCGTCACCGTGCTCTCCGATATCGACGAGAGCCTGCTGACACTGGTCTGCACCGACAGCTACGGCAATTCCCACACCGGCAAGCCGCAAAACGGGAAAGTCACACTCAATGACCTGAACGCGCAGACACATTACTCCATTTCCCTTCGCATCGACGGATTTCACAAGTTGTGCGGCGAAACTACCGCACAGTTCACCACCGCCGCGCAGACGCTGATCCACGATTTTCAGGCTTCCGTCGGCGCGTCGGACGGCTCCGTTCAGCTCAGCTTCACCGCCTCCGGCCCGTTGCCCGAGAGCTGGAAGGTCGTTTGTACCGCCGACGGTCGGGAGACGCTGACGCAGGAATTTACCGGTACCGCCGTTACCGTTTCCGGGCTGGATGTGGGGAGCCTGTACACCTTCACGCTCGTTCCCATGCAGGAGCTGTACCTTTCCGGGCAGACGCAGGTGCAGTTCACCGCCGTGAACATCCTCTTTGCCCGCGACCCCGTGATCGACGAATGTCACGACGGCATACTGCACGTTGTCTGGTCCGAGCCGGAGGATGCGTCCGTAGAAAGCTGGATCGTCCGCTGCTACAACGCCACGGGCTATGATGTCACCGTCACCACGCAGGACACCGAGTACACCTTCTCGCAGGTGGATCACAGTGCCGCCACCACGGTCGAGATCACCGCAGTCGGCATGGTACGCTCCGTGACCGTTTCCATCTGCGCAGATCCCATCACCGTTCTGGAATTCCATCACACGCAATCGGGAAACGCAGTCTCCCTTGACTGGACATTCAGCGGAAAAGCCCCCGCCGACGGCTGGAAGCTGCGCTGGAGCATCGACGGCACCGCACAGCAGATGCTCACCTGCGATTCGGCCTGTGCCGAGCTTCCCCTTGCCGTTCCCGGCGCTGTATACGAATTTTCGCTGGAGGCAGCCGACGGCACGCTCCTGTTTAACGGCAGTTACGCCATGGCGCTTCCGCAGGCAGACAGCTTCGCTGCCTTCGGCCTGACCGCTTCAAACCTGCAGTGCCGCACCTTCCGCGTTCCCACTTCCTCCAAGTGGAGCTGGAAAAAGCTGAAGCAATCCGATTTCACCGCGGAATTCACCGCAGAGGAAACGATTGGCCTGCTTCTTACATCGAATAAATCCACCGGAAAATCGACCGAAAATGTGACCGTTACCTACGTTCTGCACACGCAAAGCGGTGAATTCGTCGAGCTTTGGCAGGAGCAGTTCGTCTGGTCGAAGATGTGGTCGAGCAAGGGCTGCGTCCTCACGCCGGAGCTTCCCGAGGCGGCGGGCAGCTATATGCTCAGCGTTTATTTCAACGGCATGGCCGTTGCCGACATTTCCTTCGTCAGACAATGATACGCGCAGGCTCCGCAAATTTACGGCTCCCGCTGCATAAATCGGGCGCGGCATGCATACATTAGCCGTATCCCGATAACGGCGGTGTGCCGAACATTTCGCAAATTCCACTTGATTTTATCCTGCGCGGGTAGTACAATAAGAAAAACGATCCCGAAAGGAGATACCCCTGCATGTCCGAAGAATTTGGTTCTGATTTTATCACCATCGTTGACGAGGACGGTACCGAGTACGAGCTGGAGATCCTCTCCACACTGGAATACAACGGTACACAGTATCTGGCCGTCGTTCCCGCGACCGACGCAGACGAGGACACGGAGCTGGAAGTAAGCATTCTCAAATCCGTGGAAGAGGACGGCGAGCCGATCCTCTGCGCGATCGAGGATGACAGCGAGCTGGAAGCCGTTTACGGCCTCATCATGGAGCAGCTTTACGAAGAGGACGAAGACGACGAATGAGTTTCTTCCTGCCCGGTGCGTAATGTGTCCTTTTGGACCCACATTTTTTATTCGGGACGCATAGCTTCCGACCGGTTTGCAGACCTCCCGCCTGCGCTTTGACGACAGGTGGACGCTGGGAGCAGTAAAGGTTCGGAGCGGCGACCCACCTGCCCTTTCGTGCAGGTCATAATCGGATGCATACGGCCATGGTGGGGTGCATGGGGGGCTTTTGCTCCCCATGTTTTTCTTTTTTTGCGAAAAACGGGCTTACATAGTTGTAAACTTTTTTCTTTTTTCTCATTTTTCGCATATTTCCTCTTGCAACTGCGTCGAAAATCCGTTATAATGGCTTCTGCTTATGCGCATTCCCAATGCGTGCTTTACTATTGCAGATAATGAGAGGAAATGATTAACATGAGTGCATCCAAGCAGAAAAAGAGCCGCCAGGATCAAAGAGCGGCTTATATGACGGAAAGACAACGTCAGGAAGCGCAGGAAGCCAAGAAGCTGAAAGTCTATACGACCACTTTCTGGATCGTTCTGGCACTTTGCCTGTGCATCGTTTTGTCGACCGTCCTTTCCAACCCCGTGAAAAATGTTCTGTTCAAGAACGACTCTGCCGTCACCGTCGGAGAACATACGCTCAACTCCGTCTGGCTGAACTACTTCTATGTGGACGCAGCGCAGTCCTTCTACGACGAGTACAAGTACTACGCCAACCTGCTCGGTATTGACTTCAGCAAGCCGCTGAACCGTCAGACCTACGGCGGTCAGACGCTGTCCGATGTGATCCTTGCCAACGCGCAGTCGAGCATCAAGAGCGTGTACGCCGTGTACGATCTTGCCGTATCCGAGGGCTACGAGCTGCCCGAGGACGAGATCAAGGAGATCGACGATGATCTGGCCATGCTGCCGCTGTATGCTGCCTATAGCGGTTATTCCGATTCGGAGGCTTATCTGCGCGCGATCTACGGCAACGGTGCCGAAGTCGAGTCCTTCCGCGAATATTCCATCGTTAAGGCGACCGCGAATGCCTATTACAACGAGTATGTCGACTCTCTGGACTATACCAACGAAGACATCCGCAATTACGAATCTGCCGACGACAACGCGAAATATAACGATTTCACCTCCCTGACCTACGCCAGCTACTATCTGCCCTATACCTCCTGGGCTCCCACCAAGGACGACGACGGCAAGGAGATCTCCTACACGGAAGATGAGCTGCAGGCCGCCCGCGACAGCGCCAAAGCCGCAGCCGAGTCGCTGGCCGCCGGTAAATACGACGATCTGGACGCATTCGACAAGGCCATTGCCGCGCTGGAGATCAACAAGGATAAGACGACCGGCATCACCTGCACCCGCAGCGAAGACACGATCTACACTTCCGCGAACAAGTTCCTGCGTGAGTGGCTCGTCAAGGGCGACCATGAAGAAGGCGATATGGCCGTGCTTCCCCGCACCGAGACGGACGACGACGATGTGGAAACCATTCTCGGCTACTATGTCGTTCGCTTCGGTTCGCTCAACGAGAACAAGTTCGCCCTGAAAAATGTCCGCCACATCCTGATCGGATTTGAAGGCGGTACCTACAATTCCACCACCGGAGCGACCACCTACACCGACGCGGAAAAGAAAGCCGCCCTGGAGAAGGCCGAAAAGCTCTACAACGAGTGGAAAGCCGGCGATGCGACCGAAGAAAGCTTCATCGCTCTGGTCGAAAAGAACTCCACGGATACCGGTTCCAACGAAAACGGCGGCCTGTACGAGGATGTCTATCCCGGTCAGATGGTAGAAAAGTTCGAAGAATTCTGCTATGACGAAAGCCGTAAGCCCGGCGATCACGCCATCGTGGAAAGCTCCTATGGCTACCACATCATGTACTTCGTCGGCGACAGCGAGCTGACCTATCGCGATTACCTGATCAAGACGAAGCTGATCGAAGAGCATCTGGAAAAGTGGATGGATGACCTGCTTGATGCGCAGGCCTACAAGTTGCTGTCCGACCGCCATGTCAGAAGCAATTTGATCGTTGCGAACAGCTGATGCATAAAAACGCCTCCCATGGAGAAAACTCCCATGGGAGGCGATCTTTTTGCATGTCGGAAAAATCGGTCTGTGCGGTGCCGTTGCGGGTGCCGTGAACGGTCTGTTGGGCGCGGGCGGCGGGATGCTGCTCGTCCCGCTGCTCGGCAGCAGCGGCGAGTTGAGCGAGGAGGAAGTCTTCCCCGCCTCCGTCGCCATCATCCTGCCCCTGTGCCTGATCTCGCTGCTTATCAGCAGCCTGCACGCGGCGCTTCCGTGGAAGCAGGCACTGCCTTACCTGCTCGGTGCGCTCCCCGGGGGTCTGCTGGCCGGTCTTTTCGGCAGGCGTATTCGGGTGAAGTGGCTGCATCGCGCGCTGGGAGTCGTCATTGTGGTAGGAGGCGTGCGTTATTTATGCCAATAAGCTTCCCTGTTGCGCTCGTCGCAGGCACGGCGTTCGGCTTTCTTGCAGGGCTCGGCATCGGCGGTGGGAGCCTGCTGATGCTGTGGCTCACACTGCTCGTACAGGTCGAACCGTTCACCGCGCGATGTATCAATCTGATGTTTTTCCTCCCCTGCGCGCTGCTCGCCTGTGGATTTCGTCGGAAGCAGGGGACGCTTCCGCTGAAAAAGCTGACGGCGCCGATCTTGCTCGGCGCCGTCACGGCAGGCTGCTTTTCTTTTTTGAGCATGGCCATCGATGCTGCCGCACTGAAGCGGATCTTCGGCATCCTTCTGCTTCTGACCGGCGTGCGGGAGCTTCTCTATCGCCCTAAGGAAGCGAATTAAGGAAGCCCTCCAAAATCAGCGCCGCCGCCACTGCATCCACGGTATTTTTCCGCTTCTTTCCGTGGTAATTATGCGCGGAGAGGATATTGTGTGCCTCCACCGTGGTACGCCGCTCGTCCCACATGACAACGGGCAGCCCGGATATCTCGGCCAGTGCCGCGGCAAACTCCCGGCACAGCGCCGCACGCGGCCCCTCCGTGCCATCCATATTACGCGGCAATCCCACCGCGATCTGCCCCACGTCGTTCTCCTGCGCCAGACGCACGATATCCTCGATCGCCTTTTCCCGGTTGCGGCTGGGAACCACGCACGTCGAACCGACCAGCGTGCACATCAGATCGGATATCGCAACACCTGTGCGTGCGTCACCGTAATCGATCCCCATGATGCGTTTCATGTTGCGTTCCTCATTTCTTTCCGTGTGCCGCACCGTTTCGGTGCGGCACGCTTTTTTCCGATTATAGCATAAATATGAGAAAAAGAAAGATGCATTTTTTCGCCGCAGCGCGGAAATTGCAACGGCTTACCTCTGATCCGTGACCCATGCGCCATCCTTCATTTGCAGGACGGTATCGGCCTGTTCGGCCACGGCCGGGTCATGTGTGACGATGATAACGGTGCAATCGTCCTCATGTGCCAGCTTTTTCAGGATGGCTACGATATTTTGCGTATTGGCGGAGTCCAAATTGCCCGTCGGTTCGTCGGCCAGCACGATCTTGCAGCCCTGCGCCAGCGTTCGGGCAATGGCTACGCGCTGCTGCTCGCCGCCCGAAAGCTGTGCAGGCAGGCGACCGTCATAAGCCTGCGGCAGCTCCACCCGTTCCCGACTCTGCTGCGCCACGTCGGCCGCTTCTTTTTTCGACACTTTTTTCAGGCTCAGGGGGTATTCGATGTTTTCCCGCACAGTCAAAAGCGGAAACAGGTTATAATTCTGGTAGATCACGGACACCGCTTCGCGGCGCATCCGATTTCTGTCCCACTCCGCGGTGGACTTGCCTTCCACGAAGATCTCCCCCTCCGTGGGCAGGTCAAGGCCGGCCATCAGAGACAGCAGGGTGGTCTTGCCGGAACCGGATTTTCCGATGATGGCATAACATTTGCCCGACTCAAAATCATAGGTAACATCATCCACCGCCCGCACGGTTCGGTATTTTCCCTTATAGCTGTACGATACGTTTTTCAGCGAAATACGCATATCATTCGTCCTCCTTGATCGTAGTAAGCAGATTTCTTCTCAGGAAGATCAGCAGTGCCGCCGTCAATCCCGCAAGGTACGTCGTGATCAGAATCAGCGGTCGGTCCAGCGGCTGCCACAGGAAATATCCGCCGCCAAGCAGCACGCCCGTCAAAACACACAGCAGCTGTTCGATCGCGAAGCATCGATAGATCCCGCCGCCCGGCATTCCCATAGTGCGCATGAGCGCGACCTCCCTTTTGCGGCTGCGCACCGTAAGAAAGCCGATCAGAAAACCCGCAGCCGTAGACAGCACCAATATCAGCACACCTGCGATGCGATTGACCAGCATGCTGTTTTCCAGCACCTTGGTGGTCTGTTGCAGCACCGTGTCGTCCACATCCAGCGCATAAGGGTAATACTCGTAGTTCATTTTGTCCCACGGTGTCTTTTTCCCGGTAGGGTTCGGCTCAACGAACCACTCGGAAAGCGCCGCGCGGAATTCTTCCAGCTTGTGATTGTTCGAAAGCACGGCGCTGACGGAATCGATCACAGATTTTTCCGCATTCGCCGCATACGCGCATCTGACCGTTTCGAGTGAGCAGTAAATCGTCGGCATGCCATCCGGGTCGATCCCGCCCGCATAAGTCCCCACGATTTTCATCTTGATGTGATATTCCAGTTGGGCAAAGCCGCCGGGGCTGTCTGTGTCACTCTCGCGGAGGAATACCACCGTGACCGTCTCGCCCTCCACCGGTAAGCCGCTCGGGATCAGGCACACGTTCTCGTCGCTTCGCAGGATGCTTTCGTCGTACCCTTCGTTCCACACCACATGTGCGCCGAGCATCGGATCCAGCGCGGAAATGCCCTTTGCCGTGGAAAGGCCGATGAGATCCGCTTCCCCATCCGTTTCCTTGATCTTATCGGCGTGGTAGGAGCTTTTCACGCATACCTCCTGTACATATTGGGTCAAATTGTAGTATGGCTCGGTCAGTACATCGACCACCCACGACGGCGCATGGAGATCTTCAATGTTTGTGCCCATCAGATTTGTCACAGTCAGCTTCACGGGGATCGTGTCGTAAACCAGCGCATAATTTTGCAGCTCCCTTTGCGCAGAGGCATGCAGCCCGCAAAGCACAGCCGTCAGCGCCGCCGCAAACAGCATGCATCCGATAGCAGCCAGTGGGGCGCGCAGCAGGCGTTTCCATGTGTAGCGTAGCATTATTTCACTTCCTTTTCATCAGGTCATCTTTACCTGCGGTGATGTATGCGATCAGCGCAACGAGCAGCATGGTAGCCGCCAACTGCGCGGCGGTCACACCGACGGTAAGCCCAATCTCCGGCTCCGCGCTCCACTGCGCGCCCGCAGTTTCCACGATGAACACGCACACACGTTCCCACAGCAGCATCCCAACGCCGGCCCCTGCGACCGTGCCCGGAAGCAGGATCGCCAGACTGCCGACCAGAATATGCCGCATCTTCTCCCACCGTGTCGCGCCGAGCGAGCTCATGATCGCCAGCGTTTTTCCCTGACTCGCCGGGAACAGCAGCAGGTACAGCACGGCGATCACCGCGTAGACCGCAAGCCCTACCGCAATGACGCGCTTTGCCACGGCGCTGTAATCCAGAAATACTTCCGCAAGTTCCGAATATCCCTGATCGTGATACGTAAACAGGCCGTCATATCCCGCCTGCGATGCCAGCGCGGCAAACTCGCCGATCTTTCCGTTTTCCAGCACGATGGTGCGGAAAAACGCGAGGTCTGCGGTGTCCGTCGTGGACGAAATGGCGTTGTTCGGAACGAAGATCGTATTCGGTGTGAACGCGCAGCTGTTTTCCGCGACGCTTTCCCATGAATTGTTCTTGCTGTAAAGCCCGATCACGGTGAATTCCTCCGCTTCGCCGCAGAACGGCGTAGTCGAGGTGTAGAAATAGGCGCCCGGGTTGACCAGATTATGCCCATCTTCCAGAAAATACTGGTACGGCGAGCTTCGGTCGTAGTTATAAAACTGCGGTGAGATCGTGTCCCCTACCCGAATGCCGTTGACCTCTGCCAGCGTGTCGGACAGGATGCAGACCTTCGCGCCGCTTTGCAGCTCTTCTTCGGTAAATGTCCGCCCGTCGCAGATGCGGGCATTTTCCTTGGCAAATTCGCCGACATAGGTCAGCTTATCCACACCGATGATCGGGAAAGCGTGGTTATTCACCTGTGCATTCGCGAGCGCTTCGTTCCACAGCGCGGCCTCATCGGAGGCCAGAAAATCCTCCACGCTCCCGTCCAGATGCACGATCGTCGGCACGGCGTAGCGCGCGCAGTATTCCTCTTTCGAAACGGAAATTTCGTTCCCGTTCTCGTCAAGGTAGCTGTACCCCTCGGTCAGTTCCAAATGAGCCCCGCCGTCCGCGTCGTCGATCCAGACATACTGCGGCAGCGTGGCACGGTTTGACACGGTCATCCTCACACATTGAAATCGCTCCAAATCCCCATTCATGACCCGATATTTGATATCCCCATCTACATAGCGCCCGATTTGATAGTACTTCGGATTGAACAACCCAAACGCGCCACTCCGTATAGCTTCCAATTCTTCCTCGCTGTATAAGATCAGGCACTCCGGCTTGAGTGCATCCGGCATTTTCGTCCCGCATGTCTTCGCCATTTTGCTGCGCAGTGTCCAGTCTAGGTCATAATAATCCATTCCGTAGACCAGATATTCTTCCCCGATGCACAGTCCCAATTCGTCAAAGGCTTCCGCATTCGCGACTTTCAATGTCAGATTGATCGTGTAGCCGGTCGGATCGGCAAAGCCCTCCTGCAATGCCACGACGCGCGTGATCGTCCCTGTCAAAGCGACGCAAGCGCAGACAGGACCATCCGCAACGATCGTTCCGGCCTTGTTCAGATAGTTGTCATTCACCTCAGTCGGTTCGCCGATATCCGTTAATGTGACCCGCAAAACCGCGCAGGAATACGGCATCCCCTGTGGCTTGGACTGCATGTCATAGTTGGGCGTTGCCCCGGTTGTCTGCATATAGTCGGTGTAAAGATCCGGTTGCAATCCGGGCAGATATGCGCTCGCAAGTGTCTGTCGTGCATCGCAAATAAACATTTCCGGGTTATTCTCAATGATTTGCGAAAGCCACGCGGAAATGTCCTCGGGGAGACTTTTTTGCGTCACGGCAGCTGTTGCGGTCACGCCGCCGAGTTGAATCGGGAAGTCTTTCTGGAGAAATTTCTCTGTTCCCGTCACGATCGCAACCGATGTAAAGTCTTCCCGCAGTGCATCCTGCGTTTTTCGGAGTGAGATCAATTGTCCCACGGAAACGACCATAACCGCAACTGCAAGAATCACAAGGAGCAGACCCGCCACAGTCTTTACCGGTCGGCGAAGCATTTGCCGCATGGTTTTCATCGCACATTCCTCCTTGAAAATGCGCAGCCCGCACATCCGGTCTTTTTGATGTGCGGGCTGCGTGGCTGTTCTAATTTACATTATCCTTAATAAACGACAAGCACATAGCCGCAATCTTCGCATACCCGTGTATATGTCGTATTCGTATCGGGCACCGGATGCATCTCGCCAAAATGATGCTCTTCTTGATACAGCAAGCTCCCAAGCGTGTACCACGACATAGAGCAACTCGGGCAGGTGTAGATCGTTCTGCTGTATACATCGTGATGTGTTTTGTTTCCGTCGATCATTACAGCGATCGTTGACTCAGTTTTATATTGTATTGGATGCTTGCATGCAATAACGGCCGAAGCAGATGCCTCCGCGCAGCATGCGGCGGAATGTTCATGCACCTCGATATCTGCCGCAGATGCTGCCATGAGCAAAACAGGCAAGAGCAGCAGTACGGACAAAACGGCGGACAATGCTTTTACAACAGCTTTTTTCATGGTAGAAATCTCCTGCATATATTTATGTCGAGCGCGAAGCTCCCTCCACATTGATATGGTATCAGATCCATGCACATATGTCAAGAAAAAATCCATATTTTGCAGGCATTCGTCTGCGCGTCCATATCTCGCCGACATTTTTCTCGTTTTTGTCCTCGTCCCGCGGACACTACTGTCAATTTTGCAAGCATGCGGGATCGCCGTTTCGTCGTTCGCGTCCTCCGCTTTGTCACCGCCCGCATTCGCACGCGAAAAGTGCAAAAAACACGCAGAAATGTCAAAAAAACGGTTGACTTTCCGACTTCCCCGTGGTAGAATGGTTCTACCTGTGAAAAAGGGCTTTTTTATTGCGCCCATTTTCAGCTTCGGCGGTTGTAGTTGCCGCGCCCCAAAATTTTCCTGGGCGGAGTGATACAGGGAGGCAATTTTTTAAGGAGGTGCCGATATGCGCGTTAAAGTCACTTTGAGATGCTCTGAGTGCAAGCAGAGAAACTACAAT
>CAZIGE010000008.1:0-37883 GCA_964538475.1 uncultured Oscillospiraceae bacterium | reverse complement strand
CTAAGATCACCGGTAAGTATGAGGTGCTCTACATCATCGACCCCGCACAGGGCGAAGAGGGCATCGCAGCACTTGTGGAAAAGTTCAAGGCAATGGTGGAGGCGGAGGGTACTCTGCTGAACATTGACGAATGGGGCAAGCGTCGCATGGCCTACCTCGTCAACGACCTGGCCGAGGGCTACTACGTTCTCATGAACTTCGAGTCCAAGCCCGAGTTCCCCGCAGAGCTGGAGCGCGTGATGAAGATCACCGAAGGCGTCCTGCGCTGCCTGACCACTGCTGTGGTCGCGTAAGGAGGTACCCTTATGCTCAACCACATCGTTATCATGGGTCGTCTGACCCGTGACCCCGAACTGCGCCGTACCGGCAGCGGCATCGCCGTCACCGGTTTTACCGTGGCTGTCGACCGTGACTTCGGCGGCAGAGACGGCGGCGAAAAGGAAACCGACTTCATCGACTGCGTCGCCTGGCGTCAGACGGGAGAATTTGTCTCCAAGTATTTCACCAAGGGCAGCATGATCGTGGTTTCCGGTCGGCTCCAGATCCGTTCTTGGACTGACAAAGATGGCGGCAAACGTCGCACCGCCGAGGTTGTGGCAGACAATGTCTACTTCGGCGAAAGCAAGCGCTCCAGCGAGGGCAATTCCGCTTACGGCGGAAACAGCTACGGCTCTAACGCCTATGCAGCTCCCGCACCCGCAGCGCCCAGCTACGGTGGCTACTCCGCGCCCGCCTCTCCCGCATCCGATTTTGCAATGCTGGAAGACGATGACGCCCAGCTGCCTTTCTAAACCCTGAAACTTTTTCACAATGCTTACGAAGGAGGAATAACCATGGCTAACGAACAGCGTATGCGTCCGCGCAAGCGCAAGAAGGTTTGTGCTTTCTGCGTGGACAAGGCTACCGGTATTGATTACAAGGATACCGCCAAGCTGCGCCGTTACCTGTCCGAGCGCGGCAAGATCCTGCCCCGCCGTACCACCGGTACCTGCGCCGCTCACCAGCGTGACCTGACCACCGCCATCAAGCGCGCCCGTCAGATCGCCCTGCTGCCCTACGTCGCTGACTGATAAACGATTGTATGTCAAATGCCCCGGAACGGCTGTTCCGGGGCATTTTTCGGTGTTTTGGCAAGCTTGTCGCGCCGAAGGGCGGCTTTGCGCGCGAGGAGAAGGGGGCTCCCCCCCCCGGCTGCGGCTTTCGGCGATCGATCGGCAGTTTATTCGGAAACGGTCTTAGCGAAGGTGTACGTCGTGCCGGGGACGATATCGGTGCTGTCCACGCCGGTCTGGGCGTATTCTTCCCCGATGTAGAACGCCCAGTAGGCATTTTCCGTATCCCAGTCGGCGGTGATGCCGTTGACGGTGGTCACGAACAGCCCCCAGTCGCTCTGCGAGCCTTCCACCAGACCCAGCTCCGTCAGCGCGGCACCGACGGTCGTCTTGTCGGTGTGGATCTCGAAGCAGGTCACGGTGTTATCCACATTTTTCACGGTGAAATAGAAGGTCGTCGCGCCCTCGCCCTTGACGGTGTAGGAAACAGTCTTAACAAAAGCATAGGTCGCGCCATCGGTCAGCTCCGTGCCGTCCACACCGGTCTGGGCATACTCGCCGTTGATGTAGAACGCCCAGTAGGCATTTTCCGTATTCCAGTCGGCGGTAATACCGTTAACGGTGGTGACCATCATGCCCCAATCGCCCATTTCTCCTGCGATCAGACCTTCGGCCAGCAGTGCTTCGCCGACGGTCGCAGCTTCAGAGGAATAGGTAAAGGTCGCCTTGGTCCCGTCCAGGTCGGTCACTTCCACGGTGAAGTGCGCAGCCTTGTCAACGGGCTCGGAAGGCTGTGTGGGAGGTGCCTCGGTCGCCGTATTGGTCGGGTCGGTCGGCTTGGACGGCTCTGTAGGGTCGCTTTGCGGTTGGCAGGCCAACAGCGACAGCGCCATCAGCAGTGCGAGGAACAGTGTCAGCAGTTTTTTCATGTCTTTTCTTCCTTTCGGTTTTTTGATTTGGCGCGTGTGCGCCGTGGGATGTCCGCAACGCGGTGCTGCCCCGGAAGTGCGATCCGCGAAAGAGGGGGACTTTCGGGCAACCGGGACAGCAAAACCGCGGCAGTTCCGCACCCGGAGCTGCCGCGGCCGTTTTTCCGCGTCAAAGACAGCCGCGGTCCGTACTGGGCAGACCCCGGCGAGGGGAGCTTCGGTGAAAGCCCCCGCAGTAACATCGTTCGAGCAGTTCTCCTGACTTGCGCCTCAACGCCCCGACACGGCCTTCTCGGGTTTTCCCAATGACCGACTTTCGTCCTGTGACGGAGCTACGCGCATACAGTGGCGGTACCGTTCGTGAATTGCACACGATTCTCTATTCTCCCCCGCGGCTGTTACCGCACACGGAGGCACTCAAACGCATATGCACTTGCCCATAGGATACCACCGTCGCTCCGATTTGTCAACGGGAAAATTGTCGGAAAATTGGATTGCTATTTTGGAAAAAATGTGATAAAATAAAAGTTGCAGGTAAAAACAGCATTGGAATGGGGCAAACCCCAACGGTACCAAGCCGCCGTAGGTGGACATGAAGCCGTATGCGTCATTGGCAGCAGCCGAGAAGACGTATACACAGGGCGTCCGGAGTCGGAATACAGGTTTTTACCCGATGCACAGGACTCTTGGGGGCTGTCCGGTGTGATCCTCGGCACGCGCGACGTGTATCGCTCCCGAAATTCGGGAGCTTTTTTGTTTTTTGGAGGAGTCCGATGAAGCGCGACGCTTTTTCCGCTTATCATCCGGCGGTGAATTTTCTGTTTTTTCTGGCCGTGCTGCTGCCGGGTACGGTGATCCTGCATCCGGCATTTCTGGCCGTCGGATTTTTCGGCGCGGCAAGCTATTATCTGTGCCTGCATGGCCTGCGCGGCCTGAGGCGCATGGCGGCGATGCTTCCGCTGCTGCTTGCGACGGCGCTGCTCAATCCGCTGTTCAATCGCAGCGGACAGACGGTACTGCTGACGGTTTTCGGCATTGCGTATACCCGCGAAGCGTTGCTGTACGGCGCGGCGCTCGCGACGATGTTCGGGACGATGCTGCTGTGGTTCGGCTGCTGCACCGCCGTGATGCGCGCGGACAAATTCACCGCGCTTTTTGCGGGGCTCGCCCCGTCGCTGTCACTGCTGCTGGTGATGGTTTTTCGGCTCGTTCCGAATTTGAAGCGAAAGGGCGCGCAGATCCTCGGCGCACGCCGCTGCCTCGGGAAAACCGTTTCCGACGGTGCGGGCGCAGCCGTCGTGCTTCGATGTCTGACCGCATGGGCGCTCGAAGGCGGCGTGGTCACCGCCGATGCCATGCGGTGCCGCGGCTACGGCGCGGGCACGCGCACGGGCTTTATGATCTATTCATCGACGCGGCGCGACCGCATTGCCTTTTGCGTGATCGGCGCGCTGCTTGCGGCAGCGGTCGGCGCGATCGTCTGCGGCTGCACCGCCGCGCAGTTCACCCCCACATGGGAGATCGCACCCATCAGCGGCGTGCCGCTGCTTCTTTACGGGCTATTATGCTTTCTTCCCACACTATTACAACTTCGGGAGGCCTTGTCATGGCACATTTCGAGATCCGCGATCTGACCTTTTCTTACGCCGGTGCAGCAGGGGTCAGATCACTTGACCACGTTTCGCTGCGCATCGAGCCGGGCGAATATGTGCTCGTCTGCGGCGCATCCGGCTCGGGAAAAACTACGCTTTTTCGCCATCTGCGCACCGCGCTGACTCCCAACGGGCAGCGCAGCGGTGAAATTCTCTTCTGCGGCACGCCGCTTTCGCAGGTCGGTCTGCGCGAGCAGACGCAGGGCATCGGCTATGTGATGCAAAATCCCGACGATCAGATCGTCACGGACAAGGTCTGGCACGAGCTGGCCTTCGGTCTGGAAAGCCTCG
Organism: uncultured Oscillospiraceae bacterium; assembly: GCA_964538475.1. Classification (GTDB taxonomy): domain Bacteria; phylum Bacillota; class Clostridia; order Oscillospirales; family Oscillospiraceae; genus Faecousia. The sequence continues at coordinate 33,959 of CAZIGE010000008.1, read as the reverse complement.
GCACGGATCAGAAAACGATGCGCGCCAGAGTCGCGGAAATGGCGTGCTATTTCGGAATTCAGGACTGGTTCCATCGCGACGTTGCCGAGCTGTCCGGCGGGCAGAAGCAGCTGCTGAATCTGGCCTCCGTCATGGCCATGCAGCCGCAGGTGCTCGTTCTGGACGAGCCGACCAGCCAGCTCGACCCCATCGCGGCAGCCGATTTTCTCAACACCGTCCGCAAGATCAATCTGGAGCTCGGCACGACCGTGCTTATCTGCGAGCATCGGCTGGAAGACATCTTCCCCCATGCCGACCGCGTAGTCGTCATGGACGGCGGGCGCGTGCTCGCCGACGACACGCCGCGCGCTGTGGCGCGCCTGCTGTGGGAGCGGGAGCACCCCATGTTTTCCGCGCTCCCCGCGCCCGTGCGGGTGTTTTACGCGATGCAGGCGCAGGAGCCGTGCCCGCTGACGGTGCGCGAAGGGCGCAGCCGGCTCAGCCGCATCTTCCCGAACGGTACGGCGGCGGAAGACATTCCCGCCCTTGCGCAGGAAGAAGCGGAAGATCCCGTGCTCAGCGCGCGGGAGCTGTGGTTCCGCTATGAAAAGGACAGCCCCGACATTTTGCGCGGCATGACGCTGCACGTCCAGCGCGGCACGCTGCATGCCATCGTAGGCGGCAACGGCGCGGGAAAATCCACCGCCCTAAAGGCCATATGCGGCATTTGCCGCCCGTATCGGGGAAAGATCAAGATCCTCGGGAAACCCGTGGAAAAATATCGCGGCGCGGAATTGTTCCGCGGATGCCTAGCCATGCTGCCGCAGGATCCCAAAAGCCTGTTCGTCTCGAAAAGCGTCCGCGAGGAGCTGGAAGAGATGACGGGCGACGCGGAAAAGATCGACCGTATCGCCGCACTGTGCCGCATCGCATCGCTGATGCAGCGTCACCCGTATGATCTGTCCGGCGGCGAGCAGCAGCGCGTCGCGCTGGCCAAGGTGCTGCTGACCGAGCCGAAGATCCTCCTGCTCGACGAGCCGACCAAGGGCATCGACAGCTTTTTCAAAGAAGAACTGGCCCGGCTGCTTGGCGATCTGCGCGCGCAGGGCGCTACCGTTATCCTGGTATCGCATGATGTGGAATTCTGCGCCCGCCACGCCGACCGCGTTTCCATGTTCTTTGACGGGCAGATCCTGACCACCGACACGCCCCGCCGTTTCTTCGGCGGCAACAGCTTCTATACTACCGCCGCCAACCGCATGAGCCGCCATGTGATGCACATGGCCGTCACGGCGGAGGATGTGGTGCGCATCTATCGGGAAAATCCGCATGCATGAGTTTTACCTGTCCACCATCGATCCGAATGCGCACCGTCTGGCGGAACGATACGGCATGGGGCTGGAGGTCGCGGAATTCTGCACGCCGTGGAATCTGGATCGCGCATTCGACGAGACGGATCGCCTCGTGCGGGAAAAGCTGGCCTGCGCCGACGGCCGTATCCTTCACGCGCCGTTCAGCGAACTGTTCCCCTGTGCGGTCGACCCGCTGGTGCGCGCCGTGGCGGCGCGGCGCTTTCGCCAAACGCAGCGCGTCGCACGCAGATACGACATAAGCCGCATCGTCGTCCATGCCGGCTACGATCCGCACGGCTATTACCCCGTCTGGTTTATTGAGCAGTCGGTGCAGTTCTGGACGAAATTTCTGCAAAGCGTCCCAAAGCGGACGATATTCTATCTGGAAAATGTGTTGGAGCCCGAGCCGTCCATGCTGTCTGAAATTTTACGCCGCGTGGATAGCCCGCAGCTGCGCATGTGTCTGGATGTCGGGCATGTCAACGCATATTCTGCCGTTTCGGCCGCCCAATGGATCGCGCAGTGCGCGCCGTGGATCGGCCATGTGCATCTGCACAACAACGACGGCACGCGAGACACACACGACGCTCTGCCCTGCGGCACGCTGGATATCCCGCTGCTGCTGCGGCTGCTGCGGGAGCACTGCCCGCGAACGAGCATCACATTGGAGCTGTCGGATGCGGCGGCCTCCGTACAATGGTTAAAGGAGCGCGCATATGTATAGTACAGACGAACAACTGCTTGCGCTGGCGGAATCGGAAGGATTTCGCGCCGCGCTCCTGCCGACGGCCGAAGTGCCGATCGACGCGAAATTCCGCAAATTCTGCGAGGAAAATCTCTGCGGAAATTACGGGGCGAACTACGCGTGCCCACCCGACTGCGGGACGGTCGAGCAGTTGCGCGCGCAGCTGCTGCAACAGGACACGGCGCTGGTGATCTCCACCGTTTGGGACGTGGCCGGCTTTGACGACAAGCGCGCCGTGCAGCACGCCAAGGCCACGCATAACGCCGCCGTGCTGCGCCTGACGCAGCGTATGCAGGCGCTCGGCTACGTCGGCTTCTGCACCGGCTACAACGGCTGCCCGCTGTGCAGCCCGTGCAGGTGTGCACAGGCGCAGCCCTGCCCGTTCCCGCAAAAACGCATCAGCTGTATGTCCGCTTACTGCATCGATGTGGCGAAGCTGGCAGCGCGATGCGGTCTGGAATTCGGCTGGATCCCGGGCAAGCTGTTCCTGTTCGGTATGATCGCTTTTCACAGGGAGGATATTACATGAAACGATTTTGGATCTGCGCGCTGGCGCTGGTGCTCATCGTGTATGCGGCGTGCCCGATCTGCGCCGCCGAACCGGATACGGCGCGGGAGCTGTACACGCAGACCGCCGCTTATCTGACTGCATCCGGCGACCCCGTCGCAGGATCGATTGGCGGGGAATGGCTGGTGCTCGGGCTGGCGCGCGGCGGCTTTCCCGTGGCAGAGAGCTATTATGACAGCGTTGTTGCCTATGTCGCGGCAAATATCGACGAAAACGGCCGCCTTCACGAGAAAAAATCCACGCTCAACTGCCGCTTTATCGTCGCACTGACCGCACTTGGCAAGGATGTGACCGATGTCGGCGGGTATGATCTGCTGCGCGGCCTGAACGAAACGGATTATCTGAAAAAGGTCGGCATAACGGGGCTGATCTGGGCGCTGATCGCCTTTGACTGCGGCAATTATCCTGCGCCGTCCGGCATACAGCGCGAGACGCTGGTGCAGGAGATCCTGGCCATGCGCACGGCGGACGGCGGCTGGGCCAACTCCGGTGCCGTTGCCGACCCGGATGTGACCGCGATGGCCATACAGGCGCTTGCCCCCTATCGTGCGCAGAGCGAAGTCGAACAGGCGCTCGAACAGGCCGTGCAGTGCCTGAGCCGCATGCAGGACGACACCGGCAATTTCCCGAGCCAATACGGCAGCAGCAGCGAATCGATCTCGCAGGTCATCGTTGCGCTGTGTGCCCTCGGCATAGATCCGAACGCGGATGCGCGGTTCGTGAAAAGCGGCGTATCCGCCGTGGACGCGCTGCTTTCCTATCACACGGCTGACGGCGGTTTTCGGCACATCCTTTCCGGCAAGGCCGACGGCATGGCGACGGAGCAGGGCTTTTATGCGCTGACCGCCTGGCTGCGGCTGCTGGACGGAAAAACGGCGCTGTATGATATGTCCGACGCGGGACTTTCCGCGCCCGATACCGATACGCCGACCGAGCCCGTTTCACCCGATGCGTCGGACGCACCGACTTCATCCGATGCGCCGCAGTCCGCCATACCCGCGCTGCTGCTTTGCGTGCTCGGTATCTGCACGATCGCGGCGGTACTTTGCCTGCTCCTGCGAAAGAAGCTGGGGAAAAAGCGCAGTGCCAACGCGCTGATGGCCGTTGCGCTCGTGCTGATCGCGGCGTTGGGTGGGCTGTATGTATTGCAGCGCACGCAGGCGGCGCAGTCCCCCGACTGGGGCAGCGAATATCACATTGCACCCATCCCCGATGATCGGCTCGTCACCTCGGACGAACCGCAAAATCTGTGCTATATCACCATCCGCTGCGACACGGTGTTGAACGATCCGACCCTTCTGGACGAAGATAAGATTCCCTACGTCCCGACCGACGGGGTGATCCTTCCGCAGATCACCGTTGAGTTCACGCCGGGCGAGACCGTGTTCGACGTTTTGAAGCGGGTCTGCGACGCAGCACAGATCCCGCTGGAATACAGCTGGACACCGCTGTACGACAGCTATTATCTGGAGGGCATCTGCCATCTGTACGAATTCGACTGCGGCGCGGAATCGGGCTGGATGTACCGCGTCAACGGTGTGTTCCCCAATTACGGAAGCTCGGCCTGCACGGTGCAGGCAGGCGACCGGATCAGCTGGCTTTACAGCTGCATCGGTCTTGGTGCCGATCTGGGTGCGCAGGGCATGGAGGGATAAGGAGGATCAGAATGAAAAAAACGAAGATCGCCACGGTGCTGTCCCTGCTGCTGATCCCGCTGACGCTGTATCTCGGAAATTGGCTGCCCGGGCGCGGCTATTATCTGACGAGCACGCTCGTCCTGGTGGAGATCATGCTGCCGTTTTTCCTCGCTTTCGAGGGGAAAAAGCCGCAGGCGCGGGAGCTGGTAGTCATAGCGGTGCTGTGCGCGCTGGCTATCGCGGGGCGCATGATCCCCGTCCCGCATTTCAAGGCAACGTTTGCCGTTATCATGCTGTCGGGCGTTGCGTTCGGCGCGCAGAGCGGGTTTCTGATCGGCGCGGTAACGGCGCTGGTGAGCAATTTCTATTTCGGGCAGGGCGCGCACACGCCCTGGCAGATGTTCGGCTATGGTGCCGCGGGACTCATCATGGGCTTCGCGTTTCAAAAGGGATGGCTCAAGCGTCGTCCCACGCCCATGGCGCTCAGCGGTGCGGTGCTGGTGGTGCTGGTGATCGGACCGCTGCTGGACACCTGCACGCTGTTCACGCAGGCGACCGCCATAACGGCGGCCTCTGCCGGTGCGGTGTATCTGGCGGGCTTGCCGGTGAATGCCTCGCAGGCCGTCGCAACGTTTCTGACGCTGCGCTTTCTGGGTGAGCCGCTGTTGCAGGAGCTGGATCGGGTAAAGCTGCGCTACGGCATGGGAGACGGACAAAATGGGATTTGAAAGCTGCCATCCGGCGCTCGAGCTGCTGTACTTCGTTACGGCGCTGTTCGGCGCGCTGACCTTTCGGCACCCCGTTTTTCTCGCGATCGGCTTTGTCGGCGCGCTGGCGTACAGCCTGTGCCGCAGCGGAAAGCGGACATTTCGGCTCGTCGCGGCACTTTTGCCGTGCGTTGCCGTTTTTGCGATGTATTACGGCACGTTCCATCACTTCGGCGTGACCGTTCTGTGGACGAATTTCATCGGAAACCGTATCACGTCGGAAGCGCTGCTCTACGGACTCGCGCTCGGCTGCGGCGGCGCGTGCGCGATTTTGCTGCTGGGCTGCCTGTTTCGTGTTTTTTCCGCCGACAAGGTAGTCTACCTGCTGGGGCGGGTCAGCCCGCGCCTTTCCCTGTTTTTTTCGATCCTTCTGCGTATGATCCCCCGCCTGCGGGCGCAGGCGAAACGCATCCGCACGGCGCGGCACGGAATGGGGTGCGGCCTCTCGCAGGGAACGCCGATACAGCGGCTGAAAAACACTATGAAAATGCTGTATATTCTGATTGCGTGGGCGATCGATGCCTTCGCCACGCAGTCCGAGTCCATGCGCTGCCGTGGCAGCGGTCTGCGCGGACGCACCGCCTTCTCGGTTTACCGCTTTGACGGACGGGACAGGCTGCTGGCGGTGGCGATGTTCACCTGCGCGACCATCACGACCGTGGCCGCTGCGCTGGGCATAACGGATATGGCGTATGCACCGCGCCTCGTCTATGTGCCGCTCTCGCGGGAGGATCTGCCGTTTTGCCTCGGCTATGCGGCGCTGTGCCTGACCCCGACCGTGCTGGAAACGGTCACGCAGCTGCGCTTTCGTGCAGCACGCGCAGCCATGCAAAGATAGCGCTTGCAAAATCCCGTCTTTTCTTTATAATAAGAGGCAGGAGCAGGCTCCGCGCGGCAGCGCAGACCGCGCGTGCGGAGCGGGATAAATTTTATGGGAGGAATACGTCTATGGACGCGCAGGAGATCATCGCCTATATTCACGATGCACAGAAAACGACACCGGTCAAAGTCTATGTCTGGGAGGATGAGCCGGTCAGCTTCCCCAATTGTCGGGAATTTCCCGCAGCGCAGGGATGCAAGATCGTTTTCGGAGATTGGAAAGACATTGCGCCTGTGCTGGAAAGCCACACATTCCGCCATCTGGAGATCGAAAACGACCGCCGCAACAGTGCCATTGCGCTGCTGGATCTGAAGGACATCCCCGCGCGGATCGAACCGGGCGCGATCATTCGCGAACGTGTGCAGATCGGCGCGAATGCCGTCATCCTGATGGGCGCGATCATCAACATCGGCGCCGTGATCGGCGCACGCACCATGATCGACATGGGCGCGATACTCGGCGGGCGCGCCACGGTCGGATGTGACTGCCACATCGGCGCAGGTGCCGTGCTCGCAGGCGTGGTGGAGCCTGCCTCCGCAACGCCCGTGATCGTAGAGGACAACGTGCTCATCGGCGCGAACGCCGTGATTTTGGAAGGCTGCCGCATCGGGCACGATGCCGTTGTGGCCGCGGGCGCAGTCGTGGTTTCCGACGTTGCCCCCAACACGGTCGTGGGCGGATGCCCCGCGCGTGTCCTGAAGGTCAAGGATGAAAAAACCGCCGCAAAAACCGCGCAGGAGGAAGCCCTGCGTCAGCTGTGACCGAAATACAGGGACCCCCGTGCAGCCGCACGGGGGTCCCTGCGCTATGGTGACTTGCGAAGCGCCGCGCCGTATTCAAACATTTTCAGCGCCAGCAGGTCGCAGATGCGCATCATGCACCGAAGGATCGTTTCCACATCGCAGTCTTCTTCCCCCGCCCCCAGACGGTCGCAAAGCCGTCCGTAAGCCAGCAGCATCTCGTTATAGCAGCAGTCGCATTCGCTGCCCGTTTCGAACAGATTTTCCACCCCCGGCACGCAGGCCGACGGCACAAGCAGCCCCTGTAATGTCAGGTACACGTTTTCCGCGAACTCGTCGTTCATACGCGTCACTCTCCTGTTTCGAGCATATAATAACAGTATAAAGTGCTATCACTTGCTTGTCAAGTGGCAGTATCTTTTCCGTTTGTTTTGTACTACGATGTTACGGGATGTGATCCGATGGCAACGCCGCTCGGCGCATCCGAGGTTACAACGGGAGGAATGGCAATGGCCACGACCAAGCGCGTGTTTACTCTGCGGCTGACAGACGAGGTGTTTGACAAGATCGGCATTCTGGCGACCAACGAGCATCGCTCCATGACAAATTATATCGAATTCGTGCTGCTGAAGCACATTGAAGAGACGGAACGCCTGCACGGCCCCGTTTCGGCACAGGAGCAGACATGACGACCTCCCGACGCACTTGCGCCGGGAGGTCGTCTTTCAAAAGACAGATATAGACCACGTATTGCTGTAGCATTCCCCCGCCCGCAGGCACAGAAGATCTTCCTGTGTTTCGAATTCGGTCACACCGTCACGGTACGCAGGCAGCGAGCACCACGGCTCGATGCAAACATACGGCGCATCCGTATGCGGCATGTGCCACAAAGAAAGGTACGGCATCTGCGGAAACGCGACCGTAATGCCATGCGCGCTTCCGCGCGCCTGCAATGTCACCTGCCGCGCCGTATTGCGCAGCACGACGGCATCGCGTGCAAACATCGTATGCGTCAGCGCGAGGGTATTGTCCTGCGCGAGTGCGAACGGGTGCGCGTGCCCGGTGCGCAGACATGCCTCGTCAAACTCGATGCGTTCCGGTTCGCACGCACCGTCGAAGCGGATGCGGTATTCCTCAAAATCACGCCGCGCTTCAAACGGGACACGGAAGCCCGGATGGCCGCCCAGCCCGAAATACATCGGCTTTTCATCCCGATTTTCCACATGGAATGTGATAAAAAGCGTGCGGCCGCGCAGGGCATATCCGACCCGAAAGGAAAACGCACGCGGAAACTGTGACCGCGTCTGCGGGTCATCCGTCAGTTCAAATTCCATCTGTGTATCGTCATGCGACAGGCATGTAAAATCCCGATACGGCGCGAACCCGTGGATCTGCATGGAATAGCGCTCCCCGTCCAGATCATAGCAGCCGTCTTTCAGCCTTCCCACATAGGGAAACAGGATCGGTGCGCGGTCGCTCCAATACGCGGGATCCCCCTGCCACAAATACTGCGTCCCCGCGCTGTCACACAATGACATCAGCTGCGCCCCGCAGGCGGACGCAGTGACGCTGAGCGCGTCGGAACGGATCGTGTAATGCATCGTCTCACCGAACATAATCGCTCACCCCCGCCTCCAGCAGAGCCGCGGCGGTTATCATCATAACAGACGTTCCCGTCGTCATACACTGCTGCGGTGTGCTGCCTTTGATATACCAGATCGACTGATTTCCTTCCGCGGGGCCGCACCAGGTACCGCCGTAGTAGCCGTCCTGCGTGCGGGCATTTGTGTAAATGGAGTCCGCCGTGCCGTAGATCAGTGCCTGCATTTGCTCCGTATCGGGTAACGACAGCACCTCGGAAACATAAAATGCGGCAAATGTCGCGTTCGTCCATGCGTCGCGGTCATTCAGCAGAACGCCGTCGCCGTCCTTATCGTAGTATTTCAGCAGTCCTTCGTTGGTCAGGTATACGCGGTCGAGATACGTTTGGTCACCGGTCAGCTTGTAGAACTTCGCCGAAAGTGCCGCCATGCACATATTCCCTGCCAGCGCGGAGGAACTTCCCGCCTCGCCGATGGCATCCTTATTGCCGGTCGGCCAGTAGATCGTCGCTTCGCAGTAATAGAGCCCGTCGTCGCGCCCGAGCCGTTCCTGCACGCGCTCATAGGCCGCCAGCGCGAGATCGTAATAGCGCTGCTCGCCCGTGATCTCCCAGATGCGCAGCCAGCTCAGGGCGATCCCGGCTTCATAGTAGGACATATAGTCCACATCATCCTTGTAATACAGGATATCCTTTTCGGCATCATACCACCGCTCCATCACGCTGTCGAGCAGTCCCGCCGCCCTGTCCACGAACCAGATATCGCCCGTTACATGATAGAAGCACAGATACATCAGTGCATTCCACGCGCAATCGTCACTGGCCCAGTTATAATCGCCTCCGGCGCATTCGAGTTTCTGCGCATCTATTGTGTGATAGGTCGCCGCCTCTGCCAGAATGAGATTTTTATAATACGCGTCCCCGCTGAGGAAATACATATCGTAAATGCAGGTCAGCAGCATGGAAGTCTCCCACGGGCAGGTTTGGGAAATGGTCATGCCTTCCTCGTGAAAGCCGTGGCTGGCAAATTTCAGATGGCCGGAGGCCGTGTCGGCATCCCCGTCCCACCAGTTGCGGATAATATCCCGCACAGCCTGTTCGGCAAGGTTCAGATAGTGCGATCCCTCGGGTTCAGACGGATCCGTGGTCTGCGTGCCGGGGATGCAGCCCGTCAGTACGGACAGCAACAGGGTCAACGCCAGAGAAAGAGAAAGCATTCTTCGTTTCATTGCGATACCTCCCAATACGGTATTTCGGCATCAGCCCTTCACCGAGCCGAGCATAACGCCTTTTACAAAATACTTCTGGATGAACGGATAAACGATCATGATCGGAAGCGTGGAAACGATGATAAGGACATATTTGATCCGTTCGCCGTTTACATAATTCTTCAGGTAATCCTGCGAGCTCATGATATCGCTGATGGAAGAGCCCGTTGTGGAGAGCACCTCCTTGAGCAGCAGCTGCAAGGGCTTCCATTTTTCGTCAGGCAGGTAGATCAGCGCATTGAAATAGTCGTTCCAGATACCGACGGCGGCATACAGCGCCAGGATCGCAATGATCGTTGTGGAAAGCGGCAGAACGATGCGCAGAAAGATCTGAAAATCATTCGCGCCGTCCAGCAGGGCGGACTCTACCACTTCCGTCGGGATCGTGCTCTGAAAAAAGGTCTTTGCCAGGATGCAGTTCCATACGCTCACCGCACCCGGAAGCAGAATGGCAAGCGGGTTATTATACAGCCCGAGGGATTTGATCAGCAGGAACGACGGGATCAGTCCGCCGCTGAACAGCATGGGGATCAGGATGTACACGGAAAGGAATTTTTTAAATACGAAGTTTCTGCGAGAAAGCACATAGCCAAGCGAGAGATTGCAGCACAGGCTTATCAGCGTTCCCGCCACGGTATAGAATACGGAGTTTTTCAGCGCATTCAGAAAACCGGGGTATTCCAAGATCATTTTATACGATTCCAGATTGAAGCCCTTGGGGAACAGCACGACATTGTGCTTGATGATCGCATCGTCGCCGCTGAGCGACATGCTCAGGCAATACAGGATCGGATACAGGCAGCAGATCGCCACGACCGCGACCAGAACGGCCGAAACAGCGTCCACCACTCGATCTTCCATACTCTTTACTTTAACCATGACGCGGCCTCCTCAGAACAGCGATGTGTCCGCAAGCTTTTTGGAAATATAATTCGTCGAAAGCAGCAGGATCAGGTTGACAACGGAATTGAACAGGTCCACGGCTGCGCCATACCCGAAATCGGAATTTCCGATACCGTTGCGGTATACAAACGTGGAGATAACATCCGCGGTTTCGTAAATACTGGGGGAGTACATCAGCAGGATCTTGCCGGAACCGAGGCTCATCATGCTTCCGATATGCAGGATCAGGCAGGTGACGATCACGGATTTCATGCCGGGCAGTGTGATATGGCGGATGCGCTGCAAGCGTCCGCAGCCGTCCATCACCGCAGCCTCATACAGCCCGGGGTCGACATTGTTGATCGCGCCGAGGTAGATGATCGAGCCCCAGCCCGCGCCTTGCCAGATGCCGGAGATCACATACATGGGTCGAAACAGATTCGGCTGGACGAACATATCGATGGCTTCCATGCCGAACACGCGCTGCATCAGCAGGCTCAAAATACCGGAATTGGGGTTGAGCATGGTGACCATCATGCCGATGACCACGCTGGTCGATACAAAATTGGGGAAATAGCTACAGCTTTGCGTCAGGCGCTTGAATTTTCCGTCCTTGACCTCATTAAACACCAGCGCAAGGCCGATCTCGACGGAAGTTCCCGCGACCAGTGACCAGAAATTCAGGATCAGTGTGTTTTTGATCACGCGGCCCGCGTAAATGCTGTCGAAAAACTGCCTGAACCATTGCAGCCCGACCCAGTCGTTCTCCCAGAAGGAACGGCGCAGGCCGACATCCTGAAAGGCATACAGCACGCCGAACATGGAACCGTATGCGAAAATCCCGAGCAAAACCACGGACGGCAGGCCGATCACGATCAGCCGCCAGTCCCGACGGATCCCCTTCCACAACGCAGCGCGCCTTTTTCCGATGGGAGCGGAAGACGCTTGCGCAGAAACAGCTTTCATTTCGAATCCTCCTTGTTTCATTTAAGGAAGCGGGAGCAGACGGTTTGCGCCGCATGCCCCCGCGATGTTACTTACAGGTTATTCAGTCGGAGATCCAATTGTCGTAATACTGCTGGTAAATATCGATCAGGGTCTGAAGTCCCATGCCGTAAAGCTTTTCGACAAATTCGGTTTCGAAATTTTCAAGCTTCTTTGTGCCGATGATGCACCGTTCCAGATACTCGGCCGTGAAGGTCGCGATGTCGCCGCCGATCGAGCCGATCGTTGCGCGATCCTCTTTGGAAAAATACATATCGGGGAATGCCGTGCAGTAATGCGAAGCGTTGATGCGGCTGATCTCGATCCAGTTTGCTTCCTCTTCGGCCGACATGATATCCGCCAGGCCGAGCTGTGCGCGAACCTTTTTCTCGGCGCTCTCCCAGCTTTCCACGACCTCCAGTCTCTGTATGGACGGGCCGCAGAAGTGCACATGCGCGCCGGTCGATTCCAGCGTGATGTCCCCGCGAACCAGCGAGGCCAGGAACTCCTCATTGGGTTGGAAGCTTCCGTCCTCTCCCAGTGTCCATCCCTCTCCTTCGACACCGGCCTGCTCGCTGTACACGCCGTAGTCGGAGAAGAACGCATAATCCAGGAACTGTGCGGCCGCGATGCACTGCGCGTCGCTGCCGTTGTTGACTACCACGAAGGAATAGCTGTAGTCCGCGCGGGGCATATAGGTCGTCTCGTAGCCGTCCTTGGAGGGCATGGGCATATAGGCGAACTGTGCGTTCGGCTCGGACTCCCGAAGGATCGGCTGCACCGTCTCATAGATCCCCTCGTAAAATCCCATAAAGGTCTTGCCCTGTGCGGCGGAACCGACCTTGGCTTCCTCGGAGGCACCGACTACGATCAATCCCTCTTTATACCATTTGTTCATTTCGGTCAGCCACTCTTTGGTGGCAGTCAGCGCAGGTTCATATTGGATCACGCCGTTTTCGTCCGGGTAGAAGAAGGAATTGGCTTCTTCGTTGTTGAAATGCAGGCCGTAGGCGGCGTTAAAGACTTTTGCAGACTCCCAGTTGCTCCAGTCCCACATATGCAGCGGCACCATATCGGGATAGTTTTCCTTCACTGCCTTCAAAAGCAGGTACAACTCGTCGATGGTCTTCGGATAACTCGTCCATCCCAGCGCCTCGGCAATGTCCGCACGGTACCACAGGGCGTTATCGCCGTTTGTGGAGTAATACTGCGTCTGCTCGTCATCGTCATACCATGTGTCACCGACAAGATTGTAGATGCCGCCGTCGAAATAAGTAAAGGTGCTTTTCAGATCCGTGCGGTATTCTTCAAAAAACTTTTCGATATTCGGGCACGAATCATATGCCTTTCGGAAGTCAAAGAGCAGATCCTGCTCGATATAGCCGGAAAGCGTGCCCGTTTCCGATTGCAGCATGATGATATCGGGGCAATCGGAGGGGTCACCGGCCAGACGCGTCTGCACGAGCGTATTGTAATCCGTGCCGCCGGGGACGGTCTCCCAGATGATCGTGCATCCGGTCCGTTCCTCGATCTGCTTGAATTTCGGCAGGATATCCGAGAAATTGATCCCCGATACCCAGGTATTTTCGGTCAGAATTTTGATGGTTTTGCCGCTCAGATCCGGGGCACCCGGATAGGCGACGAACGCACCGTCCGTCGTATCCTCCGGCTGTTTCACACAGCCGACGAGTATTCCGGCGGTCAGAACAAGCGCAAGCAGCAGACAAATGATTTTCTTCACGTTCTTTTCCTCCTTATATGTGGTACGATGTGTAGCTATGCAAAACCGATGCCATGCATCGAAAATTGCCGAAAGAACCGTCTGTTGCCTGCCTTTTGATGTGCCTTATTTGTCCCGCTCCGCCGTGGATGCGCCGACGCACAGCTCCGTCGGGAGCAGGCGGTACTGCGGATCGCGGTTTCCGTGGATCACATCCAGCAGCATCTGCACGGACTGCACGCCGATTTGGCGTTCGGGTTGACGAATATGCGTATAGGTTTGCCCGGAAACACTTTGATCCGGTGCATCAAAGCAAAGCAATGACAGCTGCTGCGGTATGCGGATGCCGCATTCGTTCGCGGCAGCCTCGCAGATCTTCATGATATGATAATCGATACACAAAAGTGCCGTGACCTCCGGGTTTTCCCGATAATAGGTCTTCATGCGTTCGATATCCAGCCTTATATTTTCCTGCGTGTGCTGCCCGGGCATACTGCTTCGGATATCCGGGATCAGGTAGGACGGATGCACACGATATTGGGTCATGGCGTAGGCGCGCATATACCCGCTTTCGCGCTCTGTGATCGCGGTCGTAGTCGGCGCGGAAGAGATCAGGCCGATATTCGTGTGGCCGAGGCGGAACAGATATTCGGTCGCGCGAAATGCCGCATCTGCATGATCGCTGCCCACATAAGGAAGCGCGACACCTTCCAGATAGCGGTCTGCCAAAATCAGCGGGAAGCCCTCAATGGCGCAGTTCATTATGCCTGTATTGATCCCGACCTCGCTGTGGATCGCCATAGCGATGATGCCATCCACACGATGCTCCCGAAATCGCCGAATGAGGGCATTTTCCTCTTCCAGCGTTGCATAGCACAGCCCTACCATCAGGCCGCAGCCCTGCCTGTTCGCTTCCTCCGCCACGCCGCGCAGGAAGTTCTGTCCGAATTCCGAAGAAAAATCGGACATCACGACACCGATGCGCAAGCCGCTCTGCGCCTGTGTATCCATTGCCTGCGCGCTCTGCGCGGGCTTTTTTACAAAGGTCCCCTTCCCCGGAAAGCGCTCGATCAGCGCGTCGGCCGTAAGCAGCTCCATCGCCTTCTTAACGGTGATGCGGCTGATGCCGTATTGTTCCTGAAGTGTCGCCTCTGTCGGCAGCTGCGCCCCGGGGGGATAGTCTCCCGCGAGAATAGCGCCGCGAATGTCCTGATAGACATGCATGTAGCTGTATGTCCTTTTCATAGCCGTGACCTCCACATATCTTCCACGATATCGGGGCGTCGGGCAACATCCGTAATTATTATGGCACACCGATATCATTTTTTCAATAGGTTATATTAAACAAATCAAATAGCCTGTTTTTGGTGAATATGACATATTTATTGTTTTATATGATATATCATTTGACAGCAGGCGCGCGGTCTGTTAAAGTAAGTCTGTCACGTATCCACGGCGTTTTTCGCGCTGTCCGCGTGCAAATGGTATAAATGGTATATCCCATTATAGCAGACCTATCACGGATAATCAAGGAGGTTTTTCATGTTCCATTTTGACAGGGATTTCACGGACAAAAACGGCGAACGGTATATGCTCCCGATCCGCATCCAATCCCTGATGCGGGAGCTTCAAAACAAGTACGTTATTCGAAAAGAATACGACACGGGAGATTTTGAATTTTATGCGGGCGATGTCCCCTTCTCTCAGCTGGATGCGCACACGCCGTGGGTGCATTTCCGCGCAGGAGAAACGCTCTGGGGAGAGCCCGATCAGTGGGCGTGGTTTCGTCAGAGCATCACCATCCCGACGGAGTTCGCCGGAGAAGACATCTGGTATACGATCTATCCGTACACGATCGACGCGGACTGGCACTGGGCACATCCGCAGGCGCAGCTGTTCGTAAACGGCGTATGCGTCTTCGGACTTGACTGTAATCACCGAAAATACCTGCTGTGCAAGCACGCAAAGGGCGGCGAACGGCTTGAGATCGCCATCAAAGCCTACTCCGATCTGACGTATTATGCCGGCCGCATGACCATGTCCGCGCGGCTGCAGGTGCTTCGGCCCACGGTCTACGAGCTGTATCAGAGTCTGGCCGTCCCGATGAAAGCAGCCTCGTGCATGAGCAGCGACAGCGCGGAGCGGGTGCACATCGTCAAGCAGCTCAACCGCGCCATGACGATGCTGGCCATCGGCGCGGAGCCGGAGTCCGAAGAATTCCGTACCTCTGTATGCCAAACACGGGAATTTCTGGAACGGGAGCTTTACGCAACGATGCGCAGCGGCGCAGAGCCGACACTGTGGTCGATCGGACACAGTCACATCGATGTTGCCTGGCAATGGACCTATCATGTATCCCGAAACAAAGCGGCACGAACCTTTGCCACCAATCTCAAGCTTCTGGAAGAAAACCCGGATTACCTGTTCATGGCTTCCCAGCCCGCCCTGTATGAATATGTAAAAGAGGACGAGCCGCAGCTGTATCGGCAGGTATGCAGCCGCATCGCGCAGGGGCGCTGGGAGCCGGAGGGCGGCATGTATGTGGAAGCGGACACCAATCTGACCGGCGGCGAATCTCTGGTGCGGCAATTTCTGATAGGCAAGCAGTTCTTTCGGGAGGAATTCGGCACGGACAGCCGCATTTTATGGCTGCCGGATGTGTTCGGCTACAGTGCAAACCTCCCCCAGATCTGTCGCCGCAGCGGGATCGATTACTTTTACACCACAAAGATCGGCTGGAACGAATATAACAAGCTTCCTTATGACACATTCCGCTGGCGCGGTCTGGACGGGAGCACGATCCTGACCCATTTCGGCTGCGCCATTGCATATGCGGATATCGAAACGGACTGGATGACCACCTATAACCCCTCGCTTGAGCCTTCCTTTGTCCTGGGTGCCTGGAAACGCTTTCAGCAGAAGGATATCAGCCACGATCTGCTTTACGATTTCGGCTACGGTGACGGCGGCGGCGGCCCGACACAGGAAATGATCGACTACGGCCGCCGATTTGCGGCAGGTATTCCCGGTTGCCCGAATGTGAAATTTGCCCGCGCACTGGACTTTTTCCGCCATCTGGAGGAGGAAGTCTCGGACGATCCGCATCTTCCCGAATGGGACGGCGAGATGTATTTGGAGTTTCACCGCGGTACATACACATCGCAGGCCAAAACCAAGAAGAACAACCGCCGCAGCGAGCAGCTGTATCATGATGTGGAAAACCTGTGGTCTTTTGTCGGACTTCTGGGCGGAAATGAGGCGTATCCCGCGAAGGAGCTGGCCGAAAACTGGAAGCTGATCCTGCTGAACCAGTTCCACGATGTTTTGCCGGGATCCTCCATCGCCCGCGTCTATGAAGATGCGCAGGCGCATTACGAGCGCATCCTGTCCCGGGGCGAGCAGATGAAGCAGGACGCGCTGGACGCGCTGACCGCGCGGCTGTACACAAACGGAGATACGCTGGTCGTATTCAATACGCTGTCGTTCTCCCGCGACCCGATCGTCATTTTCGACGGGATACTGCACGGCTTGCGCGACGAAGACGGTACATTCCTTCCCTGCCAGCGCACTTACGACGGTAAAACGGTATTCCGCGCACGCAACGTACCGCCCAAGGGCTGGAAAAGCTATACGATCTGCGAAGCACCCCCTGCCCCGACGACGCTGCGTATTTCGCCCCATGAAATGGAGTCCGACACATTGCGCGTCACCTTCGACGAGCATATGCATATCACTTCGCTTTATTCCAAGCTTGCCGCACGGGAAACGCTTCCCGCCGGAAGTGTCGGCGGCAGGCTGATCGCCTATGACGATGTGGCACGGACGGACGACAACTGGAATGTGCAGGCGTATTATCGGGAAAAAGGGTATGTCCTGGACGATGTTTCCGCCGTTGAGGTTCTGGAATCCGGCCCGGTTCGGGGCGTTGTGCAGGTGACCAGAAAATTCCGAAACTCTACCGTTCGTATGCGTTTGAGTGTCTGTGTCGGTTCGCCGATTTTGCGCTATGACTTCGATGTGGACTGGCACGAGCACAATCTGTTCGTAAAGGCGGAGCACCCCGTTGCGGTGAACGCGAAGAATGCCTCTTACGAGATCCAGTTCGGCTATGTGCAGCGCCCCGTCCATAAAAATACGCTGTGGGATTTCGCACGATTTGAAGTCTGCGGCCACAAGTACGCCGATCTGTCCGACAGCGGGTTCGGTCTGGCCGTGCTCAACGACTGCAAATACGGATACGACGCGACTCGAAACAGTCTGAATCTGACGCTGCTCAAATGCAGCACCTACCCCGATAAAATGTGCGACATCGGCGCGCACAGCTTTTCCTATGCGCTGTATCCGCATGCGGAAGATCTCCTGTCGGCACGCGTGCGCGATCTGGCCTACGATTTCAATTACCCCGTTTCGGTTCGACGCCTCAGCGCGCAGCGCGGCGATCTCCCCCGCTGCCTTTCCCTGCTGCATACCGACGCGCCCAATGTCGTGATCGAAACCGTGAAAAAAGCGGAAGCCTCGGAGGATATCGTCGTTCGGCTTTACGAGGCGGAAAACAGGTCGACCGATTGTGTGCTTTCGCTGCCGCGTAACATCGTCGCATGCACGCAAGCCGATCTGATGGAGCAGGCGGAGCATCCGCTCACACGGACGGAAGACGGCGCGCTGCTTCATTTCGACCCGTTTGAGATCAAAACCGTTCTGCTGCGGTGCGGAAAGCACGACCCCATCACATACAAGGAGGATTGAACTATATGTCTGTCACATTTCGCCGAATGGCGCAGGAGGCGCTGCGGGATCTTTACGCACGTTTCTGGACGGATGACGACGGCGGGCATATCCTGCCGACGCACTGCGGCCGCATCGTGGAGCGGCCGAGAATGATCTGGGAGACAACCATGCTTCTGATCGCCATGGAAACCTATTACGATGCCACCGCCGACCGTGAGACCGCCGAGCGCATCGTGCAAACCTGGCGATATCTGAAGACCATGTTCTCCCGCACGCAAATGACATCCGAATTCGGAAAAGAGCCGAACCTTGCGGTAGATGATGTGGGCTGGAATGTCATGTGCTACCTGATCGCGTATCGCTTTACGCGCGACCCGGATGCACTGGACATGGTAAAAGATACGCTTCTGGGTGCCTATGCACACTATCGGGACGAAACGCCGGAAAACGGGCTGTGGTACAACGACTGGGCGCAATATCACGATCATTGGAAATCCTCCTACATCGTCAGTCTTCTGGTCAGTGCGCTGGAACACTGCCGCATCACACAGGGGACGGCACAGTTTTGTCCCGCTCTGCTGGAGCAGACGCTTGCGCTGTGCGACTGGGTCGAGCATACCTTTCGGCGCGACCGTGTTTATACCGTGGAAAACGGAAAGCGGGACGGTTCGCCCTACACGGTATCGGTCATCGATCATCTGTACTGGATCGATTATAACAAAAATCGCGAAAACCGAGACGAGCGAAACGGCCCGAGCGGCGGTCTGCGCCCGCATGATATCCATGAACTGGGCAGTGTCAGCGCGTTGTTTGCCAACATGGGAATGGCCGCAGTCAATGTGCTCCGCTATGAAATGTTCGGCGACGAAGAGTGCCTGAAAAAGGCCGTGCAAACAGCCGATGCACTGGAGCGGATCTATGACCACAACGGCGCATACCTCAACGACCGCGACGGCAATACCGACGCGACGATGCTCCGCTATTACATCCATACCATTCTTGCCACCGGGCGCGCCACAGACACCCAGCGGGATATGCTTTTCCGCACCGCGGAAAATATCTATTTCAACGGGAAGCATCACGGCGGCCGTTACCTGCCCTGGTGGGGAGTGCGTATCGCGCCCGATGCCGTGCTGCCGCAGCTGAACCCCGCAGCGCTGGATATAGAGGGGATCATGTGCAACGCCACCTCCGTCACCATGATCTGCGGTGCCGCATTATTGGAACGCTTTGGATTTTCCCCCACCCGGGAGCAGACACAGCAGCATATTCTGTTGTAATTATGTGCAAAAGTGAGTTTGTTAAATTGTTTAACATAACGAAATTATCTGACATTTTGTTTATTCGCTTGACAAATTCGGTCGGCTTCGCTACTATGGGTTTATCCGGCAGCCGTGCCGAACATTGAGATCGGAGGAGAAATTTATGAAACACCCGAAACATATTGCCTGCGCATGCCTTGCGCTCGCACTGCTTCTTTGCACCTGCGTTTCCGCGTTTGCGGACGCACCGACGCTTGCCGACGAAGGTTGGAACGTGGCCAACGACAACTTCCTCGGCTGGACGCTGGACAACGGCGTGATCACCGGCGATTTTAACATCGGCTGGGAAAACGCCGAGCCCATCTCCCTGTGGCAGGACATGATCACAGACTCTGACAATTTCAGCGTTTCCCTGAACATGACCGCAAGCAATGCCACCAGCCCGTTTATCGCCGTAATGGGCGTTCGCGTGGAAGCCGACGGCAACGGCGGCGACGGCAATCAGGTCTATCTGAAAACCAACAACACCGAGGGCTTCGAGGGAAATAATGTGACCTACGACTGGCTGAAAGCAGCCAACTGTGAAGTTCATGTCACCATCGTCCGCATCGACGGCGGCGATCTGCAGATCCAGCTGATCGGCGCATCGAACGAGGCCGTTTCCGGCGAAACGAAAACGCTGACCGTGCCCGTCACCAATGAAAGTGCCGAGCTCACCATTGGTGTATACAGAGGCTGCGCAAAATTCGCCGGTCTGACGGTCCTCGAAGGGGAAGACGTTACGGCTCCGACCGAGCCCGTACCGACCGAGCCCACGCCCACCGAACCCGCGCCCACCGAGCCGAAAGCGACCGAACCGAAGGCTACCGAACCGAAGGCGACCGAGCCCGCCCCCACCGATAAGCCTGCCGAAAGCAGCAACGATACACTTTGGATCGTCCTGGCCGCCGCAGTCGTGGTAGTCGCAGTCGTTGTGATCGTTGTCGTAAAGAAAAAGCGGTAAATTCCGATGCTTTGCATCGAAAATAAATGGAGGAATTATCAATGAAGAAGCTCGCAACAGTCTTTCTTGCCCTGACGATGGTGCTTGTACTGGCCATCGGCGCAGCTGCCGCAACACCGGCCGATCACGGCTGGAGCTCGGAAAGTGAGTTCGCCGGTTGGACGACCGCCGAGGACGGCTCCATGACGCTGGTCTACAACGACGGCTCCGGTGTCAACGACAACCGCATCCTGCACGCCATCGACGACCCGCAGAATTTCACCATCACCGTGCAGGTCGACTCCGAAACGAACAGCCGCCCGGTCATCAACCTGTTCGGCATCTGCATCGAGTTGAACGCGGAAAACGGAAACGGCAACCAGTTCTTCGTTAAAAACTTTGACGGCAGCAACTGGAACAACTTCGACTGGCTCAATGCCAACGAGTGCAAAGTCTCTGTGGTGCTTTCCCGTGAAAACGGCGGCAATTTGCTGGTCACGGTGAACGGCGAAGGCAATGAAACACCGATCACAATGGACATTGCTATTCCCGAACCGGACAGCGCCATGCTCGCGCTGCAAATGTACGGCTGCGGCAACCATGAAAAGGGCGGCATCGCCACTTTCCATGTTACCTTCCCCGCCGCCGTTGAGCCCGACACCGGCAACGATCCCGAGCCCGATACCGGCAACGATCCCGAGCCCGATACCGGCAGCGATCCCGACAACACTGCCGATCCTATTGCGCTTGTTTTCGCGACCATGCTCGCCGCAGGCGGCGTTATGGTCTTCGTTCAGAAGAAGCTGCACTGATCCACATCCGCCACACAACAGCCCGGAGAGTCTCTTTCCGGGCTGTTTTTCAAAAAGGAGGTCATTTCCCATGAAAATAAAGCGCACCCTCGCCTGTTTGCTCGCACTGGCGCTGCTGGCCGGATCCGTTCCGTCGCCCGCTCACGCAGCCTCCGCCTCCCCCGCCGCGCTCGGCTGGGAAACGGACGGAAACGATTTCAGCGGGTGGGTCGCAGCAGGCGACAGCATCACCGGCACATTTGCTCCCGCACACACCTCCCGCATTTGGAAGCAGCTGGAGGACACCGACAATTTTAAGCTGACCGCGACACTGCAATGCGACAATACCACCAGCCCATACATCCAGGTCGCCGGTGTTATCGTAGAGCTTGATGCCAACAACGGAAACGGAAATCAGGTCTTCCCCAAACTCAACGGCTCGGGAAGCAATTGGATGGATGCCGCCGAATGCGTCGTTACCGTTACCATCAACCGCTATAACGGCGGAGCGCTGACCATAACCCTGTGCGGCAGCGGCAACGAAACACCCGTTGTCCTCACGGCTGCCTGCTCCGGCGGAAATGACGCAGTGGAGATCGGTATGTACCGCGGCGGGTTCGTTACGATCCGCGACTATTCCGTTACTGCCCCCGATCAGGCAGACAGCGGCACCGGCGGGGAACCTGAAGCGACCCCCGGTCTGGAGGCTTCCGACAGAGACAGCGCGGTTTGGATCCCGGGAGAGAGCTGGGCGGTAGACGCAGCAGACTCTGCCCTGATCCTGACGCAGGCCGCAGGCGGCACCGCGCTGCTTCGTCAGACACTTGACCTGACGCAGGATCTGGATATTTCCATGGATTGGGTCGTAAATACGACCATCGAAACAAACAACACCTGGGCGGAAAAGGTCGCGTTCTGTCTGCACGATCCCGATTCGGAGGATTACCTTTTCCTGCGTTTTCACCGCTATCGCAGCGGCGGCGGGATATATCAGATCTATATTTCCGCGCAGTGGTGGGACAGCGCCACAGGAAGCTGGAGCGCGCAGGCGCTGGACGTGTGGACTTCCAAAATGTCCGGCGCTGTGCTCTCCGATGTCAAGCTGCACATCATACGCGATGCCTCCGAGGAAGCACTTCGCATCCGCATCGATGACAACGCGGACGAGAGCCTGCTGGGCAGTGCCGTCCTGAAAGCATCCGCATTCGCAGACAGTTCCATTGCAGAAAAATTCACCCGCATCGTGCTCAACGGCACGCAGGTTCCTCTGTCCGTAAGCTGTGACGGGAATACTGCCCCGTACTACCTGCGCGATCCGCAGTTCGGCGTACCGGAGAAAGAGATCCGTCAAAATCTGTTTACAGCCGATGCCGCATGGAAGGCAAGCCGCGATGAAAACGGTGCGCTTGTCTTTTCCGCGCAGCGCGGCAGCTTCGGCTGGATGGAATACAACGCCGGGCTGGATGTCGCCGTCGGTCTGGACTTCTCCTACCGCTTTACAGCGCTGGAATACACAGATGCCTTGGCCGTTAATACCATCCGCCTGCGTTACAGCGAAGCACCGGAAGCATATATTTTCGTACGCATCATGTTCCGGGAAAACGGGCAATATGCGATCTCCCTGCAAATCTGGAACGGCGAATGGACAACGATCGAGTCCAATGACACCTGGTATGACGCACCCACCTCGGATGGCACATGGCAGATCCGTATTTTCTCCCACGGTGATGCGCTTTCCTTCGTGATCTGCGACAACGCGGGGAATGAGCTCGGTCGGCACACCATGCAGGCGCTTCCCGACAGCTTCACCGCCTGTGAAAATCTGGAACTGATGTTCTGCACCGAGGGCTACGGTTTGGGGCGTCTTTCCGATTTCAGCGGTCTGCCGGAGATCTATTCCCCCGATCTTCGCAGCGAACCGTTTGGCAACGTTGTCGCAGCAGGCGATCTTTCGGGCAACTGGATCGACGCACTGCTCACCGATATCGGCGAATATCAGAATAAAACGCCCGCACTGTCGCGTGTTGCGCTGACCGCACAGGCCATCCAGGCCGCGCAAGCCGACCTGATTTTGATCGCCGACGGCATGACCGATGCCGAAAGCGGCGTATCGGCCGAGGCGCACGCCGCCGCATTGGCGCAGCTGTTGCAGGCACTCCGTGCAAACAGCTCCGCAGATACCGTGATCGTTGTGACGGGGCTTCCGTACAGCAATAAGATCGACGCATCGCTTTGCAGTGCATACAATGCTGCAATTCGTTCCGTTGCATCGCAGCAGAATGTCCTCTACGCCGATCTGTACCGCGCGCAGTCGCAGTCCGACGCAACGGTGAATGCAGACGGCACGTTGTCGGAAATCGGCTCGCTTCTGGCCGCGGGCGAAGTCCTGCGCGAGCTGCTGCGCAACTGCACCTGTCTGGCCGTAAACGCGACGACCGAGATCAAGGTCACCGCCACCGCGCCCATTGCCCGCACCGATGCCGCACTGGATGCCTTCCGCACCGCCTGCACGACCGAATCCATGCGTGAAGCGCTGGAAGATGCGCATCTCGGTGCAAATATCAGCCTGTATCGCGGTTTTTCACGCACCGTGCGCGAAAAGGTCGTCGATGCACTTCTCGCCCTGGATCGCAGCAAGATCAACGATTTCGAGGCAGCCGATGCACTGATAAACGCGGTATCCATGCAGATCGGGCAGGATAATCCCCGCTTTGTCGTCGGCAGAACGTTCCGAACCTATGTGGCGGTCGGCGACAGCATTTCCTATGGTGAAACCGCCGTGGATAAGGTTCACGACGGCTGGGTCCCCCGTCTCGCCGCATTGATCGAGCAGGCGCAGGGACAGCCGCTGACACTGTGTAACAAGGCCATTTCGGGAACAAGAATGTGCACCGTTACGGACAATCGCATGTTCCCCGCCGCCAAAGACACGGTGCAGGAATATATCCTGGACAACGATCCCGATCTGATCACGATCAGCTACGGTATCAACGATCTGCACGCAGGTACGACGCTGGATGAATTCATCACCACCTATCGCGCCTATCTCACGCAGGTAACGCAAGGCTGCCCGAATGCCGTTATTCTGGTATGCGGACTGAGCGCCAAAGGCGGCGATGCCGACAGCGGCACCTTGCAGGCGTGGAACGCGGCTATCCAAACACTGGCCGAAGAATTCGGCCTGATCTACAACGACAGCTATCAGGACACACGCGGCGTGGAATGGCTGCTGTCCGACGGTCTGCATCCGACAAACGCAGGCTATCGCGTAATGGCAAACGCCGCATTTCGGACGCTGTGCGCGCACGTCGATCTGCGCGGTGCAGCAGCCCCGGAAGATCCCATCGATACGCAGCCCGAGCCTTCCAATCCGACCACAGACGACCCGATATCCGCGCCGTGGAGCGTGGCGTTGGCGACCATCGCCGTGGTCGGGATCGGCGCGATCCTGCTCATTCTGAAGCGCAAGATCTTCTGACCGAAACACGGCCGCCCCGAAGCAGTCGCTTCGGGGCGGGTATTCCTTAATAATCAAATCAATTGACATTTTCATCACTTCGCCTTATACTGGATACAACCGAAATTACATCGCAAAAAGGAATGATTTTTATGCACACTACCCCCGCGCCATGGGAACAGCCCGTCTTCTTTCGGCGCAACCGCGTATTCCGCGTGTACACCGGCGGCAAGCTGTTCTCCGACTTTCTGGGCGACCCGCCCGAAGACGGCAATTATCCCGAAGAATGGGTCGCCTCTGCCGTACATGCCATCAATCCGGGGCACACCGACCCGCTGGAGGGGATCTCGCTGCGCGCGCAGGACGCAATGCCCTTTTCCGACATTCTGGCACAGAACCCGACCGAATATCTGGGCGGACGCCCCGATGTGGGCGTACTGGTCAAATTTCTGGACAGTGCCATTCGCCTCCCGATGCAGGCACACCCGACGCGGGAATACTCCCGTCGGCATTTCAACAGTCCGTACGGCAAGGCAGAGGCCTGGCTGATCCTGGCTACGCGCCCGGATGCCTGCATCTACTTCGGCTTTGACCGCGCGGTCACGAAGGCGG
This sequence comes from uncultured Oscillospiraceae bacterium, assembly GCA_964538475.1. GTDB lineage: Bacteria > Bacillota > Clostridia > Oscillospirales > Oscillospiraceae > Faecousia. The sequence continues at coordinate 9,005 of CAZIGE010000008.1, read as the reverse complement.
AATTCGCCGCAGCCGTCGAAAAGAGCAGGCACGATCCGCTCGCCATGACTGAATTCGTCAATCGCGTCCCCGTGCAGACGGGAGATGTGTTTTTTGTGGAGGCAGGCGTGATCCACGCCATCGGCGCAGGCTGCCTGCTTCTGGAAGTGCAGGAGCCGACCGATTTCACCATCCAGCCCGAATATTACTGCGGCACATACCCGCTCAGCGCGCGGGAGATGTACCTCGGGCTGGATCCCGACACGGCGTTGGACTGCTTCGATTTCAGCCGCTACGGGGACGAGATCGTGCGCCATGCGCGCAAAACGCCGCGCATCCTGCGTCAAGAGCCGCATCTGCTTGCCGAAAGTCTGATCGGGCCGGAGGATACGCCGTGTTTCCGCATGGAGCGCTATACACTGAACGCAGGCAGCCTCACACTGCCGCACCCGGCATCCATCTGGATCTGCGTCGACGGCGCGGCGTGCGTGCGATTCCCGGGCGGGCAGAAACAGCTCAAGCGCGGAGACTATTTCTTCCTTCCCGCCGCCGCAGTCGGAAAATGCGAGATCGTTTCGGAAAATTTTGCGAAAATTGTCGCGTGCATGGGTGGAAAATAGCGGAAAAGTCGTGTATAATAGCCCCATATCCGATTGGAAAGGGCGGGCAGGCATATGGGCAAAGCCACGAGAAACGCGGAATATACGAAAGAGTACAATCGAAAGATGTTTTTGCGGCTGCTTCGCATCGAGCCGACCTCCCGCGCGGACATTGCGCGGAAAATGGGGCTGACCCGCGCTGCGACCACGCTGATCGCAGACGAGCTGCTCGGCGAGGGTATCATCCGCGAAAATCCCGCAAGCGCCACGGGGCGCGGACGCGCGCCCGTTCCGCTGGCACTGCGTGAGGATGCGGGCTACGCCGTCGGGGTCTATCTCAATCGCGACGGCTGCACCGTGGCGATCGTGGACATCTGCGGAAATGTGCTGCTCAAGCAGCGGCTGCTGCTGGAAGACTCCAAAAGCAACGAAAAAACGGATATCCTGTCGCAGTCGATTTTGAAAATGATCCGAAAAACCGCGATCCCATTCGAAAAACTGGTCGGTGTCGGCATCTCCGCCCCGGGGCCGCTGGACGGAGAGAGTGGCATGATCCTCAATCCGCCCAGATTTGACCTCTGGCACAACACGCAGCTCGGCTCGATCCTGCGCGAGCAGCTCGGTCTGCCGATCTATCTGGAAAACAACGCCTCCTGCCTTGCCCGCTACAATCACGGCAAGCCCGAAGCGATGGGGAGCGAGGATTTCCTCCTGCTTCTGGTGGACAGCGGCATAGGCTCGGGCATCATCTCCGGCGGCAAGGTGCTCAAGGGCGCGGGATACTTTACCGGTGAGCTGGGGCACACCACGATCGACCACCACGGGCGTGTATGCGCCTGCGGCAATGTGGGTTGTCTGGAAATGTACGCCGCGATCCCCAATCTGCTGCGCGGCACGCCATTTTCGCAGTGGCGGGAGGTCATGGATCGGCGCTGTCTGGATGCGCAGGCCATGGAGCTGGTCGAACTGGAAACCGATTATCTCGCCGCAGGGATCGTAAACATGACCAATATCATCAGCATCGACACCGTCCTTCTGGCGGGCGATCTGCTCTACGGCGCAAAGGATCTCGCCCCGCTGCTGGAGGAAAAGGTCAATCGCAAAAGCCTGCGGCGCGGGATCCTGCCCGTGCGGGTTCTGCCGTCGTGCTCCGGCGTGGATGCACAGGTGCAGGCTGCGGCCGATGTCGCGTTTGGGCGCTATCTGATGGTTTAGCACATACAAAAAGCAGGTCGGCTGTGCGCATGCACGGCCGACCTTTTTCTGTTCTCTTTTAACGCAGCCTACCGCACGGCCATGGCGCGGTAGGCCAGCACGGCGGCCTGCGCCGTCGGCGTGCAGTCCATAGACCACAGCGGCACGCGCTGCGCCAGTGCCTCGACCAGCTCCCGATGGCGCGCCGCAAGGGATGCCTGCGCAGGGCAGAAGGTTTCATGCAACAGGATCGGCAATGCTTCCTCCGGGCAGGCGGGGCGAATGTGATCTTCGCGACCGCGCCGCAGGATGCAGATCCCGCACAACGCAGCGGTAAGGTTCGTATGCAGCCCGTGCTTACCGCTCCACGGCGCGCCGCAAAGCATCGGCGTCTGCCCCTGCATACGCACGAAGGGGCGGTCGTCATTGATCATCTGCGCCTGCGCAAACTGCTCCCGCCACAAGCGGGTATGCGTGGATTTCCCCGTTCCGCTTTTGGCTAGGAACAGGTATCCCCGGCCGTCCAGCGCAACGGCGCTGCCATGCAGCAGCAGAACATCCTGCCGAAACAGGTGCTCTGCCATGGCGCGCTGTACGACGGCGCGTTCCAGAAACGGCTCGGAGAAGGTGCGGTGGCGAAATCCCTCCCGCACGGCCTCCGCATCGGCCAGACGCTGTTCCTCTTCCATCGCCGCGCGTGTGACCTTTATATGCCATTGCGGTGCTTTTTCCGTCAAATATGCGGCGCAGTAATGCAGCGTGCTGTCAAAAAGCGACTCCACCCGCGCGGTATGGCCTGCGATCTCGATCGTGAACTCGGCCATGGTCAGACCTGCGGGATCTCGGGGCTCAGATCGCTGTTTTCCCAGCCGAACGCGATGCGCTCCCCGTCAGAAACGGCGACGACCGTCCCCATCGTATCCAGACGGAACACGCTGACCTGCGCGTCGCGCAGGCGCGACAGTGCCGCCTCGTGCGGATGCCCGTAGGAATTGTCGTATCCGCAGGAGATCACGCCCCAGGTAGGCATGACCGCCCGCAGAAAGCGATAGCCCGTGGAGGAATAGCTTCCGTGGTGGCCGACTTTCAGCACATCGGCGTGCCAGTCCTGTTCCTCGCCCCAGTAATCGAGCATATCATCCTCGGCAAGCTGTTCCATATCGCCCGTGAACAGGAAGCGGGTGTCCACATATTCCACCATCAGCACCAGTGAAGTATCGTTCACATCCTCATAGCCGGACTGCACGGGGCCGAGTACCGTGACCTGCGCATCGCCCAGCTGATAGACCTCGCCCAATTCGGGCTGTGTGACGGTAACGTTCTGCGACTCGGCGGCGCTCAGAAAATTGCGGACCGTCGCATTGGTATAGGTGATCTCGCCGCTCCAGACGGTTTCCGTGGGGATGCATTGCAGCACCGCGGCGAGCCCGCCGATATGATCCTCGTGCGTATGCGTGCCGACGACCAGATCCAGCGACTCCACGCCCATGCTTTGCAGATAGCGGATCACGTCCGCGCCGTCGGCGCGGTTGCCGCCGTCGATCAGCATAGTCTCCCCGCCGCAGGAAAGGAAAATGCAGTCCGCCTGCCCGACATCGATAAAGTGCACCAGAAGGTATTCATCCTCCTGCGTCTGCGTCGGTTGCGGCAGATCCGCATCGGTCGGCTGCGGCGGCAGGTAGAAGCACCCGCTCAGCGTCAGCAGCAGGAGCAGGGCGGCAAGCAGCTTTTTCATTTGCGTGCCTCTTTCGTCAGACCCGTATTATTTTTCGGCTTCCGCTGCTGTCTGACCCAGATGTTCATGACCAGATCATGCGGCAGCAGCTTCACCAGCCGCACCTGCATCCGAACGGACAGACCGTGCACGGAGTATTCCTTTTTCGTGCGGTACAGATCTTTCAGACCCGTGGCCACAACATCGCGCGCCTCGAACAGGCGGTTAAAATACTGCACGTCGCCGTTCGGGTCGCTCTGGAATGCATGGTTGAAAAATTCCGTCCTGACCCACCCGGGGTTCATGGCCATCATGCGCACGCCCATATCGCGCAGCTCGCGGTTCATGCCGCGGCAATAGCTCAGTACGAACGCCTTCGTTGCGGCGTAAGTGGTAAGATACGGGACAGGCTGGAACGCGGACAGGCTGTCCAGTTGCAGGATATGTCCGCCCTCCTGCATGTACGGCAGCACGATACGGGTAACGGCAAGCAGCGCCTTGCAGTTCAGGTCGATCATGCGGCATTCATCTGCCATCGGGATCCGGTCATGCCGACCGAATATTCCGAAGCCCGCCGCATTCACCAGCAGTCTGACATCGGGCTTTTCGCGCTCCAGCAATGCGGCAAGCGCGGAAAAGCTGTCCTCGCAGCACAGATCCAGGCAGATGGGACGCACGGGAACGGTGCTTTCCGCCTTCAGCGTTTCCAGCGCCTGCGCGCGGCGCGCGATCGCCCAGATCTCGTCCACGCAGACATAAGCGGGCAGCTGCATCACGAACTCCCGCCCCATACCCGAGGATGCCCCGGTAACAATGGCAATCTTCATTTTGACACACCTCCGAAAAAAGTAGCGGGAAAATGCTCCCGCAGTTGCGATAACAGTGCGCTTTCGCTGTTTTCGACCTGCTCGTCCAGCACCTGTTCCAGCAGATAGCGAAGCGCGTGCCCGATCTGCGCACCTTGATAGCCCAGCGCAAGCAGGGTATCGCCGTTCACCGCCAGATCGCGCAGAGAAAGACAGGCGTTTTCCCGAAGCAGCGCCTGCATGATCGCCCGCGCGCGGGCAGGTGACTCGTCCCCGATGCCGCGCGCGACAGCCTCCGCCTCGCAAAACAGCAGCAGGCGGGAAAAGGTCTGCGTGCCGAACCGACTGAGCTGTCGGCGAACTGCCTGTCGCTGTGGCACGATCGGCTCCGTGCGCGCTTCCAGCAGCGCGCGCACCTGCTGTCGCAGCGCCGTGGGCGCTTTCAGGCGGAGCAGGACGGCGTCGGCCGTTTCCGCCCCCACACCATGCAATAGTGCCGCCCAGCGCAGCGGAAGCTCGGCCGGGAGCGCCTGCACCACGCGGGCGGTATACGGCAGGCATGCGTCGGCATTTTCCGCCGAAAGCTCCGGGAGCGCGGCGGTCATGATCGGCGCAAAGCGAAGCAGCGTATCGGCATCCGCCGATAGAAGAAGTTTACATAACTCATCAAATACGCGTTCCCGCGACAATTGCGCCACATGCGGCGCGAGCGCGCACATGGCCTGCATGGTCGCATCCTCCGCCGTCAGGCCGTATTGGGCGCAAAAGCGCACGCCGCGCAGGATCCGCAGCGCGTCCTCGGAAAAGCGCAGGTGCGGATCGCCGACGGCGCGCAGGCAGCTGCGGCGCAGATCGTCACGCCCGCCGAACGGGTCACACAGGCCGCGCGCGGGAGAATAGGCCATGGCATTCACGGTAAAATCGCGGCGCGCCAGATCCTGCGACACGTCCTGCACGAAATCCACCCGTTCGGGGTGGCGGCTGTCCGCGTATTCACCGTCGGTTCGGAAGGTCGTGATCTCGTAAACGTTGCCATCGAGCACGATACCGACCGTGCCATGCTTTTCGCCGCTGTGTACCTGCGAAAAATCGGCAAAGAGGCGGCTGATCGTCTCCGGGCGGGCGGCGGTGCAGAGGTCATAGTCGTGCGGGGTCAGCCCCAGCAGCGCATCGCGCACACAGCCGCCCACCGCATAGCAGGCGTAGCCCGCACGCTCCAGCGTTTCCATGCAGAGGCAGACCTGCGGCGGCAAATACATGGGGTCATTCCTCCCCATCCGCAAACTCGCGCAGGATCTGTTCCAGAAGCGCATCCATCTCGGGATCGTTGAGCGGCGCGGGAGCGATCGGCTCCTGTGCCGCGGGCATCTCTGCCTCCGCTTCGGGTCGCGCCGCCTCCTGTGCGGGTTTTTGCGCAAAGCGACGCGGCGCGCTCGGCCGTTTGGGGCAAAGATTGGTCAGCAGCCAGACAGCGCCCGTCAGGCAAAGCAGTGCATTGTCGCTGCCCGGGACGGCGATCAGACAGAAATACGCCGCCAGGAGGCTCCAGAACAGGCTCGTTGCGCGATTGCCCAGATCCACGGTAAACGCCCAGAGCTGGTAGCACGCGGGCACACAGGCCGCAGCGGCAAAAAATTCCGGCAAGAAGCGGACAAGCTCCGGCTCGTCGCCCCAGGTATGTCCCATGCAGAACAGATGCAGGGCGAAAAACAGGCACGGCAGTGCAAAGGTCAGGTAATGCGGCTTACGGCCGCTTCGGCGGCAAACACCGCCCCACAACAGCGCAACGGCCGCAAAGATCCCGGAAAGTCCCGCGATCCACTCCAGCAGGATCGTGCCGCCGAGCAGATACCGCATAGCGCACGGCAGCAGGCCGACGCCAAGGAGGATAAAGCCGATCGCCCCGGGCAGCGATGCGCGGAAATTGGCCGAATAGGCGCGGCTTCTGCCCGCGCAGCCTGCCACGAGGAAGATGATCCCCGCTACCGCAATGCTCAGCAGGATCAGCAGCACGCCGGAAATATGCCCTGCGGGGTATAATCCGCGTTCGTCTGTTCCCACGAGCAGGAGCCACAGGCGCAGCAAGATCCCGACGGCTGCGGCGAGCAGCGTCAGCAGATCGATTTTGGGCAGATATTTTTTCATTGGGCTCACCTACTTAGCAGGATGCACACCAACGCGAAAACGGGCTGGTGCAAAAGGTAGATCAGCAGCGAGTGCCGACCGCAAAAGGAAAACGTCCGAACAAGGCCGTTGTCTGTGCGCACATTCGGCCACAGGCTCTGCCCGCTTCGGTACACGGTGCGTCCCACGACCGCGCCCAGCAGGAAAAATCCGAGATTGGGCAGGAGCGGGAAATAATCCGAGGTCAGAAAGCCCTCCGGCGTAAATCCCAACGGGATCAGCCAGGGAAAATCGACCCGCACACCGCGAAGCCACAGCCCGACCGCGACCAGGATCGCGCCCGATACGGCAAGCGCCCATGTCGGGCATTTGCGCAGCACGCACCACAGCAGCATACACACGCCGAGGCAGTGCAGCACCCCGAAATAGATCAGGATCGACCGATCAAAGCCGAATTTGTACATACCGAACGTCACGGCTGTGATCAGCATCCCACAGCCGAACACGATCAGCCCACGCCGCGCGCTTCGGCTTCCCAGCGTGGCGCACACCCCGGACAGCAGCACGAACAGCACGCCGCCCCAGCTCTTGACGAACGAGAACAGCGGCGGGTACTGCCATTGCACGATCCCGAACAGCTCCACCAGGTCATAAATAAAATGTACGGCGGCTACGCCGATTATGCAGATCCCACGGAAAACATCCAGTTCCCAGATCCGCTTTTTCATGCATGTTCCTCCAGCGCCGCTTCTTCCTCCAGCACGCGGTAGGCGACCTTGCCGACCAGCGTTTTGGGCAGCTCCGTGCGCCAGATCAGCTCACGCGGCATGGCGTACTTGGCGATGTGCTGTGTGCAGTAAGAGAGGATCTCCTCTTTCAGCTCGTCCGACGGCTCGATACCGGGCATGGGCACGACGTAAGCGCGGATGCGCTGGCCGCGGTAGGCATCCTTCACACCGATGACGCACGAAAGCAGCACCTTTTCGTGGCCGTCGATGATATTTTCCAGCTGAGAAGGATAGACATTATAGCCGGACGTGACGATCATGCGCTTGATCCGCTGGCGGAAGTATACGAAGCCGTCCTGATCCATGTGTCCCAGATCACCCGTGTGCAGCCAGATGCGGCCGTCGCCGTGGCTGCGCAGCGTCGAAGCCGTTTCTTCCTCGTTGTCCATGTAGCCGAGCATGACCGTCGGGCCGGAAATGCAGATCTCGCCTTCGATATTCGGCTCGCATTCTTCCGTCGTGCCGGGAGTAACGATCTTATAGAACACATCGGGGAACGGAACGCCGATGGAGCCGGAACGGGCATAATCCTTGGGCGTAAGGCACGAGGCGGTAACGCACTCGGTCGTGCCGTAGCCTTCGCGGATCTGCTCGGTGCAGCCGTGCTCGCGCAGGAACGCGTCCACCTTCTTCTTCAGCTCGGGGCTGAGGCTGTCACCGCCGGAGAAAATGCCGCGCAGGAAGCTCAGATCCTGCCCCTTCAGATCCTCGGCGCGCAGCAGCGCCTCGAACAGCGTCGGAACGCCGGGGATGATGTTGGGCTTGTACTTGATGAGGGTCTGCGCATAAGTCTTGACATTGAACTGCGGGATCAGGATGCAGGTCGCACCGCCGATGAGCGCGGTATGGATGCCGATGCCGAGCCCGAAGCCGTGGAACACGGGCATGACGGAGAGCATCTTCATATTCGAAATGTCGCCGAAGCCGGAGGCGGCGATCGTTTGCAGGCCGAGCGCGTTGAAATTGCGGGACGAGAGCATGATACCCTTGCTGGTGCCGGTCGTACCGCCGGAATACAGGATCGCGGCGCATTCATCGGCCTTGCCGTCGTCTTCGGGCAGGGCGACGCGGTTTTTGCGCACGAGGTCACGCCAGTAGACAAAGCCCGTGCGCGGCAGATCCTTCCAGCTCTGTCCGGCCTTGGTCATCGGATAAAGCACATTCAGCGGAACGGGCAGCTCATCCTGGATCTGTGCGACCAGCACGAGGCACTCGTGCTGCACGTCCGGCAGGATGGAGGCGACCTTTTTATAAAACTGATCCAGCGTCAGGATCGCCTTCGAACGGGAGAAATTCAGATAGAACGCGATCTCGCTGGCCGCAGAAAGCGGGTGGATCATATTGGCGATCGCGCCGATGCGGTTCAGCGCGTAGAAGCAGTCCAGCGCCTGCGGCGTATTGGGCATGCAGATCGTGACCTTATCCCCTTTGCGGATGCCGCGGGCATAAAGTCCCCGCGCAGCGCGGTCGATACGGGTCATAAACTCGCGATAGGTGGTCTTCTTACCCTGAAAAATATAGGCAACATGATCGGGATACTGCTTGGCCGTTTTGGACAGCAGCTGATAGATCGTTTTATTGGGATATTTCAGATTTGTGGGGGTCGTGCCGTAATAGGCAAACCAGGGTGCGGAGGCAGACAGGCTCATAAAAACCGATTCCTTTCTTTTTGTGCATAGGCAATATGGCATATTATATCACCATTGCACGCCGATTTCTACCCTTTTATGAAAAAATCCTGTGTAATCTTCTGCGGTGTAAATAGATATGACCCAAATTGGTGAAAAGAAAAAGACATGAT
>CAZIGE010000007.1:0-38114 GCA_964538475.1 uncultured Oscillospiraceae bacterium | reverse complement strand
CCGCCATTATCAATTTCGCAAGTGCCGACCGTTCCCTTGGCGTCATTTGGCTGGCGCTCGGTTCTGTCTTTCTTTGCCTTGGCTCGTCTTTTGGCAGGAAATCGAAAAAGTGATCCGTGATACACAACACAAGATCGGCATCGGGGTGGATGCATCTGTTCTCGCCGTTACATCGATCGTGCTTTTTCGGAGGTTTCGATGAAATACATGACATTCAATTCGTCCTGCGCATTTGCGGGTGTCGCCAATATGCTGCTGCGACTGGGCGTTGACGTGGAGGATCGGCAGATCGCACTGGGCATGAAGCTGCCCTACCTGCTTGACTATCGGGAAGGCGTTTATTCCGCAGGCCCCATGCTGCAAACGGCCGACCGATTTGACCTTTACCTCAACACCTTGGGCTATGCCATGACGGAAACCACTGTGCGCAGGTCGGACGTTCCAGACTATCTTTCCCGATGCGATACAGCCATGCTGGGGCTTCGGATATCCCCGAAAGAAAAACACGCCGTAGTTTTTTTCGGAATGGAGGAAGAAAAGTTCCGATTTATCAACAATAAGTGGCAGAATAGTGATGCGCCCGAGCATCTGCTCCTTTCCGGGGAGACGCTGACGGAGAAACTGGACGATACCGTCATGGTAGCCACGATACGGGAAGTGCCCGTATCGACCCCCGATTTCGGCGACCTGTTCCGACACTCCTGTCGGGTGCTGGAGCGATACAAGACGGACGTGCAGGCTTTTTGCGATACGCAGAAAACAAAAGAAGAGCTGCGTGATGCCATGGATCCCTTGTTCCGCGCCACATTGCTCGACGGTGTCACCATGCTGGAACTGATCGGGCAGGAGGAAACAGCGGAACGATTTCGCCTGATCCGGCGCCCCTTTTTGTGCGCAGTCCGAGAAGAAAAGCCCGTGGTGTTAAGGGAAATCCTGGATATGCGGGCATGGCAGACGGCGATCGATCGATACATTGCGCTGATCGGGGACGTCTCAAAATAAAGATCTCGCCATTTTTCCGTCATGCAGACGGGAAAATGGCGAGATGCGCATTTATGCCTCGGTAAATATACACGCAAGCTGTTCGGTCAATAAAAACGGTAACGGATGCGGGGGAAAGATCTGTGACATACTTCTTTTTTGCAATATAGGCCTTCGGCTCAAACAGCCCGCGCGCCTCGCCGCTGACGCTCCGATCGATCTCAAAATCCCGGCTTCCGTTCAGATCGATCCGGTTTTCCCACATGAATTGCGGCTTCGGATGTTCGGGCCTGTAAATCACAATAAAAGCCTCCTGAGGAATAGAAGAATATAAGCTCGGATGCGTGCGCCAAGCCAGCGCAGGTCGATCGGGAAAGCGCTGCGCCATAATGCGTGCATCGAAAGAAGAGCATGCTCTGCGACCGGGATAACACAAAAAGCCCGTCAGCGTCAAGTGCGGACAGCTTTTTTCTTCCCGTTCGGATCTGTGGCTCCCGTTTCGGAAGTCGTCACGAAAAATTTACTTTTTTCTATTGCCATTGCCCGCAAAATCCGCTATAATAGTCAGGATAATAGCGTGCGTATGGCATGATGGCGGGCTGCGCCGTTTTTGCAAAAAATGCGAGAGGATGTGATCGTTATTATGTCCGGTTTTCAGGATGTATTAAGACAGTTGGCCAACATGGGCTGGACAGACTATCTGGATATCATTGTCGTGGCATTCCTGATCTATAAGATCACGCCGCTGCTTCGCTCGGCGGGCGCTTTGCGGATACTCAAGGCCGTGATGATGGTCATTGCGGTATTCCTGCTGGCGTCGCTGCTGGATATGTATATGCTGAAATTCCTTCTCAACCAGCTCCTGTCCGTCGGTATTCTGGCGATCGTGGTACTGTTTCAGCCGGAGATCCGCCGCGTGCTCGATCACATCGGTAATGTCCAGTTTTCCAGGATCCTCGGCATCGAGCATCAATCGCCGGAAATGGACACGGTCATTTCCCAGACCGTCATGGCCTGCGAAACGATGAGCCGGGAGCGTGTCGGCGCGCTGATCGTTTTTGCGCGCGATAACCCCATGGATGAATATTTCAAGACCGGCACTATGATCGAAGGCCAGGTGTCGGAGCAGCTGATCCGTAATATCTTCTTCCCGAAAGCATCGCTGCACGACGGTGCCATGATCATTCGCGACGGGCGGGTCGCCGCGGCGGGATGTGTGCTCCCGCTGTCCGACAGCAACCGCCTCAGTGCCGATCTCGGCACGCGGCATCGCGCGGGTGTCGGCCTGAGCGAGGCGTCCGACGCGGTCGTGATCATCGTTTCCGAGGAAACAGGCACGATCTCCGTGGCGGTCGGCGGTATGCTCAAGCGGCACCTTGCCTCCCAGACGCTGGAACGGCTGCTGCGCGCGGAGCTTATCAGCACGGAAAAGGGTGAGGAAGAGAAAATCACGCTGAAGCTACGCCAAAAGCTGCAAATCAGAGGAAAGGACGGTGGCAGGCGTGAAAAGTAAAATCGGGACCGTCATACTGGCGCTGCTGCTCTCATTCGGCCTGTGGCTGTATGTGATCACTGTGGTCAGCCCCGAGTCGGAGGATACCTTCTATGATATCCCCGTGATATTGGACGGGGAAAGCATCCTGCGCGACCGCGGCCTGATGATCCTGTCCGGCACCGATCAGACCGTGAACCTGAAATTGCAGGGCTATCGCACGGATCTGATCGACCTGAACAAGGCCAACATCACGCTCCTTGCGGATCTGTCGCACATCACCACCCCCGGCGAACACAAGATCAGCTACATGATCTCTTACGGCATCGATCAAAACGGCCCGATCTCTGTGCTGGAGCAGACACCGAAGCTCATCACTGTGGAGATCGCGGAGCTTTCCAAGAAAGAGATCCCCGTCAATGTGGTCTATACCGGCACCGTACCGGAAAACTATATCGCCTATAAGCAGGGTGTGACGCTCGATCATACCACGGTCACGATCTCCGGCCCGAAGGATGTGGTCGAGCAGATCAGCTGCGCGCAGGTAAACGTGGATCTGACCGATAAGAGCAGCACCATTTCCACAGCCTACGGCTATACGCTGTGCGACAAAAACGGTATCCCCGTGGAAAACACGGCCAATGTCACCGCAAACCTCAGCGAGGTGCGCGTGACGCTGCGCATCCAGAAGACCAAAGAGATCCCGCTGCTGCTGAATGTGATCTACGGCGGCGGCGTGACCGAAGCGACCAGCCAGATCGACCTCGACCGCAAAACGATCCAGATCGCGGGCAGCGATGCCATTTTGGACAGTCTGAATGAGATCGTGCTCGGCACGCTGGATCTGTCCGACATTCTGGAGAGCACAACGATCACCTATCCCATCTCCCTGCCCGAGGATGTCACCAATGTGACCAATGTCGCGGATGTCAGCGTGAGCGTCAGCTTCCCCGACCTTGAAATTCGGGAGTTCAAGGTTTCGAACTTCGTGCCGGAAGGCATCCCGGACGGGCTGGAATCCTCGTGGATGACCGACTCGCTGTCTGTGCGGCTGCGCGGCTCGACGGAGGTGCTGGACAGCATTTCCATGGAGGATATCGCCATCGTCGTGAATCTGGCCAATGCCGAGGTGGGCAAGCAGGTGTATTCGGCGCGTATCGTGGTCAATACCAGCGGCGCAGTCGGCGCGATCGGTACTTACGAAGTGTACGTCGAGGTCAGAGAGGCAAAACGCACCACGCAGAACACATGGCCGTATGGAACAAACCGTTAAGGTGGTCGGCCTCTTGCCCGATGGGCGCGCGCGGGTGATCCGCGTGCGCGAAAGCGCCTGCTCGGGCGAATGCCACAAGTGTTCCGGCTGCGGCGCGGCAAAGCAGACGGTGTGTTTCACGGCAGAAAACCCCGTCGCTGCCCGTGTCGGCGACACGGTGACGGTCTGTGCGGCTTCCGCACCCGTCCTGGCGGCGGCCACGGTGCTGTATCTGCTCCCGCTGCTGCTGTTTTTCGCCGGATATATCGGCGGCGCGTTTCTGGGTGGCCTCGGCGGCCTGCTCGGTGCGGCGGGCTTTCTCGCCGGCATCGGTCTGGCGATCGGGTATGACCGCAGGATACGCGGAAAAAGAGAGATCGTTTATACAATTACGGGTTTTTCGGCGTAAAACCCGGTAGAAAAGGGGATAATTCGTGTGATAAAGAGCATGACCGGCTACGGCCGCGCCGTGGAAACGGTGAACGGGCGGGAATTTACCGTTGAACTTCGCTCCGTGAACAATCGCTATCTGGATTGCAGCGTCAAGCTGCCCCGCAGCCTGTCCTTTGCGGAGGACGCGGTGAAGCAGGCGATCAAGTCGTCCGTTTCCAGAGGCAAGGTGGATGTGTTTATTTCCGTGCGCAGTGAAAGCGGCATGGACGCGCGCGTCACGCTGAACCGCGGCATGGTCGAGGGCTATCTGCACGCCATGCGTGAGATGGTCGAGGATTTCGGCGTGAAGGACGATATCAGCGTGTCGCTTCTGGCGCGCATGAGCGATGTGTTTTCCGTGGAAAAGCCCGAGGTGGACGAGCAGCAGCTGCAATGCGACCTGCTCGGTGCGGTCGCACACGCGCTGGAGGGGTATGATGCCATGCGCAGTGCCGAGGGTGCCGCTATGGAGCAGGATCTGCGCAGCCGCGGCGCAGCGATCGAGCAGATGGTCTCGCAGATCGAAGCGCAGAGCGCGCAGACGGTGTCGGATTACCGCACCCGCCTGGAAAATAAAATGCGCGAGGTGCTGGCCGCCGCATCCATCGACGAGAGCCGTATCCTTACGGAGGCTGCCATTTATGCCGACAAGATCGCGGTGGACGAGGAGACCGTCCGCCTGCGCAGCCATTTGCGGCAGATGTATACCATGCTCGACGGCGGCGGTGCCGTCGGCAGGAAGCTGGATTTCCTGCTTCAGGAGATGAACCGTGAAGCTAATACCATCGGCTCGAAGTGCTCCGATGTGCTGCTGGCGCGGATCGTCGTGGATATCAAGGCAGAGCTGGAAAAAATACGCGAGCAAAACCAGAATATCGAATAAGGAGCGGAATATGAGGCTCATCAATATCGGATTCGGCAGTATGGTATCCGCGCAGCGTGTGCTTGCCGTCGTCTCGCCGGAGTCTGCGCCGATCAAGCGCGTGATGCAGGAGGCGAAAGAGCGCGGTATGCTGATCGACGCTTCCTACGGTCGCAAGACCAAGGCGGTGCTCCTGATGGATACCGACCATGTGATACTTTCCGCTTTGACACCCGAGGCGGTGGCGGAGCGCTGGCAGGACAGGCAAAACGCGATCTGTGAGGAGGATGCACCATGAGCGAAGGACACCTTTTTGTGATCTCCGGCTCGTCCGGCGTCGGGAAAAGCTCCGTTTTGAAGGAGGTCATGGCACGGCGGAAAGACCTGCAATTTTCCGTCTCCGCCACCAGTCGCCCCCCGCGCCCCGATGAAGTCAACGGCGTACAGTATTATTTTGTCAGCCGCGATGCGTTTCGGCAGATGATTGAGCAGGGCGCGTTCGTGGAGCATGATTACCACATGGACAATTACTACGGCACGCTCAAGTCGGAGATCCTGAACAAGACCAAAACCTGCAATCTCGTGCTGGATATCGAGCCGGTCGGCGCGCTGCGCGTGCGCGAGATCTATCCGCAGGCCACGCTGATCTACATCGCGCCGCCGTCGCTGGACGTTCTGGAACAGCGCATCCGCAAGCGCAACGATACGCCCGAAGAACAGATCCGCGTGCGTCGTGAGCGCGCCGCCTGGGAACATGCCCAGCGGGAAAAATACGATTACGTCGTCGTCAACGATGTGTTTGAAGACTGCGTGAACGAAATGTTACATATCATCAGCAAAGAGCTGGATAAATAAGATGTTGGAGGAATGATCGTTATGCTGTACCCCCCTGTAGCCGATATGCTCAAGCATGTGCAGAGCCGTTATCTTCTGGTCAATCTGGTCGCCCAGCGGGCACGCCGGATCTCCGAGGAGGCGGAGGCTCTGCATGAGGAACTCCCGGAAAAGCCCGTTACGCTGGCCATCCGTGAGGTCGCCGAAGGAAAGCTGAGCGCGGGCCTGAAGGACGAATATAAAAAATAATATCGATTTGGGAGGGGCTGGTTATGATTGCGAAAATTGCTGTTTCAGCGGCGACTTTTGCCATTGACAAGCCCTATTCCTATCGCATTCCGCCCGATCTGCGGGTGCAGCCCGGTATGCGGGTACAGATCCCGTTCGGCAAGGGCAACCGCCGCGTGGAGGGGGTCGTGCTCGCTCTGGAGGACGGGGATGAAGACGGCCTGAAATCCGTCGATGCCTGTCTGGATGAAACGGCTCTGCTTTCGCAGCGGATGCTGCATTTGGCCGCCTTTATGCGGGAGCGGTATTTCTGCACCTTTTATGAAGCGGTGCGCGCGATCCTCCCGGCGGGACTGTGGTTTCGGACGAAAAATATCTTTTCCCTGACCGACGACCGCACCTGGCAGGAGAAAAAGCTGCGCCGTCGGGACGCGTCTGCGATCTTGCAGCTACTGCTGGAGCTGGGCGGCTCGGTGGAGGAGAGCGTTCTGGAGCAGGCGCTGCAGCCTGAGGAAGACCCGGACGATGCGCTGCAATACCTGCTGCGAAAAAAGTGGGTCTGCGCGCAGCACGATTTCATCCCCCGCACCTCGGATAAAGCCGAGCAGATCGTCTCGCTGGCCGCTTCGCCGGAAGAGACCATGGAGTTCGCCGCCCGCCGCCCGCGTTCTGCTGCGATGCAACGCAGTGTGCTGGAGCTGATGTGTAGCGTGGGGACCGTCTCATTGAAGGAGCTTTGCTATTTCACCGGCGCAAAAACGGCAACGGTGAAGCGCCTGGCCGAGCTGGGCTACCTGAGCTTTTCACAGCGCCCCGTACTGCGCTGCCGACAGATCCGCCCTGCCGCGGTTTCCGGGCCGCTGCAACTCAACCGCGCACAGGAGACGGCGTTTATCGGCCTGCGCCGACAGATGGACGCGCAGAAACCGGGCGCGGCGCTGCTGCATGGCGTGACAGGCTCAGGCAAGACCTCTGTTTATCTGAAGCTGATCCGTCACGCGCTGGATACGGACCGGAGCGCCCTGCTTCTCGTCCCCGAGATCGCACTGACGCCACAGCTTTTGAGCCTGCTGGTCGGCTATTTCGGCGAGCAGGTCGCCGTTTTACACAGCAGCCTCCCCCCGACGGAACGCTACGATCAATGGAAGCGCATCCGAAACGGTGAGGCGCGCGTCGTCGTCGGTACGCGCTCGGCGGTATTTGCCCCATGCGCCGCACCCGGCATCATTATTCTCGACGAAGAGCAGGAGCATTCCTATAAATCGGAGAACACGCCCCGCTACAGCGCCGCGGAGATCGCGCTCTGGCGCGGCGCGAAAGAGGGCACGCTGGTGCTGTTCGGCTCGGCTACGCCCTCGGTCGAGGCGATGTACCGCGCAAAAAACGGACAATATGCGCTGTATACACTGACCGAGCGCTACGGTGCGCGCCCCCTGCCGGAGGTTTCCATCGTGGATATGCGACAGGAAATACGCGACGGAAACGACCTGAGCCTGAGTCTTCAGCTGCGTCTGGCGATTTTGGAGGCACATAAAGCAGGCAAGCAGACGGTGCTGTTCCTGAACCGCCGCGGCAACAGCCGCGCACTGGTATGTGTGGACTGCGGCGAAGCGCCGGAATGCCCGCGTTGCAGCGCCAGATTGACGTATCACAGCGCAAACAGCCGCCTGATGTGCCACTACTGCGGCTTTTCCCGCCGCGTGCCGCAGCGCTGCACCCGATGCGGCGGCCCGCTCAAGCAGCTCGGCTTCGGCACGCAGAAGGTGCAGCAGGAGCTTGCCGACCTGTTCCCCGATCTGGAAGTGGCGCGCATGGATGCCGATACCGTCAGCGCGAGCAATACACACGAGAAGATCCTGGAGCGTTTTCAAAAAGAGAATATCCCCATCCTGCTGGGGACGCAAATGGTCGCCAAGGGGCTGAATTTGCCGAATGTCACGCTGGTCGGCGTGCTGGACGGCGACCTGAGCCTGTACAGCGGTTCGTTCCGCGCGGCGGAGACGACCTTTGATATGCTCACGCAGGTGATCGGACGCGCGGGGCGCGGCGACACGCCGGGGCGCGCGATCATCCAGACCTTTACACCCGAGCATCAGGTGCTGAAGCAGGCGGCGGCGCAGGATTACGCCGCGTTTTACGATATGGAGATCGGCCTGCGCAAGGCGCAGATGCTGCCGCCGTTCGGCGATCTGGCCTGCATCACCTGCACGGGAAAAGAGGAAGCGCAGGTGCTGCGCGGTGCGGTAAAACTGCGCGACAGTCTGCTGGCGCTGCTGCGCCTTGCACAGTACAGCACGGAGTGCTGCCGGGTTTTGGGGCCTGCGCCCTGCCCGGTGCCCAAGATCAATTATAATTTCCGTTATCAGCTGACCCTGCGCTGCCGCATGACCCGCCCGCTGCGGCTGCTGATCGCGCATCTGCTGCGCCAGTTCGCGGGCGACAGCGCCAATCGGGGCGTTTACGCCTTTGCCGATGTCAACGGATTTGATTAGAGAGGAAAATACAAATGGGAATGCGTAAAATATTGACGGATAAAGACCCCGCGCTGCATAAAGTGTGCAAGCCGGTGACCGCGTTTGACCGCAAGCTGCACAAGCTGCTGGACGATATGCGCGAAACGCTGCTTGATGCCAACGGTGTCGGGCTGGCCGCACCGCAGGTGGGCATTTTGCGCCGCGTGGTCGTGGTAGATCTCGGCGAAGAACTGCTGGAACTGGTCAATCCGACACTGGTGCAGACCGACGGGGAACAGGAGGGCGCGGAGGGCTGTCTCAGCGTCCCGGGTCGATACGGTCTGGTCAAGCGCCCCTATCATGCGAAGGTGCGCGCACAGGACCGCTACGGCGAATGGTTCGAGGCCGACGGGGAAGAACTGATCGCACGGTGCTTCTGCCACGAGCTGGATCATCTGGACGGCATCGTATACACCGAGGTCATGGAGCGCTTCCTGACCGACGAGGAACTGGAAGCCGACGAATAAGCGCCGCGCAAGGCGCTGTATAGGAGGGAGAACCCATGCGCGTAGTGTTTATGGGCACGCCGGAGATCGCGGCGCTCTGCCTGAACGCGATCTTGGAGGACGGACAGAACGTGGTCGCTGTCTGCACGCAGCCGGATCGCCCCCGGGGACGGGGCATGAAAACGGAATATTCCCCCGTAAAAAAGCTGGCGCTGGAGCACGGGCTGCCTGTGTTCCAGCCCGAGAGTTTTCGGGAAGATGCGGCGGTCGAGCAAATTCGCGCGTTTGCCCCCGATGTGATCGCGGCCGTCGCCTACGGACGAATTTTGCCGCAGCGGGTGCTGGATATCCCGGCAAAGGGCTGCGTCAACATTCACGCCAGCCTGCTGCCCCGCTATCGCGGCTCTGCCCCCTACCAGTGGGCGGTGCTGGATGGTTGCCGGGAAACCGGCGTGACCGCGCAGTTCATGGCGGCGAAAATGGACGCAGGGGATGTGATCGACTGTGAGCGCACCCTCATCGGGCCGAATGAAACGGCGGGAGAGCTGCTGGAACGGCTATCCGTGCTCGGCGCACAGCTGCTGTGCAGGACGCTGCGCCGCCTGCAAACTGAGCAGGAGGTCAGGGCCGTTGCCCAGCGGGAGGAGGACGCGACTTTCGCACCCATGCTGGACAAATCGATGTGCCCGATCGACTGGAACAGGCCTGCGCAGCAGGTACACGATCATGTGCGCGGGCTGAACCCCTGGCCGATCGCGACGATGCAGCTGCGCGGAAAGCGCTTTAAGGTGCATGAAACGCGCGTGGTGGAGCGCAGCGGCAAGCCCGGGGAAATACTGGGGCTGACCAAAGAAGGCCTGCTGATCGCCTGCGGCACGGGCGCGGTCGAGATCCGTCGCCTGCAAGCCGAGGGCGGGCGCTGCATGTCCGCAGCGGACTATTTCCGCGGACACCCGCTGGAGGGCTGAATATGGGTGCAAGAGAGGCTGCGCTGAACGTGCTGATCGCCTGCCGACAGGAGGCGGGGTGGTCGAACGCCGTGCTTAAGCAGTGCATTTCCCGGGAAAAGCTGGATAAGCGCGACGCGGCACTGGCTACGCGGCTGAGCTACGGTGTGATCCAGAACCGTCTGTTGCTCGATCATTATCTGAAACAGCTGCTCAGCGGAAAGCTGCGCGATCTGCACCCGCTGATCCGCGATATCCTGCATCTCGGTCTGTATCAGATCATGCAGATGGATCGTGTGCCGGACTCGGCCGCCGTCAGCGAGTCGGTGGAGCTGGCCAAGCGCTATTGCCCGAAGCAGCGCTTTGCGCCCGGGCTGGTCAACGGCGTGCTGCGCCGCGCCGCGCGGGAACGCGAGACGCTCCTGCCGCCGTCCGGCTGGCAGGAGCGGTACAGCCACCCGCAGAAGCTGATCGATCTGCTCAAAAGCTACGCGGGGAGCCATACGCAGGCGATGCTGCAAGCCAACAACGAAACGCCGGATACCGTGGCGCAGGTCAATACCCTGCGCATTTCGCCGCAGGCACTGTGCGAACGTCTGCGGGACGAAGGCGTGCAGGCGCGCGCACATGCGTGGATGGAAAACTGCCTGGTGCTCGGCGCAACGGGCAATCTGGAAGCACTGCCCGCCTTTCGCGACGGGCTGTTCTATGTGCAGGATGCGGCGGCAAAGCTCAGCGTCCTGTGCGCGCAGATCCCCGAATCGGCGCAGGTGCTGGATTGCTGTGCCGCGCCCGGCGGAAAGAGCTTCGCCGCTGCGCTGTGTATGCGCGGAACGGGGCATATCACCGCCTGCGATGTTTACGCGCACAAGGTCGAGCTGATCTCGGCGGGTGCGCGGCGACTCGGCTTGCAAAATGTGACCGCGCGGGAGCAGGATGCGACGGTTTTCGTGCCGCAGTGGGAAAAGGCGATGGATGTCGTGCTGTGCGACGTTCCCTGCTCGGGCTACGGCATCATCCGCAAAAAGCCCGATATCCGCTATAAAGACCCGTCCGACATGGCCGGGCTGCCCGCGTTGCAGGGGAAGATCCTGCGCAATCAGGCATCATATGTGCGCCCGGGCGGCGTGCTGCTGTATTCCACCTGCACGCTCGTGCGTGCGGAAAACGAAGAAGTCGTGGAGTCGTTTCTGCGCGAAAACGGCGATTTCGTGTTGGAGCGGTTCCCGCTGCCCGCGCCGCTTACGCAAACGGAAACCGGCATGCTGGCACTTTTCCCGGGGCAGTACGACACCGATGGCTTTTTTATCGCAAAATTGCGGAGGAAGGTATGAACATAAGATCCATGACGCTGCCCGAGCTGACCGCCTTTCTGGGTGAAATGGGGCAGCCGACGTTTCGCGCGGGGCAGGTGTATACCTGGCTGCACAGAGGTGTGCGCAGCTACGACGAAATGACGAATATCCCGCTGCCATTGCGGCAACGGCTTGCACAGGAGGCACCGATCTGCCCGCCGCAGGCGGTGCGCCGACAGGCATCGAAAAAGGACGGAACGATCAAATATCTCTGGAAGCTGTCCGACGGGAACTGCGTGGAGACGGTGCTGATGCGCTATCACTACGGCAACAGCGTCTGCATTTCCACGGAGGTCGGCTGTCGCATGGGCTGCGCGTTCTGCGCGTCTACGCTCGGCGGGCTGGTGCGCCCGCTGGAGCCGTATGAAATGCTGGATCAGGTGCTGTTCACGCAGCTTGACTCCGGCCTGCCAATCTCGCACATCGTGCTCATGGGCATCGGAGAGCCGCTGGATAATTTTGATAATGTCATGCGCTTTCTGGAGCTGGTCAACAGCCCGCTGGGCATGAACATTTCCATGCGCCATATCAGCCTTTCCACCTGCGGCCTCGTGCCGAAGATCGAAGCGCTGGCGGAAAAGAAGCTCCAGCTGACGCTGTCGGTTTCTCTGCATGCGCCGAACGATGCGGTGCGCGATCGGATCATGCCTGTGAACCGCGCCTACCCGATGGAACGGCTGCTGGAAGCGTGCCGCTATTATTACGCGCAGACATCCCGACGCATTTCGTTTGAATACGCCATGATCGACGGCGTGAACGACACGCCGCAGGCCGCGGCCGAGCTGCTTCGGCGCCTGAAGGGACTTCCCGCACATTTCAACCTCATCCCGTTGAACCATGTGACGGAAAGCCCGCTCAAGCCGAGCTCCCGCGCAGCGGTTGAGCGATTTCAAAAGATATTGCTCGACGGCGGCGTTGCGGTGACCGTGCGCCGCACGCTCGGCGGCGATATCGATGCTTCCTGCGGCCAGCTGCGCCGCAACTATACGATGGGAAGCCACGAATAAGGATACTTTCTTCCGCGCCTTCCACATTCCGACAGAAAAGAGGGAACTACCGTGCAGCATTGGGCGATCACCGATCCGGGCTGTGTCCGCCCGCAAAATCAGGACGCATTTGCCGTAGAGCAGCTGGATAAAAGCAGCCTGCTCTGCCTGGTCTGCGATGGCATGGGTGGCGCAAGATCGGGAAATATCGCCTCCGAACTGGCTGCCGATGTATTCGTGCAGGAGATCCGCCGCACCTATCGCAGCGGGATGTCGCTCGAGCAGACGGCCGACGCTTTGCGCAATGCGGGCAAGCTGGCCAATTACACCGTGTACGACCAGTCCTGCCGATTTCCCGAATTTCACGGCATGGGCACGACGCTGGTGGCGGCGCTGGTCAGCGGCCGACGTGCCTGCGTGCTCAATGTCGGGGACAGCCGTGCGTATCTGATTGATCGGCACGGCATACGGCGCGTCACGCAGGATCATTCTCTGGTGGAGATGATGTTGCAGCGCGGCGAAGTCACATCGGAGGAGGCGCGCCGCTACCCGGGGCGGAACCTGATCACGCGTGCTATCGGCACGGAGAGCACCGTGCAGTGCGACCTGTTTTATCTGGATCTGGAGCGGGGCGACTATCTGCTGCTTTGCAGCGACGGCCTGTCCAACCTGCTCGACGATCAGGAGCTGCTGTTTGAGGTCGTTCACGGGGTCGGCAAACGGGATTGCTGCCGACGCCTTCTGGATATTGCGAAGCGGCGCGGTGCGCCGGACAACGTGACCTGCGTTCTGGTGCAGGTCTGACGGTGCGCTAAAGGAGTTTGACCAATGGATATGGACAGATATATCGGCCGTATGCTGGACGATCGATACGAGATATTGGAGCGTATCGGTTCCGGCGGCATGGCGGTCGTATATAAAGCCCGCTGCCACAGACTGAACAGGCTTGTGGCGGTCAAGGTGCTCAAGGATGAGAATTCGCAGGACGAGGAATTCCGCCGCCGCTTCCATGCGGAGGGGCAGGCGGTCGCCATGCTGAGTCATCCGAATATCGTTTCCGTGTACGACGTTTCCTCAACGGGCGATGCGGATTACATCGTGATGGAGCTGATCGACGGGATCACGCTCAAGCAGTATATGGAGCGCAAGGGCGTGCTCAACTGGAAAGAAACGCTGCATTTCGCCATCCAGATCGCCAAGGCGCTGGAACACGCCCACAGCCGCGGCCTGGTGCACCGCGACATCAAGCCGCATAATGTCATGGTGCTGAAAAACGGCTCGGTCAAAGTGGCCGATTTCGGGATCGCACAGGTCATGACAAAAAGCAACACCGTCACCAAGGAGGCGCTTGGCTCGGTGCATTACATTTCCCCGGAGCAGGCCAAAGGCGGACGGGTCGACCATCGTTCGGATCTGTATTCGCTCGGGGTCGTGATGTATGAAATGGTCGCGGGCAGGCCGCCTTTCGACGGTGAAACGCCGGTTTCCGTTGCCATTCAGCATATCAACGGCGGAGCGGAGAAGCCCTCCGTTTTCAATCCCAATATCCCGCAGGGGCTGGAGCAGATCATTCTGCGCGCCATGGCGCACGACATTGCCGATCGCTATCCCACCGCGACGGCCATGCTTTACGATATGGATCAGCTGCGAAAGGATCCGGCCGCGCAGTTTCCGCTGCAACGGGAGGAACACGGTGCCGCACAGCAGGAGCCGCCTCCGGCGGAGCATCCCGCCTCCGCAGAAAAGATGCAAACCGGCCGCATGAGCGAAACGAGCACCGCCCGCCCGCCCGAAACGCCGCACACGCGCGAGCGTATCGAGGAACGCAGCCGCATAACGGTGATCGCCGTGGTGGCCTGCTCCGTGGTCGCGCTGCTGGCGCTGCTGGTGTGCCTGGGCATGATGATCGACGACGAGCCTGCGGCAAAACAGATCCAGATCCCCGGCCTTGTGGGGCAGTATTTCGACCAGCTCCCGCAGTACAGCGGGATCGTGGTGGTGCAGCAGACACCGGAATACAGCAGCCGCTATGAAAAGGGGCAGATCATCCGTCAGGAGCCGGAGGGCGGAAGCTTTCAGGACGAAGGAACGGTCGTGTTCGTCGTGGTCAGCATGGGCGAGGAGCCGCCCTCTGCCACGATGGTCGATCTGGTCGGCATGGATGAGGAGAAGGCACGCAGCTATCTCGATTCGCTGAATATCGGCCTGTATATCCTCCCACGCGAGGAAAACAGCGACGAATATGCTGCCGGACAGATCACCCGCACGAAACCGGCCGAGGGCGAACCGCTGAAAAAGGGCGAAACGGTGATTCTCTGGGTCAGCCTCGGGCCGAAAGTGGTCAAGGCCAAGATGCCGAATCTCCTTTCTGGCAGCGGCATGATGATGGAAACGGCAGAGCGCATCCTGAATAACAACGGCTTTTATCAGCTGGAATGGGTACCGGTGGACGATCCCGCGCCGCGCGGCACGGTGCTGAGCCAGTCGGTCGCGGCCAATGTGGAGATCGATGTCACGACCCGACTGGTGCTGGAATATTCCACGGGCATCGACCCGAACCACCCGACGGAGCCGGATGCGGACACACCGCCGCCGGTCACGGTGGAGCAGACTTTCCTGCTGCCCGCCGCGCAGGAGGAATACGTCCTTCGCATCGAGATGGGCGACATCGTCGTCCAGCCGGATATCCGCATCCAGCCGGGCAGAGAGACGCTGACGCTCACCCTAACGGGCAGCGGGACGCAGCTGTGTACGATCTATATCAACGGAGAAATCTACGAAACGGTAACGGTGAATTTTGAATCGAATGAATGAAACGAGTACGGGGCGCATCATGCGCTCCATGAGCGGCGAATATGACGTGCAGACCGACGGCGGCACGGTCGTCTGCCGTGTGCGCGGCCGCCTGCGGCGCGGCGCGGATCACCCGCTGACGGGCGATCTGGTGCAGATCAGCGTGGAGCGGGGCAGGGGCATGATCGAGGCGATCCTACCCCGAAAGAACCGCTTCATCCGCCCCGCAGTGGCCAATGTGGAGCTTCTGGTGGTGTTCGCCGCCAACGTCAATCCCGTGACCGATCCGTTCCTGATCGACCGCGTGACGGCGATCGCGGGGGAGCAGGGCGTGCCAGTGTGCATCTGCATCAACAAGTGCGATCTGGACGATGCGCGGGATCTGGCGCGCATTTACCGCAACGCGGGCTTCCCCGTGCTTCAGGTCAGCGCCGAAACGGGAGAGGACGTGGCGCAGCTGCGCGCGCTTTTGCAGGGAAAACTCGCGGTTTTTACGGGAAATTCCGGCGTAGGCAAGAGCAGCGTGCTCAACCGACTGTGTCCCGCGCTGCATCTGGCGACCGGGGAAGTCTCCGACAAGCTGGGGCGCGGTCGCCATACCACCCGCCATGTGCAGCTGTATCGGCTGGACGCGGATACCTGCGTGGCGGATACCCCCGGCTTTTCTGCGTTCGATACCGATCAGATGGATGTCATTCTTAAGGAAAATCTGCAATTCGCATTCCCCGATTTCGGGGCGTACATCGGAAAATGCCGTTTTCACGACTGCTCGCACAGGAAGGAGCCCGATTGCGCTGTAACGGCCGCACTGGCTGCGGGCGCGATCGAGCCGACCCGCTACGACAGCTACCTGCGGCTGTATGAAAAAAGCAGCCGCATCCATGAATGGGAGTTAAGACCCGATGCTCCGTAAACAGCGCGCGCCCTTTCGCAGCGGAAAGGGCGCGCGTGCTTGCATTTTACGGGCAATGTGCTATAATAACCGTATCTTCGCGTTCGCGCGTATGTTTCAGGAGGCTTCCACTATGCCGAAAAAAACGATCGGCCGATCTTTCCCTATGATGCCCGCCGCGCTGCTGCGCCGCGTTGCGCTGGCCTGGCTGAGCGCCGTAACGGTCGAATATCTGCTCCTGCCCGAACAGCTGCGGGATCTGTCCGCGCTGGACGGCACAGCGCAAATGTCCCCGACCCGTATCGCCGCGGTGGCCTGCGGCGTGTTTCTGCTGCTGCTCGCGCTCGCTTTCCGCTTCCGAACGGAGCGGGTCGAGCGTGCCTGCCTGGCGGCTGTTTTTGCCGTGCTGGCGTTCACGGCGCTGCGCGCATCGTTCACCACGGCTTTTCTGGGCATATGCCTGCTCGCGCTCGCCGCAGTGATCGTGTTCGCGGTCTTCGGCTGGGATCACACGCCCGAACCGCTGCCGCCCGAACCCGCGCGGGAGAAAAAATGCTTCCGACGCGTTATGTTCGCCCTGTGCGGCGTATTCTTCCTCTTTGCCGCCGCATGGACGGTCGGCCGCGTGTACAGCTTCTGCACGCCGAGCTATGATTTCGGTATCTTTGCGCAGATGTTTTACAGCATGAAAACGAACGGCCTGCCGCTGACTACGCTGGAGCGGGACGGCCTGCTGTCGCATTTTGCCGTCCATGTTTCGCCGATCTACTATCTGCTGCTTCCGTTTTACTGCCTCGTGCCGACCCCGGCTACGCTTCAGGTGCTTCAGGCGGCTGTGGTCGCTTCGGCAGTCATCCCGCTGTGGAAAATATGCCGCCGACACGGTATCGTGCAATGGCAGCGTGTGCTGCTGTGCACGCTGCTGCTGCTCTATCCGGCCTATTGCGGCGGTACGAGCTACGACATCCACGAAAACTGCTTTTTAACGCCGCTGCTGCTGTGGCTGTTTTACGGCATAGACAGGGGCAACACGCCGCTGACCGCATTGGCCGCCGGATTGACGCTGCTGGTCAAGGAGGATGCGGCGGTCTATGTGGCCGTGGTCGGGCTGTGGCAGCTGGTTCGCACGCTTCTGCATTGGCAGGCGCGGCGCAGCCTGCGCGATCTGCTGACGGCGCTTGCGCTGCTGGCAGGTTCGCTCGGCTGGTTTTACCTGGTCACGGATTACCTCGCGCAAAGCGGCGACGGCGTGATGACCTACCGCTATCGGAATTTCATGTTCGACGGGTCTTCCTCGTTGCTGACGGTCGTAAAAGCCGTTTTGAGAAACCCCATGAAAGCGGTCTATGAGTGCGTCGATCCCGAAAAGCTCCGCTTCCTCGCGCTGACCATGCTGCCGCTGCTCGGCCTGCCGCTGCTGACGCGCCGATTTGAGCGGTATCTGCTTCTGATCCCGTATGTCCTGGTCAACCTGATGTCGGACTACCAGTATCAGCATGATATTTTCTTCCAGTATACCTTCGGCTCGACCGCATTTCTTCTGTATGCCACCGTCGTCAATCTGGCCGATCTTGCGCCGCAGCGGTGGCGTATGACGGCGCTGGTGTGCGCCGTCGCGGTCAGCGCTGTCTGCTTTGCAACGACGGTGCTCCCCGTCGGATTGCGATACCCGACCATGGCCGTGCAGTACAGCGCGTATTATCAGCGTATCCGCGACGCGCTGGACACCGTCCCGCAGGATGCTTCCGTCGCGGCGACGACGTTCTATACCACTGAGCTGTCCCAACGCGATACGCTCTACGACATCCGCTACTGCACACAGGCGCATTTACTGGAAACGGACTATGTCGTCGTGAGCCTGAGCGGAAAAGCCGATTGCAGCCGTTATGCCACACAGGGCAAGGAAAACGGTGTGGAGAATCTGATCGCCATGCTGGAGAAAAAAGGGTATACGCTGTATAATACGGTCGAAAATGTGCTGGTGATCTACCAAAAGCCCGTTGCCTGAGCGCGCGAAGACTGCCCCACCGATAAAACGGAACGCCCCGAATGCCGCAGCATTCGGGGCGTGGTTTATGCATTTGCCTGTGCATCCAGCACCAGCTTGAACGCGCCGTAAGCACCCGCATCATTACCAAGGCGTGCAAGCGCGAAACGCGCCCCGGATGCGCCGTGGAACGCCATGCGCAGGAAATGCGGCCGGATCCCATCCAGAAGGATCTGCCCCGCCTTGCTGACACCGCCGCCGATCACCACCGCTTCCGGGTCGATCACACAGCAGATATCGGCCAGCAATTCGCCCAGACGGGCGTAAAAGCGTGCCAGCGCCGCCTGCGCGACCTCGTCCCCCGCAGCCGCCGCATCGAACACGTCCTTGCAGGTCATATTTTCCTGCGCGCGCAGGACGCTGGGCGCGTGTGCCTGCGCCAGTTCGCGCCCGGCCAGACGCACGATCCCGGTCGCCGAGCAGTATTGCTCCGCGCAGCCGCGTTTACCGCATCCGCAAGGCTCGACTTCCTCCCGATCCAGCAGCATATGTCCGATCTCCGCACCTGCGCCGTGTGCGCCGTGCAGCAGTTTTCCGTCGAGCACGATGCCGCCGCCTACGCCCGTCCCCAGTGTGACGAAGACCATGCTCCGACAGCCGAGACCGCCGCCTTTCCAGTATTCGCCCAGTGCAGCCACATTTGCGTCGTTCCCCGCCTTGACCGGGCAGCCGGTCAGTGCGGACAGCTCCCGCTCAATCTCGATCTTTCCCCAGCCCAGATTTACGCAGCCGTTTACAACACCGTCGTCGTCCACAGGCCCCGGCACACCGATCCCGATGCCCAGGATCGGCGCGGGATGCGCCTGCCGATGCGCGGCGATCGCCGCCGCAATGTCGGGCAGGATGTGCGCCCCGCCGTCGTGCGTGCGTGTGGGGATCTCCCACTTTTCCAGAAGCGTTCCGTTTTCGTCAAAGTATGCGAGTTTGACGGTCGTCCCGCCCAGATCGATGCCATAGCCGTATTTCATAGGTCTACCTCCCGTTCGTTTTGACCATTATACTTCTTTTTTCGCCAAAAGAAAAGTGTTTCGAAAAAATTTACGAGAAATATTCCGCTGCGTCGGATTAACACTTGCGTTTGCTCCGTTTTTGCGGTAACATATAGGCACAGAAATTTTCCGAAAGGATGTGTCAACTACTGCTATGATAAAAGTAGATATTTCCAATGTCTGGGGGGATATTTCCCTGCCGGATCTTCTGGCGCTGGAAAAGGAAGTCTTTCAGGCGCACCGGACCCTGACCGAGGGCAGCGGTGCCGGCAATGATTTCCTCGGCTGGCTGAACCTGCCCGTTGCGGAACCGACCGAAGAAATGTGCCGCATTCAGGCCGCAGCCGACCGCATTCGCGAAAGCTCGGATGTGTTCGTGGTCATCGGCATCGGCGGCAGCTATCTCGGCCCGCGCGCCGCGATCGAGCTGATGCAGGGGCCGAATCATAACATCGGCAAGGGCAAGGGCGATCCGCAGATCTTCTTCGCGGGGAACGGCCTGTCTACCCGCCACTGGAACGAGCTGTGCCGTTTGCTGGAGGGCAAGGACTTCTCCATCGCCATCATCTCCAAATCCGGCACGACGACCGAACCCGCCATCGCAACGCGTGCCCTGCGCCGTATGCTGGAGGAAAAGTACGGCACGGAAGGCGCAAAGCATCGCATTTATGCCATCACGGATCCCTGCAAGGGCGCGCTGCGCCGAATGGCGACCGAGGAAGGCTGGGAGTCGTTCGTCATTCCGCCGAACGTCGGTGGCCGCTACAGCGTGCTGACGGCTGTCGGCCTGCTCCCGATGGCTGTCGCCGGTATGGATATCCGCGCGGTCATGTCCGGTGCTTACGAGGCGAAGAAGGCTTATGACCTGCGCTCCTTCGAAAACCCCGTTTGGTTGTATACCGCCGTGCGCAACCTGCTGTATCGCCGCGGCAAGTCTATCGAGCTGCTGGAGTCCTTTGAGCCGGGCTTCAAGATGATGGGCGGCTGGTGGCAGCAGCTGTTCGGCGAGAGCGAAGGCAAGGACGGCAAGGGCATTTTCCCCGTCACAGCCGAATTCAGCGCCGACCTGCACTCTCTGGGACAGATGATCCAGCAGGGCGAGCGCAATATGTTCGAAACCATGGTGCGCTTCGCACCGCCTGCCGATCCTTATGTCATTCCCGAGGATGCGGGCAATCTGGACGGGCTGAACTATCTTGCCGGCGCAACGCTGGATCATGTGGATCAGCAGGCGTTCCTCGGCACGCTCAGCGCCCATGTTGACGGCGGTGTCCCCGTTGTGACCATGGATGTCGGCACGCTGGATGATGCCAAGCTCGGCGAGCTGTTCTATTTCTTCGAACTCAGCTGCGGTGTTTCCGCGTATATGCTGGGGGTCAATCCGTTCAACCAGCCCGGCGTGGAGTTCTATAAGCGCAATATGTTCCGCCTGCTGGGCAAGCCCGGCTACGAGAAGTGAGCAGCCCGCGGGAAAACAGAGAATTCTTCCCGCGATCGAAAAAATAAGGGTTGCAAATTGCCGCAATTCCTGATAGAATTATCCTAAGCCGGAAAAGGCATTGCAAAGGAGGAGTTTCCTATGATTCGTGTTATTATGGGCCTGAAGGGCTCCGGTAAGACCAAAAAAATGATCGACGCCATCCACGAAACGCTGACCCACGCGACAGGCGATGTTGTCTGCATCGAGTATGGCAAAAAGCTGACCTATGATGTGAACTACAAGGTTCGTCTGGTCGATTCCAAGGAATACGCCATTGTCGGTTCCAATATGCTCAAGGGTTTCCTGAGCGGTTTGCACGCCGGCAACTTCGATATCACCCATGTGTTCATCGACAACCTGTATAAGACCATCGGCAACGATAAGGCTGAGGGCGAGGCGTTCATCGAGTGGTGCGCACAGTTTGCCGCCGCCAATAATATGAACATCACCATCACCGTTTCCGACGATCCGGAGGCCGCTTCCGACCGTATCAAGCAGTACCTGTAAGCGCTTACATGTTGACCCCCTGCCGAAGCCGGCAGGGGGTCTGTTTTGCATTTTACGGATCCAGCAGCAGCGCGACAAGCTCCTGCCCGGTCATACCGCTGATATACGGTGCGGGGTCGATATTTACCAGCGCCTGCGCGGTCAGAGGTCTGCCGATCAGTTGCGCGGCAAGCCCATCCGGCTCTTCGCTGCTGAAAAAATCTCCCGAAAAGGTGATGTCCTGTATGATGCCCTTATTCAGTCGAATATGCGCCTGCACGCTGCCCACCTGTGCGATGCGCCTGCTGCGCAGGATGCTGCACGCGGGAGAAGCGCCGTAATTCCATTCCCATGTGCCGTAGCGCGCGGCGCGCAGCGCCTCCACGGCCGCACACTCGTCCGCGGTCAAACAGTATCTGCTATGCGGCACATCGCGCAGCAGATACTGCGCCAGATGCGCCCGAAACTGCGCCAGCGTCATATCCGTCGGCAAAAGATCGCGGATATTGGCCACGCGGCTGCGCACGGAGGCTACGCCCTTTGCCTTGATCTTTTCGGGGTCGGGACGCAGCGCCTGCGTCAGCACTGTCAGATCGGAGTCGAACAGCAGCGTTCCGTGGTGCATGATGCGCCCGTCCCGAACATACTGTGCGTTGCCGGATATTTTGCAGCCGTTGGCCAGGATGTCGTTGCGTCCGTCCACCTGCGCATCCAGCCCGAGCGCACACAGCGCATTTGCGATCCGCAGGCAGAAGCGGCGCAGATCGACCTGTGCACCGTTGTCCGCATCCACGATGAACGAAAAATTCAGATTGCCCAGATCGTGGTATACCGCGCCGCCGCCGGACATCCTGCGTACGACGCGAATGCCGTGCTCGTTCACATATTTTGGATCGATCTCGGCCGCCGTGTTCTGGTGGCGGCCGATGATCACCGCGTTATCATTTTGCCACAGCAGAAGATACTCATTTTCCCGACTCATGCGGCTGAACACATATTCCTCCAGCGCAAGATTATATTCGGGATCGGTAGTTTGCGCATCAATAAACAGCGTTTGCTTCATTGTCGCGGTTCCTTCTTTCGATTTGCTGCCGTATGCTCAGAAGCGGAACAGGATCGACGCGAGCCTGTTGTCACCCAGATCGTATTGGTATACATCCTCCCAGTTGCGGCGGAGCACGATCTGCGCCGTCAGATCCGTGTTGTTATAGACGATCGACCACTGCGTATTGCTGGTCACTTCGTCGCTGTGCGGCTCCTGAGATGCGGCGATCAGCGCGTCCCATGCGGTTTGGTTTGTGTGCGCGCCCGCCTGATTGGCGAACACCTTCAGCACGGCATCATAGCGCTCTTTTCCGTGGCCGTATATGCCGTTGCGCTGATTGGGAAGCACGCGATCTTCGTAAATGGTATAGAAATTCGTCACGACATCCACGGGCGTTGCAACGAGCTCCCGCGTTTCGCTTTCGCAGTCCCATTCCACGACGCGGCCGTCCCCGGAAGCGTCGTTGATGTAGAAATGGTAGTCCTTCCCGGAGCTGGCGAACATGTCATATTCGCGCAGGAGCGCAACGGCCTCCTCGGTGCTGGCTGCGCGATCCAGCACGAGCCGAATGGCCAGCGTGGTAAAGATCTTCGGTTTGCCCGTATTCTGGTTGACCGGCTCGCTGTCCACGACCAGAACAGCGATGGAAACGCCCTTTTCGTTCATGCCGTCCAGACAGATGAACGGTGCGGTCAGGGTGGCCATTTTCTTGGAAATGCTCGCCTGCGGAGCATTTGCCGAGACGTTGTCCAGCGCCGCGAACGCCACGGAGCGGTACCCGTCCTTCGGCGTGCAGTACACCAGCATGGCGGACGTATTCTTCTTGAAATCGTAGTTGCGCCCCATCAGCACATCCCCGCCCGTTTCGGTGAGCTGAAATGCCGTGCAACCGAATGACGGTGCTTTCATGGAAATGGGCAGCAGCGGCAACGCTTCCTTTAAGATCGCGTCGAACATGCTCTGGTTATCCACGATACCGTAGTCGATGATCGCGTCAAGGTCGTAATCGTATTGGATCTCCATGCGGTACAGGTCATATCCGTCCGCATAGTCGCTCATCTTTTCGATCGTGGAAAGCGTGCGCAGACGACCTGCGTACATGCACACGAATGCGACGGCGCACAGGATAAGCAGACCGAGCAGCGCAAGAAGAATTCTGCCGACGATTTTTCCGGCTTTTTTCATAATGGATACCCCCTGTAGTTATATTCCGCATTTTTCGGATACACGGATTTTATCACGGATTCGGCCAAAAAGCAACTGTTTTGTGTCGTGTTACGGTGCCTGTAAAATGCGCACCTGATACGGCGAAAAAGGAACGTCCCCCTGACACAGCTGTCCCGAGATCAGATCCCTGTGCGGCGCGGGAAGCTGCAAATGCCCCGTTTTTCCCGCATATTCCGCCGCTGCGATACCGCTGTGGTGCGTACCCACGCGTCGCGCTGCCGCGATCGCGCCGTCGATGTCCATACGATCAAGCGGGAGTGTATACAGAATTTCCTGTAAGGCCGATGCCTCCGGCACGGTTCCCAGCACGACGATCTGCCCCTTACCGTAAGGAACGCGGAACGCGACGGCTTTTCCGAGCAGGGCGCTGTGTCCTGCCGCCACTGTGGCAAGCGGTTCGGCTGCCTGCGGGATATCATACAGCTGCAAAAACCGCCCGTGCGGGAATTGCGTGCCGTCGGGGCGGGTGCAGCGGATGCTGTGCGCCGCATCGGGGACCTGATGGCAAAGTACCGCGCCCGTCATTCGTTCGAGCATCCCCGTTTCCCGATCCATGTAATGGGCACCGATGTCGTTTCGGATGTCGGTCATTGGCCCGACGATCCAGATACCTCCGTTTTCGACCCACTGCTCGATGCGCTGCGGCAACCCTTCTTCCAGCTCCAGCGTCAGCAGGAACGGCGTGAACAGGATACGGTACGGCGCGAGGCTGTGCGTCGGTGCGATCACGTCGGGACGCACGCCCATCTGCGCAATGGGCCGGTAGACCCGATACAGGCGCTTCGTATAGGCAGTTTCCCACTGGTGCGCATCCGGTTCCCAGGTGACCTCCTGCTGCTTCATTAAGTAATCTGCCGTGGTCGATACCATCATGGCAAAATCGGTCACAACGCGGGTATCCGCCAAAAAATCCGCGCATTTTCGATAATCGGCGCTGACACGCTGCACCTCGGGGAAAATGTGCATCGGCCGCCCGGATGCGTACAGCACCGCGCCGTGCATCAGCTCATGCCCCGCCCAATGCTGGCGCCAAAGCCAGTACATATTTACCTCTGCGCCCAGCACGATCGGCAGCCACGAATTAAGATAGCAGAAGCCCTCCTCCCGAAAATCGGATGGGGTGGATGTGCTTCCGTTCCAGCAGGTCGCCGTTTCCGTCACCCAGAACGGGCGCGGGCGGATGGTGCGCATATAATCAAACCAGAAAAGTTCTCTGGAAATGCTCTGCGCGTCGTCGTAGTGGTTGTACTGCACCACATCCAGGAAGCGATTCATTTTTTCGTGATCCTGATTGAAAACGGGCATCATATCCGTGCCGATCGGCGCATCGGTGTAGGGGCGCAGCACGGCGGCCTGCTTTTCGATAAACCGAATGTGACTTTCGGCGTGGAAAACGGCCCATTCGTATTTCAAATGCGGCGAATGCCAGGTATGCGGCTTCGGCTGCGGGATCTGGGAAAAGGACTCGTAGGCCTGACTGAACAGATTCAGATTCCACCGTCGATTCAGATTTTCGATCGTGCCGTAGCGGCGGCGCAGATGTTCCCGAAATTCCCGCACGCAGTGCTCGCAGAAGCAGCCGTAATCGAACGCGGCGATCTCGTTGTCGATCTGCCAGCCGATCACATTCGGGTCATGGCCGAATTCCTGCGCCATGCGCTGCGCGATACGCAGGCTGTAGCGCACATAGGTCGGATTGTTGGAGCAGCAGTGGCGGCGGCCGCCGTGGTCGTGGCGCAGCCCCTGATCGTCCAGCAGGCGCATGGACGGGTCAAGTTCCTCCAGCCAGATCGGCGGCGCAGCGGACGGCGTGCCGAGCACGACGCGGATCCCCGCCGCGCGCAGCCTGTCCATCACGCGGTGCATGCGGGAAAAATCAAATTCGCCGGGCTCGGGCTCCATGCCGTGCCAGTCGAACTCTCCGATGCGCACCACGCCGATCCCGGCGCGTACCATTTGCGCGATATCTTCCTCTTGTACGGCTTCCTCCCAGCTTTCGGGGTAGTAGGCTGCGCCCAGCATAGGCATTTGCGATCGCTGCATGGTAAGTCCTCCGTTTCCTTGACATATATTCGGGGCTTTCTGCCCTCATTATACGGGTCGTTGGCGGGCTTGTCAATTTGCATTCCCGCAGTTTTTGATTTTTCCACAAATTGCGCCTGTTTCCGAAAAGAAACAATCATATTCTGCGTGTGTTTGGCAAAGCTATGTACGCGGCGAAGAAAACGCCGGGCGAAAGAAAAAAGGAGAGAATGAATATGAAGAGCAACAACCAGATCAACATCCCGCAGGCGCGCGAGGCTATGGACAAGTTCAAGATGCAGGCGGCTTCCGAAGTCGGCGTCAACCTGACCAACGGCTACAACGGTCACCTGACCGCCCGCGAAGCCGGTTCCGTCGGCGGCCAGATGGTCAAGAAAATGATCGAGGCTTACGAGCAGGGGATGCACTGAAAACCGCAGGCGGGAGACATCCCGCCTTACATACCGACATGCGCGTATTATTCCGCCGGGAGCGCTTGCAATTGCGCGAAAAATGTGCTATTGTGTATTATGGATATTATGTGTTTTGGAAAGGAACGTAAACATGTCGGAAACTCTTGCCCCTGATTTGGGCGAAAATAAAATGGGCACCATGCCGGTGGGAAAACTTCTGCTGAATATGGCGGTACCCATGATCTTAAGTATGCTGGTGCAGGCGCTTTACAACGTCGTGGACAGCATTTACATATCCCGTTACAGCGACAGTGCGGTCACGGCGCTCGGCCTTGCCTTCCCGGTGCAGAACGTGCAGATCGGTCTGGCCGTCGGTGTCGGTGTCGGTGTCAACTCGCTGCTGAGCAAATCCCTCGGCGAGGGCGATCGGGCGCGCGCGGATCGCACCGCGGGAAACGGCATTTTCCTCGCTACGTTGGCCACGGTGATTTTCGTGCTGTTCGGTCTGTTCGGCGTGCGGCCGTATTATCAGATGCAGGATGCCTCCCGCGAGGTCCTCGACAGCGGCATTGCCTACACGGGCATCTGCTGCGTCTTCACGGCGGGCATCTATTTTGAGATCCTGTTTGAGCGGATGCTCCAGGCGACCGGGCGCACCGTGCATACCATGATCACGCAGGCCGTCGGCGCAGTCATCAATATCGTGCTCGACCCTGTGTTCATCTTCGGTGTCGCGCAGCTCGGTATCCCCGCAATGGGCGCATCGGGCGCGGCTGTGGCCACGGTGCTCGGCCAGTGGGCTTCGGCGGTGCTTGCGCTGATCTTCAATTTGAAGCTGAATTCCGATGTACACCTGTCGCTGAAAAACATTCTTCCGAAGCTCGATGTGATCCGCCCGATCCTTACGGTCGGCGTGCCGTCCATGATTATGAACAGTGTCAGCTCTGTGATGAATTTCTCCATGAACCAGATACTGCTCGGCTTCCCGGAGGTCGGCGAGATCGCGACCGGCGTATTTTCGATCTACTATAAGCTGCAAAGCTTTTTCTTCATGCCCCTGTTCGGCCTGAACAATGCGACGATCTCCATCGTTGCCTATAACTACGGCGCGCAGAAGCCGCGCCGCATTACGCACACGCTGAAGCTGGCCTGCACGGGCGCGTTCTGCTTCATGCTGCTGGGCTTTCTGATCTTTTCCGTCTTCCCGGAGACGCTGCTTGGCATTTTCGAGCTCCCGCCGACATTTGTAACGCTCGGCAGGACCGCGCTTCGCATCATCAGCATCCATTTCCCGCTTGCCGCTGTCTGCATCGCGCTGGGCGCGTCGTTTCAGGCGCTGGGCAACGGCATCTATTCAACGATCACATCTCTTTGCAGGCAGCTGCTCGTGCTGCTGCCCGCGGCATATCTGCTCAGCCGCAGCGGCGAGGTCGATCTGGTCTGGTGGGCATTCCCCATTGCCGAAACCGTCAGCCTGGCCGCGACAATATTCTTCTTTACCCGTATCTATCGCCGCAAGATCCGCCCCATGCTGTGAAAGCGCGCATCAAAACAAGACAAAAGGGTCTGCCGCAACGCCGCTGCGACAGACCCTTAAACTGTATTTCGCTATGCCTGTGTGGATTTTTCCTCCTGCGCGGGGTGCAGCTTGTTTTGCAGCCAGTTTTTTCCCGTGATGAACCGCTCCACGATATAGCACACCACATAGTCTCCCGCCGCGTTGACCATGGTCGCGGGCGGATCGACCAGATTGCCCAGTGCAATGGCGATCGGATACGCGACAGCCATCTGATCGGGGAAGAAGATGGTGCACAGAACCAGCTCTCCCGTCCCGCCGCCGCCGGGGATCCCGGACATGGCCACGGACGAGAACACCGCGACCACGATCGCAAGAACGGCCTCCCATGTACCGAAATCCTTGCCGAACAGGCCGAACAGGAACGCGACCTTCACAATGGCGCTCATGGCGGAGCCGTCCATGTGCATGGTGGCGCCGAGCGGGATGACGATGTTGGAAACGTCCTTGGAAATACCGGTCGCCTCGGCTTCTTCCATGTTCGTGGGAATGGTCGCCACGCTGGAGCAGGTACCGAACGAAACGGCCGCCGGCTTGAACAGATGGCGGAACATGACTTTTGCGCCGTCTTTTCCACCGCCGAAACGGGCGTAGAGCGGGAAGAACAGGAACATGTACAGGAAGCACAGCACATAGTAGATCACCAGCGTCCGGCTGTAATCTCCGATCAGCTCCGGGCCGTAAGTCGCGACCAGCGACGCGAAGAAGCCGAAGAAACCGACCGGCGCGTAGTAGGAAATGATCTTGACCATGTTCAGCAACACGTCCGTCGCGTTGGCCAGGAATTTGGCCATCATGGACTCTGCACCGCCGGACATCTGCACGCCGAAGCCGAACAGAATGGCAAAGATGATGAGCGGCAAAATGGCCTTGCGGCTGAGCAGCTCCACAAAGTCGGGTTTGGTGAAGAAATTGATGATCATATCCGAGACACCGAGGGTGTCCCCGACCGTGCCGGCACCTGCTTCATAGCTTCCCGAAACCAGCGGGAAGATGCGCGCCACCGCGTACATGATAACGGCGGCGATCGTTGCCGTTACGAAAAAGGTCGCCAGCGTGAGCCCCATGACCCTGCCTGCTTTTTTGATGCTCTGCATATTGGCGATCGCGGAAGCGATGGAGCAGAACACCATCGGCACGACCACGCAGAACATCAGGTTGATGAACAGTGTACCCAGCGGCTCCAGCACGCGCGCACCTTCTACGGCGTAGCCGTCTCCCTCTTTCACGGCGGGGAACAGCACGCCCACCAGACAGCCCGCCACGATGCCGGCCAGCATACACAGGATAAAGCCGTAATTTTTCAGAAACTTTTTCACAAAATCCCTCCCGATTTTTTCTGCCCTCATTATAGCGGCAGCACACGGCATTTGCAAGCATTTTTTCCGCTGTGCCGTACCTGCACGTTCTAACCGTGCCGCATCGGACATACCCTGTACCAAACCATGGCAGGAGCCGACTCCTGCCGAAGGAGGCTGGCTATGGAAAAGATTTACGCCGATATTGCCGCCCGCACCGGAGGCAATATCTATATCGGGGTGGTCGGACCCGTGCGCACGGGAAAATCCACGCTCATCAAGCGCATCATGGAAAAGCTGGTGATCCCCGCCATTGAAGACCCCTATCGTCGGGAGCGGGCGCGCGACGAACTGCCCCAGAGCGGCTCGGGCAAGACCATCATGACCTCGGAGCCGAAATTCGTCCCGGAGGAAGCGGTCGAAATATCGCCCGACGGAACTGCGCGCCTGCGTGTGCGCATGATCGACTCTGTGGGCTACATGATCCCCGGTGCCGTCGGTGCGGACGAGAACGGCGTGCCCCGCATGGTCGCAACGCCGTGGTACGACCACGAGATCCCCATGACCGAGGCGGCGGAGCTGGGCACGAAAAAGGTCATGCAGGAGCACTGCTCCATCGGTCTTGTGGTGACGACCGACGGCACCGTGACCGATATCCCCCGCGACGATTACCGCGAAGCCGAGCAAAAGGCCATCGAGGATATGCGTGCGACCGGGAAACCGTTTCTGGTGATCGTCAATTCCCGTGCGCCGCAGGGGGAGGCCGCCCTTGCTGTGCAGCGGGAGCTGGCACGATCTTACGGTCTTGAAGCTGCGATCGCGGATTGCCAGGCCATGGAGCAGGCAGATATCACGCTGCTTCTGCAACAGCTTCTGTATGCGTTCCCCATGCGGGAGCTTCGCGTTTTTCTGCCACGCTGGCTCGACGCACTGGAAACAGACCACCCCATTAAGTGCGCCCTGTGTGAGCAGCTGCTTCAGACGGCCGAGCAGATCGGCGCGCTGGGGCAGGCCGATGCGCTTTTGCGGCGCTTACAGGAGCAGGAGACGGTGGAAAGCTGCTGCGTCCGCTCCGTGGAGCCGGGCAGCGGCAGCGTCGAGCTCGTCCTTAAGCTCCCGCAGCACCTGTTTTATGAGATCCTCAGTGCGCGCGCGGGTATGCCTATTGCGTCGGATGCTGC
Source organism: uncultured Oscillospiraceae bacterium (assembly GCA_964538475.1). GTDB lineage: Bacteria > Bacillota > Clostridia > Oscillospirales > Oscillospiraceae > Faecousia. Next base: position 8,337 of record CAZIGE010000007.1, on the reverse strand, counting down.
GCTGCTGACCTTGCTGACGGAGCTTGCCCATGCAAAACGCGAATACGACAAAATTTCCGACGCGCTGTGCGCCGTACAGGCCACGGGCTATGGCATCGTCATGCCGCGCGCGGAGGAAATGACACTGCAAACGCCGCAGATCGTCCGCAAAAACGGGGCGTTCGGCGTATCGCTGAAGGCGAGCGCCCCGTCCATCCATATGATCCGCGTCGATATCGACACCCAGATCAGTCCCATGGTCGGCGATGAAAAACGCTCGCAGGATCTGATCGCTTATCTGACGGAAGGCGACCCGGAAAAGCTGTGGCAGAGCAACATTTTCGGCAAGAGCGTATACGAGCTGATCCGTGACGGCCTGAACGCCAAGCTGCTGCGCCTGCCGGAGGATGTGCGGGCGAAATATCGCGGCATTCTCTGCCGCGCCGTGAACGAGGAAGCCTCCGGGCTGCTTTGCCTGATCCTGTAAAAAATATGCCGATGCGGTCTGTTCCCGCATCGGCATATTTTTACGACTTTGATTTCTTCTGCTTTCTGCGCCGCACAAGGATGCTGCCCGCGACGACACCGCCGAACACCGCCGCACACGCGAAGCTGAGCAGCGCGCCGATCTCAAACGCGCGGTTTCGGTAGCGGAATTCTATCGTATGCGTCCCTTCGGCCAGCGCTACACCGAGCATGACATCCGCCGTTAATGTCGCCTGCGCTTCCTCACCGTCCACATAGACCGTCCAGTTCCCGTCCTGCGGGATGGAGGTATACAGCAGACCGTCGCGGTCGCAGCGGATCACGCCGCTGACGCGGGTCGTGGAAAACTCGGTCAATTGCAGGGTCGAAGCGCTGAGCACCGCGTATCCCCGATCGAATACCGCCCGATCGGCGACTGCCGCGCGGATGGTCATGCTCGATTCCTCGCCGGCTGCGCAGGAAACGACGACTTTGATCGTATCGCCCGGCTTGACCGCACACACGGATACGGTCTGCGGCAGGCTGATAGATTCGCTGAACAGCAGCGTTTCCGTTCTCACGCCGTCTGTGTCCTCGATCTTGTACACGGCGTAATTATTGCGCTTCGGCATGTTCAGCGACAGGCACAGCAGCCCTTCCTGCGTCATGGTGTAGGTGTAGGTCAGCTTTCCGGGGGCCAGCGCGCCGTAGCTGCAATAGCCCGACAAATTCTGCGCGTAGTTGACCGTGACGTTTTCATCGCCCGTTACGGTAAGACTGCTGCCCGGTTCGTCCTTCCAGACATCTTCCGAAATGCCGGTGGCAGCGCTGAACAGGCGGTTCTGGAACGCAAACACGCTGTTCGTGGAGACAAAGGAAAGCTCCCCGAGTTCACTGTTGGCCAGAAAGCCCAGCGGCAGGTAGGCATCGTTTTCCAGCAGCGTGACTTTGCCGTAGGTGTGCTTGACCGTGTAATACGAATCGTCGACCACCTGCCCTTCGCGGTCGATCCTGTACTTGATCCCCAGAAACAGGTCGGCAACGGGGGAGGACGACTCGTATACATAGCGGTTATAGGTGCTGTACGCCGCAAAGCCGAGCTTTTCCATAAAGCCCGTCACTTTTACGTTTGCGGAGCTGGTGAAGGTCGAAATGCCGTAATAGCCGTTGAGCGCGCCGTCGTTGAGCGTCTGTGAATGCGTGACCTCCGTCCGATAGAACAGATCGTCTTCCAGCTCCTGCATGACTTTTATCATGGAGGCCGTGCTGCTCGTGCCGCGCGGATAATCCCCGGCGTAGGTCGCGGGGAAATGCGCGGAGAAGTTGACCAGGTTCAGCGCCAGTTCCAGCGCCATGAACGCAGCAACGGCAAAAGCCGCGTAGCGCCGATGCTCGTCGGGGGTGGGGAAGCGGAAGCGGCGCGTCGGCGCTTCATCGGTGCCGTCTTCTGCCTGCGCGGGCGGCTGCGCCTCGGGCTGCTCCTGCGCGGGGGCAATGTCCGCAGACGGCGCGGCCTCATCGGCGCATGGCGCTTCGGGAAGGCATACGTCCGCTTCGGCTTCTTCCGACGGGGTGGCCTGCAGGCTGTCGGCAATGCAGTAGTACACCATGCAGGTCAGATAAAGCGACAGAAAGGCCAGATTCCAGGCAAGATACGCGCTGTTCGTCCGATTATCGGACCACAGCACAAGGCCGCAGCTGAGCGCCCCGGCGACCAGGATCTGCCAAAGCCGAAAACGGTCGCGCAGCAGCCAGGCGCGGTAGGCCATATACAGCACTACGAAGCTGTACAGGAAGCTGAAGCGGTATGGGATCTGGTTGGTGAAATGGAAACCGTGCCAGATGTAATCCAGCTGGCGCAGGATAAAGCTCAGCCCGAAGAAGGTCAGCAGGATCACGCAGCACAGCTTGTCGCGTATTTTTACGTCGCGCGAGAGCAGGAACAGAAAGCCCAGCGCGATGGGGAAAACGCCGCAGTAGAGATTTGGGAGCCCGTCCTTGAAAGTCGGGGAAATGCCGCCGCCAAAATTACCGGAGATTTTCTTCATAGCTTCCAGCAGCGGCGGGAACGATGTTTTGATCGCGCTCCACCACAGCGAAAGATCGCGTGTGCCGTCCTCTTTTGCCTCGCGATACAGCTCCCACGCCTTGCGGGCGGCCGTGACCGCTTCGCCGGAGACGATGTTGACGGAAAAGCCCTCCGGGAAGGTGTTCACGCTCGACTGCGTGTTTTGCAGCGCGGCCAGCGCCGGAAGCTCCAGCACGAGCGTCATACCCAGCGCCAGAACGGTGAAAAAGCCGATGCGGCACAGGTCGGCCAGAAAGCGCCCGACGCTTTTGAAACGGCAGATCTCGTAGCAGAAGAAAAACAGCAGCACGAAAATGCATACGAAAAATCCGATATAATAGCTGGTAAATACGCTTAAAAACAGCGTTATGGTATATAAAACGAACTTTTTGTCGCGCAGGAGCTGCACCGTGCCCAGCATCAGCAGCGGCAGCAGCGCGAACGTATCGAGCCACATGATGTTCCACTGGTAACCGAGCGCCCAGGCACACATCGCGTAAAAGCTGCCGAACAGCGTAAGAGACAGATCATCCGTTCGGAACAGCTTTTTCAGCATGATAGCGAAAAAACCGCCGGCAAGACCGAGCTTGATGGGCATCAGCAAAGAGAAATAGCCCAGCACCCACTGCTCGGGCAGCAGCACGCTGAGCAGGTTGAGCGGCGAGGCCAGATAGTAAGAGATCAGCCCCAGATAATCCATGCCCATGCCTGCGCTCCAATTCCACAGCAGGCTTTCGCCCGAGCGCAGCGCCCTGCGAAATTCGCAGAAGAACGGGTAATACTGGTGATACATGTCGGAATACAGAAGACTGTAGTTCCCGAACGGCGCGTAGCCGCAGATGATATAAAGGATCAGCATCAGCGATGTGGGAACGGCGAACGCCAGGCCGACATAGCTGCATCGGATGCGATCGGGTTGCGGTAATTTCATGACCTGCCCTCCCGGCAATGCGGGAGAGCCTGCGCGACACTCCCGAGAATATGCGACCAGTATAGCACATTCTTTCCGAATGGTAAAGAAAATAAAATGTAAAATGTTCCCATGCGTAAAATTCGGGGGCGGGAATGCCCCGCCCCCAATGGAAAAAGTATGGCGCACCGTCGTTTCGCGCTTTTTCTACACGCCGAAAACGCAGAAAAATGCTTTGTTTTGCATGAAAAATGAACGATTTTGAGCCGAAATTCGTGCTTCGGTTGCACGCGGACGTGCAACCGAAGCGCCTGCTTTTCAGAGATACTGCGACTCCCGCGTCTGGCAGGTAAAGAGCAGGATCTGCCGCGTTTGCCCCAGCTCGCGCAGCACCTGCATCGCCTGCGCGAGGCGCGTATCATCGAAGCGCACCAGCGCATCGTCCAGAACCAGCGGCGCGTTCGGCGTGAGCGCCTCGGCCACGGCCAGACGCACGGACAGATACAGCTGATCTGCCGTGCCGTCGCTGCGGCAACGGGCGGCGCGCAGGGCACTTTCGTCAGCTGTGCCCGCCGAGACGGAAAGATCTTCCGAAACGGTCAGACGGTCGTAGCGGCCGTCGGTCAGGCGTGCGAAGATCTGCTGCGCGCGGCGCACGATCTCGGGGGCAAAGCGCCGTTGCAGCTCCTGCGTGGCACGCGCAAGGTACTCCTGTGCCAGCGTCAGCGCGCTGCGCGTATCGCGCAGGCGGTCGATGCGGGCGCACACTGCGTCAAGCTGCGCGCGCAGGGCGGCTTCGCTGCCGAGCGACTCCATGCGCCCGCGACAGTGGTCGAACTGCGTCTGCACCTGCTGCCGCTGCGCATAGGCGCTGTACAGCAGCGCGCCTGTCTCCGCCTCGCTGTAAGTGAGGGCATCGGGCGCGGCGGGGGACTCAACCGTGCGGGTCATGTCCGCAAGTGCCTGCGCGTGCTCGTGCGCGCGGCGCTGCCGCTGCCGCAGGTCGTGCAGCTGTGCCAGCTGCGCCTGTGCCTCGCGGCAATCGTCCAGTGCCTCACGCAGCGTGCGGCCGTTCGCTTCGGCTGCAATATCCTGCTGCACCTGCTCCAGAGCCTGTGCCGCCTGGGCGCGATGCTGCGCGTCGCGTTCCAACGCATCGGCATACGCTGCCTGCGCATCGCAGTGCGCCTGCGCGGCGGCTGTCCAATCGTGCGGCGTGCCGCCGCCGTAAAAATCGGAAATGGCCTGCGCCTGCGCCAGCTTGCCTGCCTGTTCCCGCGCGGAAGCCTGCCCGCGCATATACTGCGCCGCAAGCGCGAGCGCGCCTGCACCCAGCGCGAGCACGCCGGGAACGGTGTACTGCGTGAGCAGAAGCACCACGCCCAGCACGGCGGCGGCGAGAGCGGGGATCCAGAGCGGGAAGCGCTTCTTCGCAGGCGCGAGAAGTGCCTCGTAACGCGCGGCATCGGCATCGGCCTGCAAGCGTGCCTGCTGTCCGTCCAGCCCGAAGAAACAGCGCTGCACGGGCGGCTCGACCGGCGGCGCGGGCAGCATCCGCACATCCGACTCCGCCGCCTCCAGACGGCGCTGCAACGCCTGCAACCGCTGCACAGTCAGCGCCGATGCCTGCTCGCTCGGCAGGGCGGCGCACACCTGCTCCTGCTGCGCAAGCAGAAGATCGACCTGCGCGGCCTCGTCCTGTGCCGCCGCAACACGGCGGGCATCCGCCTGCGCCGCGTCATAGGCCAGTGCGGTGCGGTGGTTTTCCAGCGCGGCAATGTGCGCTTCCAGCTCGTGCAGGCGCTGCTCGGCGTGCTGCTTCTGCGTCCTGAGAGAAAGCAGCTCGGAAAGCTTGCCCTCCAGATCGTCCCGTGCGGCCTCCGCTTGCGGGATCAGCCCCGTTGAGCGATTTACATAACATTTATTGCTCAGTTCCTTCAGCTTCGATGCAAGCATATCACCCGCGCTGCTTTCGTCCCCCGTCGTAACAAGGGCGTTAAGACGGCGGCGCAGTGCCTCGTCCTGCGTCACGGGCAGGTCGGCCAGGCGCAGGAAGCCCGCACGCCGAAAGACGCTGCATTCCACACCGAGCAGCTGTTGGCCGCAGTTTTCGGCGGTCAGCTCCGCAACGGGGAGCCCCGTCACGGTTTCATAGGCGCGGAAAACGCCCATGGGGATACGCCCCTTCGTTTCGCGTTCCAGAGTGATGTTGCGGCCGTTCCAGCACAGGTCGATGCGTCCTGCCATGGCGGCACCCGACCAGGGAGCGTAGCGCTCTTTGTCCGCAAGGACGTTTTTCGTGGTTTTGGCGCGGGTATCCAGCCCGTAAAGCATGGCGATCAAAAAGGCACACCAGGTCGATTTGCCCCATTCATTCGGGGCGTGGATCAGGTTCAGACCCGGTTGCAGCGTCAGCGTGTCGTTGGAAAGCTTGCCGAATGTCGCCGTCATGGAATAGATCCTCATGAAAGATGCACCTCCTGCCCGTCCAGAATGCGGCGCGAAAGCTTTGCCGCCAGCGTCAGCAGCGCCTGCTGCTTTTCGTCGGCTGTCTGCACGGCATCATGCAAAAGGCCGAAGTAAACACCTTCCAGGCTGTCCTGCCCGACGCTTGCCCAGAGGTCGGCAGCCGGCACGGTACGCGCGCGCAGCTGTAAATGCCCGAAATCGGGGAATTGCGCGGCCAGCGCGGGCAGGTCGGGATCGCTCCATTCACCTGTCAGGGTCACGCGGTAATGATCGTCGTTCCCCGCAGCCGGAAGCACGGAGGCGACGGCCTCTGCAGGGTCGAACAGGATCTCGGCTTCCAGATCGTAAAAGCGCGGCGTATCGAACGGGAGAAATGCGGCATCGCAGGTTTTATCCAGCGTGACGAGCAGAACGCCCTTTTCCCCCTGCTCGTCGAAGCCGCGTCCCATGGGGCAGCCCGGCCAGGCGCACAGAGTCCTGCCCGCACGGAGCATACCGCTCTTATGGACGTGCCCCAGCGCCAGATAGTCCAGCCCCGAGGCGGCGACCTGCGCCTGCGTGACGGGGTTATAGGGCGAATTTTTCTGACGGGGATCGCCGTGCAGCACGGCAATGTGATAGCGCTCGTTCCCCGCCGCGGTGAAATCCTCCAGCAGAGACGGGCAGTCCATGGCCGTGAAGCCTGCGCCGTACACGCGGCAATCCAGCTGCGGCACAGCTACGCTCTCGATCGCGGGAGACTGAAAAATGTGGACGTTTTCCGGCCAGATCGGTTGCGTCCACGGACTGTTCGCGGCGCAGAAGTCGTGGTTGCCGGGCGAAATAAAGGTCGGCACGCCCGCTTCACGCAGGGCGGAGGCCAGCGCATAGGCGCTCTCGCGCGTCCACGCGCCGTCAAAAAGATCGCCGCTGAGCAGGATCATGTCGCATCCCTGCGCCTGACAGACGGACAACAGCAAGCCGGGGAGGCGAAGCTGTGCCTGTCGGAGCGCGGCGGCATCGCATTCCTCGTGCCCGACAAAGGCCGAGTCCAGATGCAGATCAGCGCTGTGCAGAATTTTCATACCAGTCCATCCTTTCCGCGCGGATGCAGGTTCCGCGCACGGGGTCTATGCTGAAGCAGACCGCTTCCATTTTCGTCTCGCCCTCGGCCCAGCGGTAGCGGCTGTAGAGATCGCCGCGAAATTTTCCGATGGAAAGCTCGGGGCGAATGCCCAGAACGGAATATTTCGGGCCTGTCATGCCCAGATCGGTGACATAGCCCGTGCCGCGGGGCAGGATCTGCGCGTCCGCCGTCGGCACATGGGTATGCGTGCCCCACAGGGCGCTGATGCGACCGTCGAGCATATAGCCCATGGCGAGCTTTTCCGAGGTGGCTTCCGCGTGGAATTCCACCAGCACGATCTTCGCGGTGACCTGTGCGAGGATCGAGTCGATCATCAGAAAGGGGTTGTTTGGGCCGTAATCCATGTTGCAGCGGCCGATCAGGTCGATCACCGCGACTGCGCCGACGGGCGTGTCATACTGCGCCCAGCCGCGCCCCGGCACCTGCGGCGCGAAATTCGCGGGGCGCAGGATACGGCTGTTTTCGTCCAGACAGTCGCACAGCTCCCGCTTGCCGAAGGTATGGTTGCCCATGGTGATCACGTCCGCGCCCGCGTCGAAAATATCGTCGGCCTGTTCGGGTGTCATGCCGGTGACGGCGGCGTTCTCACCGTTTACGATGACGAAATCCGCGCCGCACTGCCGCTTCTGATAGCGCAGGGTGCGCCGAATGCGCTCCACGCCCGGAGCGCCGACTACATCGCCTACGCATAAAATTTTAAATTCCATGAAAAATGCCCCCTGTTCGTGTGCATACGGTTAGTATATATCGAAATTACGGCTAATGCAAGCGCGGATATGAAAAAAGCAGTCGCCCGGGCGGGCGACTGCTTTTGCGGAGGGAAGGGGGGAAGGTCAGGCTTCCAGGTTGATCTCCGTCTCGGTATTGAAGACGTGACAGACATGACCCGGGAAGCTGAATTTGACATTGGAGCCCATGGAAAGGGCGGCGACCTCTGCGCCGGTCATGTTCATGGTGGAAACAACGAGCACCACATCCTGTCCCAGTGCGGTAACGTGCAGGTGGACGGAAGAACCCATCATTTCGGAAACATCGACCTTGGCATCGATACCGGTCTGAGACAGCTCGATATGCTCGGGACGAACGCCCAGGATGACCTTCTGCTCGGTCACGGCGTTCTTGGTCAGGTTTTTCTGCTTTTCTTCGGACAGCTCGACGCAGCAGCCGCCGATCTCGACGCAGTACTTGCCGTCCTTCTTCACCAGCTCGGCGTTGAAGAAGTTCATCTGCGGGGTGCCGATGAAGCCGGCCACGAACAGATTATACGGATGGCTGAAGACTTCCTGCGGGGTGCCGATCTGCTGGATGAAGCCGTCGCGC